>DATLIE010000139.1:0-12621 GCA_035539635.1 Burkholderiaceae bacterium
TTGGTCAGCTGCAGCACCGGCCCCCACCGCGGTGGCGCCGGTGCTGCAGCTGACCAACGCCTCGGCGTGCAAGCCGGAGTACCCGGCGGCCGCGCTGAAGGCCGAGGCGCAAGGCACGACGACCATCCGGTTCACCATCGACGCCGGCGGCAAGGTGGCAAGCGCTGAAGTCGTCAAGCCGTCCGGCCCGTCGCGCGAGCACCGTCTGCTCGATCGCACCGCGGTCAACTCGCTGAGCGGCTGCGCCTTCCGCGCCGGCCGCGACGCCAACGGCCAACCGGTCACTGCCGCCACCACGGTCGAGTACGTCTGGAGGCTCGAGTAGCCCCCGTCACGGCGTCGAGCCACCGCCCATCACCCGTTTCACGCAGCCGCGCGGCCCATCGAATCGCGCAATCGTTTCCCGGAGGAACCATGTCTTTGACCCAGATCATCCGCGCGCCCTTTCTTGCCGCGTCGTTGGCCGTCGCGACGCTGACGGTCGCCCTGCCGACCGGCGCGCTGGCGCAAGCCTCGGCCCCGGCCGCTGCCGCGCCGGCCGCCGCCGAAGCGCCGAAGCCCGCCGAAGCTGCAGCACCGGCCGCCGCACCTGCGGTGACCAAGGAGACCGTCGACAACCCGTACGGCCTCGAAGCGATGTGGAAGCAAGGTGACGTCGTCGCCAAGACCACGCTGATCTTCATGATCATCATGTCGATGGGCAGCTGGTACATCATCTTCACCAAGCTGTTCGAGCAATCGAAGCTGCTGCGCAGCGCCAAGGCCGCCGGCGAGGCGTTCTGGAGCGCCGGCTCGATCAAGAAGGGTGCCGACGCGCTCGACGAAGGCAGCGCCTTCCGCTTCATCGCCGAAACCGGCATGAAGGCCTCGGATCACCACGAGGGCGACATGACCTCGGCGATCGACAAGCACACCTGGATCAGCATGAGCATCGGCCGCGCGGTCGAGAACATCCAGAACCGGCTGCAGGACGGCCTGGCCTTCCTGGCCACGGTGGGCTCCACCGCCCCGTTCGTCGGCCTGTTCGGCACGGTCTGGGGCATCTACCACGCGCTGACGGCCATCGGCATCAGCGGCCAGGCCTCGATCGACAAGGTGGCCGGGCCGGTGGGCGAGGCGCTGATCATGACGGCCATCGGCCTGGCGGTCGCGGTGCCCGCGGTGATGGGCTACAACTGGCTGATCCGCCGCAACAAGAGCGCGATGGAGCGCGTGCGCGCGTTCTCCGCCGACCTGCAGAACGTCCTGCTCGCCGGCAAACGATAAGCCCTTGCCCGAGGCCTAGCGCAAGGAGATCGCCATGGCGATGAACGTAGGTCCCGCCGACGACAGCGGCGAAGACCAGATGAACTCCAGCATCAACACCACGCCCCTGGTGGACGTGATGCTGGTGCTGCTGATCATCTTCCTGATCACGATTCCGGTGGTCACCCAGACCATCAGGCTCGAGCTGCCGAAGGAGCGCAACCTGCCGACGCAGACCAAGCCCGAGAACATCGTGCTGGCGGTCAACCGCGACGGGGAAGTGCACTGGGGCCTGCAGCGCCTGGGCGACGCCGAGGAACTCGTCGCGCGACTGAAGACCGAAGCG
Organism: Burkholderiaceae bacterium; assembly: GCA_035539635.1. Classification (GTDB taxonomy): domain Bacteria; phylum Pseudomonadota; class Gammaproteobacteria; order Burkholderiales; family Burkholderiaceae_C; genus CADEEN01. Next base: position 1,592 of record DATLIE010000139.1, read on the forward strand.
GTCAAGGATCCGCAGCCCGAGGTGCACATCCGTGGCGACATGGAAGTGCGCTACGAGTCGATCGGCCGCGTGATCGTGGCCTGCCAGCGCGCCGGCATCCTGAAGGTGGGCTTCATCACCGAACCGCCGCCCGGCGGCGTCACCCGTTAAGGAGCCACGACGATGGCCATGCAAGTAGGCTCGGCGAGCGAAGACGACGTGATGGTCGACATCAACACCACGCCGCTGATCGACGTGATGCTGGTGCTGCTGATCATGTTCATCATCACGATCCCGATCCAGACCCACGCGGTCAAGCTGAACATGCCCACGCCGAGCAACGTGCAGCCGACCAAGCTGCCCGAGGTGATGCGCATCGACGTCGACTTCGACGGCACGATCGGCGTCAACGGCGTGCTGACCACCAAGGAAGAGCTCGACGCCAAGCTCGCCGAGTGGGGGCGCCTGCCCACCGCCGACCAGCCCGAGGTGCACCTGCGCCCGAACAAGCTCGTGACCTACAAGCACGTGGCTGCCATCATGGCCAGCGCCCAGCGCCAGGGCGTCAGCAAGATCGGCATGGTCGGCAACGAACAGTTCATGAACTGACGGCCTGTCGGCCGACGACACGCGGGGATCGTTACCGGCTCTGGAACGATCCCCGTTTCACTTGCGAGAGTTCTCCATGACGATGAAATCGCTGCGCGTCCTCACCGCCACCCTGCTCGCCGCTGGCCTGCTGAGCGCTGCCCAGGCCCAGGGCATCCGTCCTGAAGTGGGCAAGCCGCTGCAGCAGGCGAGCGATCTGCTCAAGTCCGGCAAGGCGCGCGAGGCGCTGGCCAAGGCCAACGAGGCCAACGCGGTTGGCGGCAAGACGCCGGCCGAGCAGTTGATGATCGACCGCATGCGCGGCGCCGCCGCGCAGCGCGCCGGCGACAACGGCACCGCGATCGCGGCCTTCGAGTCGGTGTACGGCCGCGTCTCGGGTGGCGAGCAGGCGCAGATCGCCGAGTCGATCGCCTTCGCCTACTCGCAGCAGAAGAACAACGCCAAGGCAAGCGAATGGGTCGCCAAGGCGCGTGCCGCCGGCGGCAACAGCGCATCGCTGAACCAGCTCGCGGCCTACCTGCAGGGCTCCAGCGGCGACTATTCGCAGATCTTCAAGGACGCGCAGGCCCAGGTGGCCGCCGCGGAAAAGGACGGCCGCCGCCCCGGCGAGGACGACCTGCTGCGCCTGGCCGACGCGGCCCGCCGCCTGAACAACAACGGCGTGTACTCGAGCGCACTCGAGAAGCTGGTGCTGTACTACGCCAAGAAGGACTACTGGACCGCGCACCTCGCGAGCATCCAGCGCAAGCCCGGCTTCGCCGACCGCCTGGCTCTCGACGTGGGGCGCCTGAAGCTCGCCAACGGCCTGGTGACCAAGACCGACGACTACATGGAGCTCGCGCAGCTGGCGCTGCAGGCCGGCTTCCCGACCGAGGCGAAGGCCATCGTCGACAAGGGCTACGCCGCCGGGGCGCTCGGCACCGGCGAGCAGGCGGCGCGCCACCAGCGCCTGAAGGACCTGGTGCTGAAGTCGCAAAGCGAGAGCGCCGCCGCGATCACCGAGCACGCCGCCGAAGCGGCAGCGCAGAAGGACGGCAACGACCTGGTCAAGGTCGGCACCGTCTACGCGTCGATGGGCCAGTCCGACAAGGCGGTCGAGCTGATCGAGAAGGGCATCGCCAAGGGCGGCCTGAAGCGCCCGGACGACGCCAAGCTGCGGCTCGCGCTGGCGATGGCGCAGTCGCCGAAGGCCAAGGCCAAGGGCCTGCAGGCGTTGCGCTCGATCGGCGGCAACGACGGCACGGCCGAGGTGGCGCGCCTGTACGCGGCGGTGCTGCAGTAGGCCGGGAACGGCCCGCGCGGCGTCAGGCCGCGCTCAGGGTCTCGCGGCCGATGATCAGGCGCTGCACCTCGCTCGCGCCCTCGTAGATACGCAGCGCGCGGATCTCGCGGTACAGACGCTCGACCACGGCGCCGCTCTGCACCCCGCGCCCGCCATGCAGCTGCAGCGCACGGTCGATGACGCGCTGCGCGTGCTCGGTGGCGGTGAGCTTGGCCATCGCGGCCTCGCGCGTGCCGCGCCCGCCCTTCACGTCGCGCTGCCAGGCGGCACGGTAGGTCAGCAGCGCGGCCGCCTCGATGTCGGTGGCCATGTCGCCGAGCGTGGCCTGCGTGAGCTGCTGGTCGGCCAGCGTGGCGCCGAACATGCGGCGCGAGCGGCTCCAGGCCAGCGCCTCGTCGAGCGCGCGGCGTGCGAAGCCGAGCGCCGCCGCTGCCACCGAGGCGCGGAAGATGTCCAGCGTGCGCATCGCCAGCTTGAAGCCCTCGCCCGGCGCGCCGAGCTGCTGGCCCTTCGGCACGCGGCAGGCGGTGAAGCGCAGGCGCGCCAGCGGGTGCGGCGCGATCACGTCGATGCGCTCCGCGATGGTGAGCCCAGGCGTGTCGGCCGGCACCAGGAAGGCGCTGATGCCGCGCGTGCCGGGCGCTTCGCCGGACCGCGCGAACACGCAGTAGAAGTCGGCGATGCCGCCGTTGGAAATCCAGGTCTTCTCGCCGTCGAGCACCCAGGCGTCACCGTCGTCGCGCGCCGCGCACTGCATCGCGGCGACGTCGCTGCCGGCGTCGGGCTCGGAGAGCGCGAAGGCCGCGATCGCCTCGCCGCGCGCCACCTTCGGCAGCCAGCGTGCCTTCAGCTCGGCACTGCCCTCGAGCGTGATGGCGCCGCTGCCCAGGCCCTGCATCGCGAAGGCGAAGTCGGCCAGCCCATCGTGGTAGGCCAGCGTCTCGCGCGCGACCACCAAAGCCCGCGAATCGAGCGCCTCGCGCGCGCCGCCATAGGCCCCCGGTACGCACGCGCGCAGCACGCCGACCGCCCCCAGCGTTCGCACCCAGTCGCGGCACGCAGCGTCGGTGCCGTCGCGGTCGTGGCCATGCTCGATCGACTGGTGCCCGGCCCAGGCGTCGAGCACCGCCGCCTGCGCGCGGTGGTCGTCGTCGAAGAACGGCAGGTCGTAGCGCGAGTGCATTCAGTTGCCCTCGAACTTCGGCTTCTGCTTCGCCGCGAAGGCATCGAACGCGCGCTTGAAGTCCTGCGTCAGCATGCACAGCGCCTGCGCCTGGGCCTCGCTCTCGATCATCTCGTCGATGCCCATCGCCCACTCCTGGTTCAGCATCGTCTTGGTGACGGTGTGCGCGAACCAGGGGCCGTCGGCCAGCATGCGTGCCACCTTCTGCGCCTCGGCCAGCACGCTCGTGCCGGGGTGCAGCGCGTTGAACCATCCCCAGGCCGCGCCCTCCTCGGCCGTCATCGCGCGCCCCGAGTACAGCAGCTCGGCCGCACGGCCCTGCCCGATCACGCGCGGCAGCAGGCCGCAGGCCCCCATGTCGGCACCGGCCAGGCCGACGCGCGTGAACAGGAAGGCCGTCCGGGCGTCGGGTGTGCCGAGCCGCCAGTCGCTCGCCAGCGCCACCATCGCGCCGGCACCGGCGCAGACACCGTCGATCGCCGCGACGATCGGCTGCGGCGCGTGCTTCATCGCCTTGACCAGGTCGCCGGTCATGCGCGTGAAGCGCAACAACTCGGGCGTGGCCATCCTGGTCAGCGGTTCGATGATCTCGAACACGTCGCCGCCGGAGCAGAAGTTGCCACCCTCGCCTGCGATCACCACCGCGCGCACGTCGCTGGCGTACACCAGGCCGCGGAACAGGTCGCGCAGTTCGGCATAGCTGTCGAAGGTGAGCGGGTTCTTCTTGTCCGGGCGGTTCAGCGTGACCGTGGCCACCCGGCCGTCGTCGCTGCAGCGCCAGCCGAAGTGCTGGGCCGCGTAGTGCTGGTAGGGGCGCTTGTCGTCGGTCATGTTGGGGTCTGCTGTTTCGCGCGGGCGAGGTTGGTTTCGTACTGGCGCCGGCCGCTCTGGTACTGGACCGGCCACGCGGTGCCCGGCCAGCCGATCTTCGCTGCTTCGTGCAGCGTCCAGGCCGGGTCGGCGAGGTGCGGCCGCGCGACGGCGCACAGGTCCGCCCGCCCGGCAGCGATGACCATGTTCACATGGTCGGCCTCGAAGATCGCACCGACCGCCACCGTCGGGATGCCGACCTCGTTGCGGATGCGGTCGGCAAACGGCGTCTGCCACATGCGGCCGTACACCGGCTGCTGGTCGGCCACCACCTGGCCCGAGCTGCAGTCGATGATGTCGGCACCCGCGGCCTTGAACAGCGCGGCAATCGCCACCGCATCGTCGGCGGTGTTGCCGCCGGGCTGCCAGTCGTGGCACGAGAGGCGCACCGAGATCGGCTTGTCGGCGGGCCACACCGCGCGCAGGGCCGCGAACACCTCGAGTGGCCAGCGCGCGCGGTTCTCGATGCTGCCGCCGTACGCGTCGGTGCGCTGGTTCGTCAGCGGCGACAGGAAGCTCGACAGCAGGTAGCCGTGCGCGCAGTGCAGTTCCAGGCAATCGAACCCGGCCTCGGCGCCGTAACGCGCCGAGCGCACGAAGTCGTCCGTGATGCGTTGCATTTCCTCGCGCGTCATCGCGCGCGGCTCGGGCATGCCGGGCACGTAGCGGATCGCCGAAGCGCTGACCAGCGGCCACGGGTCGTCGATCGGCCTGTCGTCCCCACCCTCCCAGGGTTTGCAGGTCGCACCCTTGCGCCCGGCGTGGCCGAGCTGCAGGCCCATCTTCGCGGCGGAGTGGCCGTGCACGAAGTCGACGATGCGCTTCCACGCGTCACGCTGCACGTCGTTCCACAGGCCCGCGCAGCCGGTGCTGATGCGCGCATCGGCGCTCGGGCAGGTCATCTCGGTGTAGAGCAGCCCAGCACCACCAAGCGCTCGCGAACCGAAGTGCACCAGGTGGAAGTCGTTCGGCACGCCGTCCACCGCCGAGTACATCGCCATCGGCGAGCACACCACGCGGTTCGGGAAGGTCACGCCGCGCAGCGTGAAAGGCGTGAACATCGGGCTCGGCGGATGCGATGCCGGCGCCACCGTCACGCCCGACTTCTCGGCGAACCAGCGCTCGTAGTCCTCGAGCCAGGCCGCGTCGCGCAGGCGCAGGTTCTCGTGGCTGATGCGCTGGCTGCGCGTGAGCATCGAGTACATGAACTGCGGCGCGTCGAGCTGGTCGCAGTAGCGCGTACCGACCACCTCGAACCACTCCATCGCGTTCCAGGCCGCGTTCTGCAGCCGCAGCACCTCGACCTCGCGGTTGGCCTGGTAGCGCGCCAGCACGTCGGGGATGTCGCCGGTGCCGTGGTCGCGGAACTCGCGCGTCAGCTCGATCGCGTCTTCCAGCGCGAGCTTCGTGCCCGAACCGATCGCGAAGTGCGCGGTGTGCACCGCGTCGCCCATCAGCACCACGTTCTTGTGGAACCAGGTCTTGCAGCGCACACGCTGGAAGTTGATCCAGGCCGAGCCACGCAGGTGGCGCGCGTTGGACAGCAGCTTGTGCCCGTCCAGGTGCTTCGCGAACACTCTCTCGCAGAACGCGATCGACTGCTCTGGGTCGGCGTTCTGCAGCCCATGCGCCTGCCACACGTGTTCGGGCGTCTCGACGATGAAGGTGGTGGTCTGGTCGTCGAACTTGTAGACATGGGCCTGGAACCAGCCATGCTCGGTCTTCTCGAACAGGAAGTTGAAGGCGTCGAAGAGCTTGGTGGTGCCGAGCCAGATGAAGCGGTTGGGCCGCGTCACGATGTCGGGCTGGAACACGTCGGCGTACTTGCTGCGGATGCGCGAGTTGATGCCATCGCTGGCCACCACCAGGTCGGCGTCGGGATAGTCCTCGTCGGATTGCGCCTCGGTCTCGAACACGAGTTCCACGCCGAGCTGCTCGCAGCGCGCCTGCAGGATGTTGAGCAGCTTCTTGCGCCCGATGCCGACGAAGCCGTGGCCGCCGGAGCGGACGGTGTGGCCCTTGAAGTGCAGCTCGATGTCGTCCCAGTGGTTGAACGCGACCTCGATCTGGTCGGCGGTCACGTCGTCCCACTCGCGCATGTTCTCCATCGTCGCGTCGGAGAACACCACGCCCCAGCCGAAGGTGTCGTAGGCACGATTGCGCTCGACCACCGTGATGCGGTGAGAGGGGTCGAGCTTCTTCATGAGGAGCCCGAAGTACAGGCCGGCCGGGCCACCACCGATGCACACGATTCGCATGGCCAAGATTCTGCGCCGGTCGGCAGGTGCGGGGGCTCCATAGAATCCCCCCATGTCCCTGCCCGACTACCTGGCCGACCTGGGCGGTGGCGTGTATGCCATCGACACCGGCTTTCAGCGCCCGAACTTCGACGCCGCCTACCTGCTGGTGCACAACGGCCGCGCCGCCTACATCGACAACGGCACCAACCACGCGCTGCCGCGCCACCTGGGCGCGCTCGACGCGCTGGGGCTGGCGCGCGACGCGGTCGACTTCGTGATCCCGACCCATGTGCACCTGGACCACGCCGGCTGCTCGGGCGTGCTGATGCGCGAGCTGCCGAGCGCCACCCTGCTCGTGCACCCGCGCGGCGCCAAACACCTGATCGACCCTTCGGCGCTGATCGAGAGCGCGCTCGCGGTCTATGGCCCGGAGGAGATGGCGCGTTCGTACGGCGACATCGTCGGCGTCGACGCATCGCGCGTGCGCACCACGCACGACGGCATGGACCTGATGCTCGGTGGCTCGCGCCGCCTGCATTTCATCGACACGCCAGGCCACGCGCGCCACCACCATTGCATCTGGGATGAAGCGACGCGCGGCTGGTTCACCGGCGACACCTTCGGCATCTCGTACCGTGAGTTCGACGTGCCGGGCCGCGGCGCCTGGATCAAGCCGACGCACCCGCCGACGCAGTTCGAGCCCGACGCGATGCGCGAGTCGATCGCGCGCATGGTGGCCTTCGACCCGCAGTGCCTGTACCTCACGCACTACGGCCGGGTCGCCGACGTGCCACGCCTGGCGCGGCATCTGCTCAAACTGCTCGACGCGGTGGTCGCGATCGGCCGCGCGCACGGCGCCGCGCCCGACCGCCACGCGGCATTCAAGCGCGAACTGACCACCCTCTACGCCACGAGCCTGCGCGCGCATGGCGTCGACCCGGCGCTGGACGTGACCGGGATGCTGTGGATGGACATCGAACTCAACGCCCAGGGCCTGGGCTACTGGCTCGACCGCGAGGCGCGCCAACACGCCAAGGGGAAGGCCTCATGAACCAGCCCAGGACCAAGCGCATCCACTACGGCCTCGAGGACCGCGTGATCGTGGTCACCGGCGCCGCACAGGGCATCGGCGAAGCCTGCGTGCGCACGCTCGCCGCCGACGGCGCCGCCGTCGCGCTGTGGGACGTCGACGACGCACGCGCCGCCGCGCTCGCGGCCGAGCTTAGCGCCGCCGGCGTGCGCAACCTGCACAAGCGCTGCAACGTCGCGCTCAAGGCCGACGTCGACGCCGCACTCGCCGCCACGGTGGCCGCGCTCGGACGCATCGACGGCCTCGTCAACAACGCCGGCATCTTCCGGGCCGCGCCCTTCCTCGACATCGCCGAGGCCGACTGGGACGCGGTGCTCGACGTCAATCTCAAGGGCAGTTTCCTGGTCGGCCAGGCCGTCGCGCGCCAGATGGCGGCCCAGGGCGGCGGCGGCGCGATCGTCAACATGAGCTCGGTCAACGGGCGCCTGACGATCCCGTCGATCGCCAGCTACAACGCCAGCAAGGGCGGCATCGACCAGCTCACGCGCGTGATGGCACTGTCGTTGGCCGATCAGCACATCCGCGTCAACGGTGTCGCGCCCGGCACCATCGCCACCGAACTCGCGGCCAAGGCGGTGCTCACGAGCGAGGAGGCCAAGGCGCGCATCATGAGCCGCACGCCGATGAAGCGCCTGGGCGAACCCGACGAGATCGCCTCGGTGGTCGCCTTCCTGCTGTCCGACGCGGCGAGCTACGTCACCGGCGAGACCGTGCTCGTCGACGGCGGGCGCATGACCTTGAACTACACGGTTTGAGCTTCGAGGCCTTCGCCGTCAGCACCGGCGTCGTCGCCCTCGGCGAAGTCGGCGACAAGACCCAGTTGCTCGCCCTGATCCTCGCGGCGCGCTACCGTGCGCCGCGCGCCATCATCGCCGGCATCTTCGTGGCCACGCTGGTCAACCACGCCGCCGCCTCGGCGCTCGGCGCCTGGCTCACGCGCGTCGTCGACCCGACCTGGCTGCGCTGGGGCCTGGGCGCGTCGTTCATCGCGGTCGCGGTGTGGATGCTGATCCCCGACCGGGTCGACGACGAGGCCGCCGGCCGCGAGCGCAGCGGCCACGGGGTGTTCTGGCTCACCACCGTTGCTTTCTTCCTGGCCGAGATGGGCGACAAGACGCAGATCGCCACCGTGATGCTGGCCGCGCGCTACGACGCGCTGGTCACCGTCACCGCCGGCACCACGCTCGGCATGATGATCGCCAACGTGCCGGCGGTGCTGCTCGGCGACCGCGTGGTCAAGAAGCTGCCGGTGCAATGGGTGCACCGCATCGCGGCGATCGTCTTCGCGTCGATCGGCGCGGCGGTGCTGCTCGGCCTCGGTCGCTGAGCCTCAGGCCACCTGCGCTGCCACCGGCCGCCGCTCCGCGATCGGCAGGTGCAGCAGCGCCGCCGCCGCGGCGAGCACGATGTCGGCGTACCACATCCAGTCGAAGTTGCCGGTCAGGTCGAAGGCCTTGCCACCCAGCCACGCGCCGAGGAAGCCGCCCACCTGGTGCGACACCATCACCAGGCCGAACAGCGTGGCCATGTGCGCGGGGCCGAAGAAGCGGGCCACCAGCCCTGCGGTAGGCGGCACCGTGGACAGGAAGGTCAGGCCCATCACGGCCGCGAACACCAGCAGCACCGGCGTCGTCTTGGGCGCGAACACGAAGACGAGGACCGCCAGGCCGCGGATCGCGTAGATCGCCGACAGCAGGCTCTTCATCTGGAAACGCCCGCCACGCCAGCCCATCAGCCAGCCGATGCCCAGGCTGCCCACGATGTTGAACAGGCCGATGATCGCCAGCGACCAGGCGCCCACCTCGGGCGGCAGGCCGCAGCTCGCCACCACGCCCGGCAGGTGCGTGGCGAGGAAGGCGACGTGAAAGCCGCAGACGAAGAAGCCGGCCGTCAGCAGGCGGTAGCTCGGGTCAGCGAAGGCGCGCGCGATCGAGGCCCGCGTGCCCTCGCGCGGCGCCGCGCCCGCGGCCTGCGCCGGCTTGGCGCGCCCGCGCAGCACCCAGGCCGCCGGCAAGGCCAGCAGCGTCAACGCGGCCAGCGTGTGCAGCGCCGCGGCGTAGCCCGCCGCCGCGCTGATGCCTTGCGCGATCGGCGCGAAGACGAACTGGCCGAACGACCCGCCCGCGTTGACCACGCCGGTGGCGAAGGCGCGCCGCTCGGGCGCCACCAGGCGCGTGGTGGCGGCCATCAGCACCGCAGGCCCCGCCATGCCCGCGCCGCCCGCGGCCAGCACGCCGATCGCGAAGATCAAGCCCGCCGTCGTCTGCATGAACGGGATCAGCGCCGTGCCCACGGCGACGAGCAAGGCGCCGACCACGAGCACGCGCCCGGGGCCGACGCGGTCGGCCACGATGCCGGCCAGCGGCTGCGTCAGCCCCCACCACAGCTGCCCGAACGCGAAGGCCAGGCTGATGCTCGCCAGCCCCAGGCCCGTGGCGGTGTTGAGCGAGCTGATGAACAGGCCCATCGACTGGCGCGCACCCATCGTCAGCGCGAAGATGCCCGCGGCGGCGACCAGCACCCAGACCAGCGCCGGCAGGCGCGCGGCGGCGCTATTCATCACCGTCCTCCTCGCCGTCGAGCGCGGCCAGGCAGTCGTCGAGCAGCGAGTGCAGCGCGGCCACGCGCGCCTGGCCCAGCCGTTCGTTCAATGCCAGCTGCGCCTGCTTCCACGCGCGCTGCCCTTCGACCCGCTTGGCCGCGCCGGCCGCCGTGGCGGTGACCAGGCGGCTGCGCGCGTCCTCGCCGGGGCCGAGCTCGACCCAACCCTGAAGCACCAGCGGCTGCAGGTTGCGCGTCAGCGTCGAGGCCTCGATGCGCATGCGCTGGGCCAGATCCACCGGGCGGATCGGGCCGAGCAGCACCACGTGCGAGAGCAGCGAGTACTGCGTGTTCTTCAACCCGGTGGGTGCCACGTAGGCGTCGTAGTGGCGGGTGACGGCACGGCTCAGCTGGCGTAGCTTGAGGTTGGTGCAGCCCTGGGGCTTGACGGCGGTTTCGACCATCCGATCATTGTAGCCACAATCATTGCAGCTGCAACCTAATCGCCCACCTCCGTCATGCTAAACCCTGCCGCCGCGCCCACCGACGACCTCCCTGCCTGGCTCGCCGCCGAGGCCGCAGTGCGCCGGCGCCACGACGCCGGCGTCGGCGTCGGCCCGGGTATCGCGCCGCGCGAGCTGGCCACCTCGATGCAGGGCCTGGCCTTGATGCAGGCCATGATGGCCGGCGAGCTGCCCTCGGCGCCGATCGCGCGCACGCTCGACTTCCTGCTGATCGAGGTGGCGCCCGGCCGCGCCGTGTTCCAGGGCACACCCGGGCCGGCGCACTTCAACCCGATGGGCGGCATCCACGGCGGCTGGTACGCCACGCTGCTCGACTCGGCGCTCGGCTGCGCGGTGCACACGCTGATGCCGCCGGGCCGCGGCTACACCACCGCCGAACTTGGCATCAACCTCGTGCGCGCGATCGGCCCCAAGGTGCAGCGCGTGCGCGCCATAGGCGAGGTGCAGCATTGCGGACGCCAGCTGGCCACCGCCACCGCGCGCCTGGTGGGCCCGGACGGCACGCTGTACGCCCATGGCAGCACCACCTGCCTCGTGTTCGAGATTCCGACACAATCGAAGGCATGAACCTCCTGCACACCATGCTGCGGGTCGGCGACCTGCAGCGCTCGATCCGCTTCTACACCGAGGCGCTCGGCATGCAGCTGCTGCGCACCACCGAGCGGCCGGACCAGAAGTACGACCTCGCCTTCGTCGGCTACGGGCGCAACCC
>DATLIE010000140.1:0-9111 GCA_035539635.1 Burkholderiaceae bacterium
GATGAAGGCCTCGATCTGCGCCAGCATCTCGCCGACCTCGGGCTGCGCCTTCAGGTAGTCGGCCACCGGCGCATCGCGGCCGGTCAGCGGCCGCAGCTCGCGGATGTAGTGCGGGTTGGGCAGCAAGGGCGCGACGCTGACGCTGGTGTTCGAGTCCTTTGCCTTCAAGTTCGGCGTGCCGCTGGACGCCGATTTCGTGTTCGACCTGCGCGTGCTGCCCAACCCGCACTACATCCGCGAGCTGCGGCCGCTGACCGGCCGCGATGCGCCGGTGGCCGACTACCTGAAGGCGCAGCCCGAGGTCGGCGAGATGCTGGCGCAGATCGAGGCCTTCATCGGGCGCTGGCTCGATGCCTTCAACGACGGCCAGCGCGCCTACCTGACGGTGGCACTCGGCTGCACCGGCGGCCAGCACCGCTCGGTCTATGCCGCCGAGCAGCTGGCCCAGCGCTTCGCGCCGCGTGCGACCACGCTGGTGCGGCACCGCGAACAGGATGCCCGCGCGTGAGTTCGACACAGACCATCGCCCTGTTTCCCCTCAAGAGCGTGCTGTTTCCGGATGCGCTGCTGCAACTGAAGGTGTTCGAGGCGCGCTATCTCGACCTCGTGAGCCGCTGCCTGCGCGAGAACGAGCCGTTCGGCGTCGTGTGCCTGGCGGCGGGCCGCGAAGTCGGGCGCCACAAGGTCAGCTTCGAGTCGCAGGGCGTGCTGGCGCACATCGACGAGGTCGATGCCGAGGGTGCCAACCTGCTGCGCGTGCGCTGCCGGGGGGGCGCCCGCTTCGAGGTCGCCGGGACGCCGCGCCAGCAGCCCGACGGGCTGTGGATGGCCGACGTGGACTTGGTGCCGGCCGACGAGGCCGTGACCCCCGAGCCCGAGTTCTTCGCCACCGTGCAGGCACTGCAGCAGGTGATCGCCTCACTGCGCGAGCAGCAGGGCAAGTCGCCTTTCGCCGAGCCCTTTTCGCTCGACGACGCGGGCTGGGTGGCCAACCGCTGGTGCGAGATCCTGCCGGTGCCGCTGGCAGCGCGCCAGAAGCTGATGATGCTGCCCGACCCGCAGGCACGCCTGCGCCTGGTGCACGAGTACCTGAAGGGCAAGGGCGTCGTTCAGTAGGCCGTCTGCAGCAGTTTGCGGATCGGCGCCGGCAGGCCGAGCGCGAGCGCCTCGTCGCGCGTGAACCAGCGGCCCTCCGGCAGCGCGGCGCCGAGCGCGTCGAGACTGGCCCGCGACAGGCGCGCCGGCAGCCGGTGGCGCCAGGGTTCGAGGTGCCAGTCGAAGTGCGTCAGCGCGTGGTTGATCGGCGGCAACGCGTTGCCCTCGCCCGGCCAGCCGGCCGTCAGCGCCTGCAGTGCGTCCAGGGCATCGAACAGCGGCAAGGTCCAGAGCCCGGCCCACACGCCCTTCGGCGCTCGCTGCGTCAGCCAAAGGCGGTCGCCCTGTGCCAGCCACAACAAGGCGTTGCGGCGCGACCCGCGCTTCGTGCGGCGCGTCTTGACCGGGTAGCGCTCGGGCCGACCCTCGCGCCGCGCGCTGCAGATGCTGTCGAGCGGACAGCGCTCGCAAGCCGGCGCCCGCGTGCTGCACAGCGTCGCGCCGAGGTCCATCAGGCCCTGCGTGTAGGCCTCGATGCCCTGCTCGGGCAGCAACGCCTGCGCCTGTTGCCACAGCGCGCGCTCGTGCGCCGCCACTGTGAGGTCGTCACCGAAACCGAGCACTCGCGTCAGCACGCGCTTGACGTTGCCATCGAGGATGGCCACGCGCTCGCCGTAGGCGAAGGCCGCGATCGCCGCGGCGGTCGAGCGGCCGATGCCCGGCAGCGTGGCCAGCGCCTCGGCGCTGCGCGGGAACGCGCCCCCATGCTCGGCCATCACGGCCTGCGCACAGCGGTGCAGGTTGCGCGCCCGGCTGTAGTAACCCAGTCCGCTCCACAGCGCGAGAACGTCGTCGAGTGACGCGCTGGCCAGCGCGCGCACGTCCGGGAAGCGCTCGAGGAAGCGCGGGTAGTACGCCAGGACCGTGGCGACCTGGGTCTGCTGCAGCATCACCTCGGACAGCCAGAGCCGGTACGGATCGCGCGTGCCCTGCCAGGGCAGGTCGTGGCGGCCATGTCGGCGCTGCCAGGCGATCACCCGCGCGGCGATCGGCTCGCGCGGCCCCCCGGCGGCGCGTGGCATCAGCCGGCCGCGCTGCGCGATCCGAGGTGGGCGGGAACGGGGATGTCGACGGCGTCGCCGCCCTCGCCCTGCGCCGCCTGGCGCAATTCGGCCAGCTGCTCGCGCACGCGCGCCGCCAGCTGCTGCAGGCGCTGGTCCTGCCCTTCCAGGTCGGCGATGCGCGAGTCGAGCTCCCCGGCCGCGCCCTGGATGCGCTCCAGCCCCTCGCGGCGGCGCTTGAAGGCGCGCCGGCGCTCGCGCAGCTGCGAGTCGACCTGGTTGCTGGCCGACTTGTGCCACAGCTCGATGTCGCCGCTGGCGTTCTCGAAGGCCATGCGCAGCTTGGACAGCAGCATGCGCCGGAACTGTTCCATGAAGCGCGGCTCGGCCAGGCGCAGGGCATGCGACAGCCCCAGGTACTGCACGTAGCTGCGCTCGATCAGGTCGAGCTCGCGGTCGGTGCGCTCGAGCGAGGGCAGGCGCGTCAGGCTGAGCGCAAACCCGTAATCGGTGTTGAGCTGCCGGAAGCTCGCCTGCAGCATGTCGTGGATTTCCTGGCCGCGTTCACGCGCCTTGGTGACGCGCAGGCGCAGCCGGTTGCACAGCGCCAGGAAGGCCTTGCGCGCGCCCAGGTTGAACAGCGTCGCGGCGGCCTCGTCCTGCATCTGCGCGACCTCGTCGCGCAGCGCGTCGCTGGCCAGGCCGAGCAGCTGGTCGCGCAGCATCTTGGTGTGCACCGCGCGCAGCGCCATCAGGCGCTCGGTGCAGCGCTCGAACTCGCGCGATTCGGCATCGACGCGTTCGAGCATCAGGCTGACCTTGCCGCTGCTCTTGCCGCGCAGGCCACGCAACTCGAGCATCTGCTCGGCGATCTGGCGCCGTTGATCGGACAGGCGCCGCGTGGCCTGCTGCTCGACCGCCTGCGCGGTGTCGGTCACCAGGGCCTGGATCACCTCGCGCCGGCGCGGCAGCAACTGGGTCGCGAGCGCGTCCTCGAGCTGCGGCAGGCGGCTGGCGGCGAGCTGGTCGGCGTCGCCCTCGATGCGCCCCGTCAGACCGAGCCGTGCGGACAGCGGGAACACGCGTGCGGGCTCGATGTCGAGCGTGGCCGCCGTGCTCTGCACCTGGTGGCGGATCTGTTCATCGATCGCCTCGGCCGTCAGCAGCGGGTCCTCGAGCGTGTCGATCTTGTTCAGCACCACGAAGCGCACCATCGACTGGCCGCCGAGGTGGTCGCGCCAGACCGTGAGGTCGGACTTCGTGACGCCGGTGTCGGCGCCGAGGATGAACACCACCGCATGCGCCGCGGGCAGCAGCGACAGCGTCAGTTCGGGCTCGGCGCCGATCGCGTTCAGGCCGGGCGTGTCCAGGATCACCAGGCCGCGCTTGAGCAGCGGGTGCGGGTAGTTGATCGCCGCATGACGCCAGGCCGGCACCTCGACCAGGCCTTCGGCGATCTGCGGTGGGTTGTCCTCGGGCTGCTTGTCGTTCCAGAAGCCGAGCGCACGCGCCACGTCCACCGTGACCGCCTTGGTGCGCATCACCTCGGTCAGGGCGTCGGCCAGGCGGTCCGGCGAACTCGGGTCGAGGCGGATGCGCGTCCAGGCGTCGGGCTTGGCGCGCAGGTCGTTCAGCGACTGGGCTTCGAGCCGGGTGTCGATCGGCAGCAGGGCCAGCACCGGCGGCGTCGCCGGATCGTGACCCAGCTCGACCGGGCACATCGTGGTGCGGCCGGGCGTGGCAGGCAGGATGCGGCGGCCGGTGTCGGCGAAGAAGATCGCGTTGATCAGCTCGGACTTGCCGCGCGAGAACTCGGCCACGAAGGCCACGCACAGGCGGTCGGTGTCCAGCCGCTCGCGCAGTGCGTCGATCTGCCGCTCCGAGGCCTCGTCGGCCACGTCGTGCTCCTGCATGAAACGCAGCAGGTCCGACGATTGCCGCTCGAGCACACGCCGCCACGCGGCCAGCGCATCGAGCTGGCCGGCGAGCGTGGGCTGGGGCACGAGGGTCTCCATCGCGGCAGGGTCTCGGACGATCCTAGCGCAAGGCCCCCGCACGGCCGGTCCGGGAAACATCTGCTGACAGCGCCGGCGCAACAGTCGTGGAGCTTGTCGCGCCGCACCGAGGTGCGAGGGTCACCGACGCTGGCAGCGCGGGCAGAAGAAGGTCGAGCGCTGGCCCTGGATCACGCGCCGCACCGTCGTGCCGCAGCGGCCACAGGGCTCGCCGGCGCGGCCGTAGACCCGGGCGCTGGCCTGGTACGCGCCGTCCATGCCATGCGCGTCGCGGAAGTCGCGCAGCGTCGAGCCGCCGAGCGCCAGCGCTTGTGTCAGCGTCGCGCGCACGCTCGCAAGCAGCCGGTCGGCGCGCGGCCGGCTCAGGCGGTCGCAGCGCACGCGCGGGTCGATGCCGGCGTCGAACAAGGCCTCGCAGGCGTAGATATTGCCGGCGCCGACGATGATGTCCCCGGCCAGCAGCACGGCCTTGATCGGCGAGCGCCGCCGCTTCAGCGCCGCGTGGAAGCTCTCGCCGGTCAGCGCCGGATCGAAAGGCTCGGCACCCAGGCGCGCCAGCAGCTTGGCGGCGGGCGCCACATCGAGCGCGGCTGACCAGAGCACGGCCCCGAAGCGCCGCGGGTCGGTCAGGCGCAGCACGCCGCGCGAGGTGACGAGGTCGAAGTGGTCGTGCTTGCCGGCCGCGCCGGCTTGCGCGTTGAAGGCGAGCGAGCCGGACATGCCCAGATGCATCAGCAGGCCACCCGCGGGGCGGCGGGCTTGTGTCAGCGGCAACCAGAGGTACTTGCCACGGCGGCTGGCGCGGCCCACCTGGCAGCCCGCCAGCAGGCGCGGCGCGCGCCCCAACGGCCAGCGCAGCGGCGCACCCAGGCGCACCGACAGCACTTCGGCGCCATCGATGCGCTCGGCAAAGCTGCGCAACGTGACTTCGACCTCGGGCAATTCCGGCATGGCCGAGATGATAGAAGCGACACTTGCATGAACGTTTGTGTCGCCACGCGGCTCCAACTGCATGCCTAGAATGGGTCGTCCATGAGTCCCCGCCTGAATTCGCTGGCCCGTTCACTGTCGCGTTCGCTGGCCTGCTCCCTGGCTGTCTGCGGGCTGTTAGCCGTGCACGCCGCGCCGGCACTCGCCCAGGCGCCGACGTCGGCCGCCTTGCCGCCCGCGGGATCGGCGCTCGACGCGCCGCTGTTCTACCAGCTGCTGCTGGGTGAGCTGGACCTGCGCAACGGCGACGCCGCGGCGGCCTACGCGAAATTCATCGACGTCGCCCGCCGCACGCGCGACGAGGCGCTGTTCCGGCGCTCGGTCGAAGTGGCTTTGCAGGCGCGCTCGGGCGATTCGGCGCTGGCCGCCGCGCGCGCGTGGCGCCTCGCCTTGCCGGAGTCGCTCGACGCGCTTCGCTTCGAGCTGCAGATCCTCGCGGTGCTCAATCGCGGCACCGAGATGGCCGAGCCGATCAAGCTGCTGCTGGCGAAGACACCCGACGCAGAGCGGGCGGGGGTGATCGCCGCGCTGCCGCGCCTGTGGCAGCGCGCTGCCGACAAGCGCGCGATGGCCCAGCAACTCGACGAGGCGCTGAAGGCCTATGTCGACGCCGAACCCACACGCACCGCCGCCCGCGTGGCCAGCGGCCGCGCCTGGTGGCAGGCGGGCGACCTGCCTCGCGCGCTGCAGATGGCCGAAAGGGCGCGCGCCGACGAGCCTGCGGCGACCGGGCCGGTGTTGCTCGCGCTCGACCTGGCGCCGCAGCTGCCGGCGGCCGAGAAGCTGGTGACGGACTACCTGGCGCGACCCAAGGCCGAGGTGGCCGTGCGCATCGCGTACGTGCGCATGCTCAGCAACACGCAGCGCTTCGTCGAGGCCGAGGCCCAGCTGCGCACCGTCACCAAGGAGCAGCCGGCGCTGGCCGGACCCTGGCTCAGTCTGGGTGCGCTGCAGCTGGAGTTGCGCCAGCCGCGCGATGCGGAGACTTCGCTGCAGCGCTTCCTGCAGGCGCTCGACGCCCCGGCCGCCGCGCAGGCCGCCACCGCGTCCGACGACGACGAGGACGATGCGGCATCGGCTGGCGACGGCGGCCGCACCCAGGCCTGGCTGATGCTGGCACAGGCCGCGGACATGCGAGGCGACGGCAAGGCGGCGGCTCGCTGGCTCGACAAGGTCGAGGACCCACAGCGCGCGCTCGAGGTGCAGACGCGCCGTGCCACCCTGATGGCCAAGCAGGGCAGGCTGCGCGAGGCGCGGGCCATGGTGCAGCAGGCGCCCGAGCGCAGGCCCGAGGACGCGCGCGCCAAGCTGGTCGCCGAGAGCCAGATGCTGCGCGAAGTCAAGCGCTGGCCGGATGCGCACGCGGTGCTGGCCACTGCCAACGAGCGCTTCCCGGGCGATGCCGACCTGCTCTACGAGCAGGCGATGATGGCCGAGAAGCTGTCGCGCATGGACGAGATGGAACGCGTGCTGCGGCGCGTGATCGAGCTCAAGCCCGACCACCACCACGCCTACAACGCGCTCGGCTACTCGTTGGCCGAGCGCAACCAGCGGCTGCCCGAAGCGCGCGACCTGATCGCCAAGGCGCTCGAGTTGTCGCCGAACGACCCCTTCATCACCGACAGCCTGGGCTGGGTCGAGTACCGGCTCGGCAACCATGCGCAAGCCCTGGTGCATCTGAAGCGGGCCTACGCGTCGCGTCCGGACACGGAAATCGCAGCCCACCTGGGCGAAGTGCTGTGGGTGAGCGGCCAACGCGACGAGGCGCGCCGCATCTGGCGCGAGGGCCGCGAGCGCGACACCGACAACGAGGTGATGCGCGAGACCCTGGCCCGGTTGCAGGTCCGCCTGTGAGTCTGCGCCTTGCGCGCCGCAGCCTCGGGCTGGCGGCACTGGCGTGCCTGGCTGGTTGCGCCGGCCTCGCCACACGCCCGCCAGCCGACCTGGCCGGTCGCCTGGCGGTGCAGATCGAGGCTGCGGCAGGCCAGCCCGCGCGCAGCTTCAGTGCAGAGTTCGACCTGCGCGGCGACGCCCGCAGCGGCCAACTGCGCTTGACCGGCCCGCTGGGCGGCACGCTGGCCGATGTGCGCTGGGAGCCCGGGTCCGCCGAGTTGACCGATGCCCAGGGCCCGCGCCGCTACGCCACGCTCGACGCGATGACTCAGGACCTGTTCGGCGAGGCCCTGCCGCTGGCCGCCGTGATCGACTGGCTGCGCGGCCGCCCGTGGCCGGGGGCGCCGAGCCGGGCTGCGGGCGACGGCTTCGAACAGTTGGAGTGGCGCGTCGGCCTGGCACGCTTCGCAGACGGCGTGCTCGAGGCGCGGCGCGAGCGCGCCCCCGCCGTGAGCCTGCGCGCCCGGCTGGAGCGGCCGTCTTGAGTGCGGCGGGCCTCTACGACCTGTCGGCGCCGGCCAAGCTGAACCTGTTCCTGCACGTGATCGGCCGGCGCAGCGACGGTTTGCACCTGCTGCAGTCGGTGTTCGTGCTGATCGACTGGGGCGACCGGCTGCACGTCGAACGCCGCAGCGACGGCCGCCTGCAGCGGCGTGACCTCGGCCCAGCCCTGCCCGCCGAGGACCTGAGCCTGAAGGCGGCCCGGCTGCTGCAGGCCGAGTCGGGCACCTCGCTGGGCGCCGACATCAGCGTCGACAAGCAGGTGCCCTGGGCGGCCGGCCTGGGCGGCGGCAGTTCGGACGCCGCCACGACCCTGCTCGCTCTGAACCGCCTGTGGGGTCTGAATTGGCCGCGCGAGCGCCTGCTGCCGCTGGCCTCGCAGCTGGGTGCCGATGTGCCCTTCTTCGTCGGCGGCCACAACGCCTTCGTCGAAGGCATCGGAGAACGATTGACGCCGATCGAGGTGCCGCGCCAGTGGTTTGCCGTGGTCAAGCCGGCCGCCGGACTGGCCACGGCGGACGTCTTCACGCATCCGCGCCTGGCAAGGGACACGCCTGCGGTTATACTTTCGGGCTTTCTTGCAGACGCTGCAAAGCCCGGGTTCTGGGGCACCGCTTGGGGTCGAAACGACCTCCAGCCGCCCGCCGAGGACCGCTGCCCCGAGGTGGCCCAGGCCGCCGGATGGTTGCAGAGGCACTTCGGCAACAGCCGGATGACCGGCTCGGGCAGCGCGGTGTTTGCGAGGAACGGCATGGACGGCCAGCCCTTGGCGACATGGCCGGTGGAAGACCCTCTTCCGCCGGGCTGGGCGGGCCGGATGTGCCGCAGTCTGGAGCAGCATCCCTTGGCGGACTGGGCCGACTGAAACGGTTTCGAGGGCGGCGGCACGAGCCGGCGTCCTGTGTAGGGGAGTCGCCAAGTTGGTCAAGGCCTCGGATTTTGAGTCCGACAAGCGAGGGTTCGAGTCCGTCCTCCCCTGCCAAAGCTTCTTCTGCTGACCACCCGCCACGCACCGCCCGAAGGCTCCCCGTCGTGCTGTTCAACACCCTGCTCTTCACCGGCAACGCCAACCGCGCCCTGGCGCAGGAAATGGCGACCAGCCTCGGCGTCGAACTCGGCAAGGCCAAGGTCGGACGCTTCTCGGACGGCGAGGTCGACGTTGAGATCTACCAGAACGTGCGCGCACGAGACGTCTTCGTCGTGCAGTCGACCTGCGCGCCGACCAACGAGAACCTGGTCGAGTTGCTGGTGATGGTCGACGCGCTCAAGCGCGCGAGCGCGCGCCGCATCACCGCGGTGATCCCCTACTTCGGCTACGCACGGCAGGACCGCCGGCCGCGCAGCACGCGCGTGCCGATCAGCGCCAAGGTGGTGGCCAACTTGCTGGAGACCGTGGGTGTCGAGCGCGTGCTGACGATGGACCTGCACGCCGACCAGATCCAGGGCTTCTTCGACATTCCGGTGGACAACATCTACGCCAGCCCGGTGCTGCTGGCGGATCTGAAGAGCAAGAGCTACCGCGACCTCGTGGTCGTCTCACCCGACGTCGGTGGCGT
>DATLIE010000141.1:0-7262 GCA_035539635.1 Burkholderiaceae bacterium
GCGCGCGTGCAGCGGCCGCTGCCTAGAATGACCGGCTTGGCCGCCACGCGGCGCGCTGGAGTCACACGCATGTCAAACGCCGAAATCGATATCCCGCCGCGCGAGATCAGCCGTCGCGAGTTCGCGCGCACCAGCGTCGGCGTCGGCTTCGCGGCGGCGACCCTGCCGATCACGGCGCAGACCGAGGTCAAGACAGATTCGACGGGTCTCACGGTCGGCGAGGTGATGATCCCGGTGGGCGACGTCAAGCTGCCGGCGTACCGCGCCCAGCCGGCGGGCCGGTCCAACCTGCCGGTGGTGCTGGTGGTCAGCGAGATCTTCGGCGTGCACGAGCACATCGCCGACGTGGCACGGCGCTTCGCCAAGCTGGGCTACCTTGCGATCGCACCCGAGCTCTTCGTGCGCCAGGGCGATCCGACGGCGTACGGCGAGGTGGCCAAGCTGATGGCCGAGGTGGTGACCCAGGCTCCGGACGCCCAGGTGATGGCCGACCTCGACGCCTGCGTGGCCTGGGCGCGCACCCAGGGCGGCGACACGGCGCGCCTGGGCGTCACCGGCTTCTGCTGGGGCGGGCGCATCACCTGGCTCTACGCGGCGCACCAGAGCGCGGTGAAGGCCGGCGTGGCCTGGTACGGCAAGCTCGCAGCGCCGGCGACGCCGTTGCAGCCGCAAAGGCCGGTGGACCTGGCGGGCGGCCTGCACGCGCCTGTGCTCGGGCTGTACGGCGGCAAGGACGACGGCATCCCGCTCGACACGGTGGATCAGATGAAGACGGCGCTGGCCCAGGGCAGTGCCGCCGCGAAGCGCAGCCGGTTCCACGTCTACCCGCAGGCGCCGCACGCCTTCCACGCCGACTACCGGCCCAGCTTCCGCGCCGCCGAGGCGCAGGACGGCTGGAAGCGTTGCGTTGCCTGGTTCAAGCAGCACGGCGTCGCATGACGCTCTTCTACATCGTGCTGGCCACGCTGGCCGGCGGGCTGCTCTCGGTGCTCGCGGCCGCGAGCCTGACCGTGCACGTGCTCGGTCGCGTCGTGAAGAGCCTCGTCAGCCTGTCGGTGGGCGTGCTGCTGGGCACGGCACTGCTGCACATCCTGCCCGAGGCCTTCGAGAGCGATGCCGGCCCGCAGGCACTGTTCGCCACGCTGCTGGGCGGCCTGCTGTTCTTCTTCCTGCTCGAAAAGGCCGAGCTGTACCGCCACGGCCACCATCACGAGGGCGACGACCCGCACCACCACCACCACCACGGCTTCGACGCCGAGCAGGCCGGTCGCGGCGGCTGGAGCGTGCTGCTGGGCGACAGCATCCACAACTTCTGCGACGGCGTCATCATTGCCGCCGCCTTCCTGACCGACACGCGCCTGGGCGTGGTGACCTCGCTGGCGATCATCGCGCACGAGATCCCGCAGGAGGTCGGCGACTACATCGTGCTGCTCAACGCCGGCCTGTCACGTGCCCGCGCGCTGGCCTACAACGCGCTGTCCGGGCTGGCGGCGGTGCTCGGCGGCGTGCTCGGCTACTTCGTCGTCGGGCCGTGGGAAGCGATGTTCCCGTACCTGCTCGTCGTGGCCTCGAGCAGCTTCGTCTACGTCGCGGTGGCCGACCTGCTGCCGCAACTGCAGCGCCGCCTGCCGGCGCGCGAGACGCTGGCGCAGATCGGCTGGATCGTCGCGGGCCTGGGCGTGGTGCTCGTGGCGCGGCAGCTGCTGCACGGCGCCGCGCACTGAGCCGTCACTTCACGATCAGGACGGGCAGCGTGCTGTGGATCAGCACGCGCTGGGTCTCGCTGCCCAGCAGCAGCGCCGCGACGCCACGGCGGCCGTGCGAGGCCATCACGATCAGGTCGCATTGCTGGGCCTTGGCGTGGTCCAGGATCGCTTCCCAGGGGTGCAGGGCCTCGACGGTGTGGCCGTTGCACGTCACGCCGGCCGACTGCGACGCGTCGACCACCGCCTTGACGCGCGCCGCGGCGATGCGCTCCTGGGCGTCGTAGAACTCCTGCGGCGGCACCGGCTGCATCTCCGAGATCGCGCTGTAGGGGAAGGGCTCCTTGACGCTGATCGTGAAGAGCTGCCCGCCGCCGGCCTTGGCCAGGCTGAGCGCGGTGTCGACGGCCTTGGTGGTGATGTCCGACCCGTCGGTGGGGACGAGGATGCGCTTGAACGTCATGACGTGGCCTCCGGTTGATGCACACCACTGTGCAGCGCCTAGCGTAGGGCCTGCTTGCGCCGCGTCAACCTTTGGCCTGGGGCCGGCCCGGGTCGTCGGACCATTCGCTCCAGGACCCGGGGTACAGCGTACCCTCGCCGAGGCCGGCGTGGGCCGCGGCCAGCAGGTTGTGGCAGGCAGTCACGCCCGAGCCGCAGTAGTGGACGATGTTGCCTTCGCTGACGAGGGGTGCCCACAGTGCCCTCAACTCGTCGGGGCTCCTGAAGTGCCCGTCGGGGGTCAGGTTGTCCTTGAAGAAGCGGTGGTGCGCGCCGGGGATGTGGCCGGCGGCGCGGTCCAGTGGCTCGACCTCGCCACGGAAACGCTCGCCGGCGCGCGCGTCGACCAGGCGCAGCCGGCCCAGGCCGGCACGCACGGCCTCGGCATCCAGCGTGGGCATCGCGGGCGCGTGGACAGGGTAGGGCGGTGCGGCGCGCGGCACCGGCACCGCCGCGGTCATGGCGCCGCCGGCGGCGCGCCAGGCGGGCAGGCCGCCGTCGAGGACAGCCACGTCCTCATGGCCCATCCACTTGAGCAGCCACCAGGCCCGGGCTGCATAGGGGCCGCCCTGGGCGTCGTAGGCCACCACCGGCGTGGCCTCGTCGATGCCGAGCGCGCCGAGCGTTGCCGCGAACCGCGCGCGCTCGGGCAGCGGGTGGCGACCGCGGAAACGCCCGTCGGCGCCATGCTTGGCGCCCGACAGGTCGTCGTCCAGGTGCAGATAGAAGGCGCCGGGCAGGTGAGCCTCGGCCCAGGCCCGGCGGCCGGCGGGCGGGTCGGCGAGGTCGAAGCGGCAGTCGAGCAGCACCGGGGCGTGCGGGCCGGCCAGCTCGCGCATCAGGTCGGCAGCGGCGATCAGGGTCTTCATGGTCTCAGGTGTCGTTGGGAGGGCTGCGGGTGTCGGGGCTGTCGCGCTGCTCGTGCGAGCGCAGCAGCGTGGCGTACAGGCCGGCGCCGACGATCAGCACCATGCCGCCGAGCGCCGACGCGGTGACGGGATCATCGAACAACACGATGCCGAACACGAACGAGAACGCGATGCCGAGGTACTGCAGGCTCGCGTTGCCGAGCAGGCGGCCGACGCGGTAGGCGTGCGTCATCATCATCTGTGCCGACGTGGCCAGCAGGCCGATCGCCAGCAGCAGCGCCAGGCCGCGCGTGTCGTGCGCGCTCGCGCCCTGCCACAGCATCCACAGCGCGCCGACCGCGAGGCCGCCGAGCGAGAAGTAGAAGACGATGCGCTCGGCCGGTTCGCCGGCGCGCCCGAGCGCGGTGACCTGCAGGTAGGCCATGGCAGCGAGCATGCCCGACAGCAGGCCGGCCAGGCCATGCCAGAGTTGTTGCTGCTCGACGCTCGGCCGCAGCACCAGCGCGACACCCACGAAGCCCGCGAGCACCGCGGCCACCAGCCGGCCGTCGACGCGCGAGGCGCCGAGCAGCACGCTGCCGCCGATCAGGAACAGCGCCATCCAGACCGAGGACATGTAGTTCAGCGTCATCGCGGTGGCCAGCGGCAGGCCCGCGATCGCGTAGAACCACAGCGTCAGCGAGATCACGCCGCTGGCGCTGCGCCAGAAGTGCATCGCCGGCACCTGCGTCTTCAGTGAGGTGCCGCGCACGCGCGACAGGGTGGCGATGAACAGCGCGCCGACGAGTGCGCGGTAGAACACGATCTCGCCCGCACCGTACTGCGCCGACGCGAATTTGACGCACACGCCCATCACTGCGAACAGCAGCGAGGCCATGAGCATCAGCAGCGGCGCGGAGGACATGCGCCGCATTGTGATCGGCCCGGTTCAGGCTTCGCCGCGCACGAGGTCCATCTTGCGCCGGTACCACTCGTGGAAGTGCTGCATGCCGTCTTCCATCGGGCTCTGGTAGGGGCCGACCTCGTTGTCACCGCGCTTGAGCAGCGCCTCGCGGCCGGCGTCCATGCGCAGCGCGATCTCGTCGTCCTCGACGCAGGTCTCCATGTAGGCCGCCTGCTGCGCTTCGACGTATTCGCGCTCGAAGGCGTGGATCTCCTCGGGGTAGAAGAACTCGACGATGTTGGTCGTCTTGCGCGGGCCCTTCGGGTACAGGGTCGAGACCACGAGCACGTTGGGGTACCACTCGACCATGATGCCGGGGTAGTAGGTGAGCCAGACCGCGCCGTGCTTGGGCGTCGTGCCCCGCTGGTAGCGCAGCACCTGGTCCTGCCAGGCGCGGTAGACCGGCGAGCCGGCCTTGCCCAGCGCCTCGCTGCCGCTCTTGGCCACGCCGACGGTCTGCACCGAGTACTCGGCCCCCATCTCCCAGCGTAGGTCGTCGCAGGTGACGAAGTTGCCCAGGCCCGGATGGAACGGGCCGACGTGGTAGTCCTCGAGGTAGACCTCGATGAAGGTCTTCCAGTTGTAGTCGCACTCGTGGACCACGGTGCGGTCGTAGACGTAGCCCGAAAAGTCGAGGTCGGCGAGGCAGCCGAGCGCCGCCAGGTCGGTGCGCGGATCGCGGCCCGCGGCCTCGAACAGCAGGCCGTTCCAGTCGGTGAGCGGATAGTTCTTCAGCGCGAGGCAGGGGTCGTGCTCGAAGTGCGGCGCGCCGACGAGCCGGCCGTCGAGGTCGTAGGTCCAGCGGTGCAGCGGGCACACGACATGGGCGCCGGTGTGGCCGCGCCCGCGCAGCATCACGGCCTGGCGGTGGCGGCAGACGTTGGAGACCAGCTGAACGCTCTGCGGGTTGCGCAGCAGCGCCCGCCCATCGCCCTCGTGGCCCAGCACGTGGAAGTCGCCCGCCTCCGGCACTGCGAGCGCGTGGCCCACGTAGCGCGGCCCGCGTGCGAACAGCAACCGCTGCTCACGCTGGAACAGGGCGTCGTCGAAGTAGGAACCAACATGCAGCTGGGACGTGCCACGTTCCAGCGCGTCGCGGCTGATGCTCAGGTCGGACATAGTCCTCAGGGTCTCCAAGAACCATCACGAACACCCGGCATCGTCGTCGCCGGGACCCAGGGGGGCTGTACCCTCGTCTCGACCGCGGGCCTCGGCAAGCAGGGGCGCGATTGTACCCAGGGGGCCAAGGCCGGCCCGGCGTCAGGACAAGTCCTTTGCCCTGGGGGCCGCTCCCCAAAAGCGTTGCCAGCGGTCACGGGTTGCCCGGGAGTGGGCTGACTACAATCCCCAACCCGTTTTCACGACCCGAAATGCCGCGCGCCCAACCCCACGCCGAAGCCCAGCCGCCCACCTACGAGGAAGCCCTGGCCGAGCTCGAGCGCCTGGTGCAGCGCATGGAGGCCGGCCAGTTGCCGCTGGACCAGATGCTCGACGGCTACCGGCGCGGCGCCGAACTGCTGGGGCTGTGCCGCGCCCGGCTGGCCGCAGTCGAGGAGCAGGTCAAGGTGCTCGAGGACGGTGAACTGAAGGCTTGGAGCGCGGGCTCCCCGGGCGCGTGACGCCGCCGATGAAGCGCGACGCCTTCGACGCCTGGGTCCTCGACGCGCAGCGCGCGGTCGAGTCTGCGCTCGAGGCCTGGGTGCCGGCCGACACGCCCGCCGGGCTCGGCCAGGCCATGCGCTACGGGGTGCTCGATGGTGGCAAGCGTCTGCGTCCGCTGCTCGTGCTGGCCGCCTGCGAGGCGGTGCACGGTGCGCGCGGCGCCGCCTTGCGGGCCGCGGTGGCGGTGGAACTGATCCACGCCTACTCCCTGGTGCACGACGACATGCCCTGCATGGACAACGACGTGCTGCGCCGCGGCAAGCCGACGGTGCATGTGCAGTTCGGCGAGGCGCAGGCGATGCTGGCCGGCGACGCGATGCAGGCCCTGGCGTTCGAGGTGCTCACGCCCGACGACCCGGCCGACGTGGCCCCTGCGCTGCAGGCGCGCCTGTGCGCGCTGCTGGCGCGCAGCGCCGGCCACGTCGGCATGGCCGGTGGCCAGGCGATCGACCTGGCCAGCATCGGCATTGCGCTCGACGAGGCCGCGCTGCGCGACATGCACCGGCGCAAGACCGGCGCCTTGCTGCAGGCCAGCGTGCTGATGGGCGCCGCTTGCGGGCCCACCGATGCGCGCGCCTGGGAAGCGCTGTCCCAGTACGGCGCCGCGATCGGCTTGGCCTTCCAGGTCGTCGACGACATCCTCGACGTGACCCAGGCGTCGGAGACGCTGGGCAAGACGGCCGGCAAGGACGAGCACCACAACAAGCCGACCTATGTGTCGCTGATGGGACTGGACGCTGCGCGCCGCCATGCCCTCGAACTGCGCGACGATGCCCGCGCTGCGCTTGCCCGCAGCGGGCTCACCGACTCCTCGCGCCTGGCGCTTCTCGCCGACCGCGTGGTGGAGCGAGAATCCTGAGGCGGCCCCGGCGCGCACTGAAGACCCATGACCCAAGACAAGACCACGCTGCTTTCGCGCATCGACAGTCCGGCCGACCTGCGCCGCCTGTCGCGCAACGAGCTCAAGACAGTCGCGAGCGAGCTGCGCGAGTACGTGCTGCAGTCGGTGTCGCGCACGGGCGGGCACCTGTCGAGCAACCTCGGCACGGTCGAGCTGACGATCGCGCTGCACTACGTGTTCGACACGCCCGATGACCGGCTGGTGTGGGACGTGGGCCACCAGACCTACCCGCACAAGGTGCTGACCGGCCGGCGCGATCGCATGGACTCGCTGCGCCAGCTTGGCGGCATCAGCGGCTTCCCGCGCCGCGACGAGAGCGCGTACGACACCTTCGGCACCGCGCACAGCTCGACCTCGATCTCGGCCGCGCTCGGCATGGCCGTCGCCGCACAGAGCAAGGGCGAGAAGCGGCATGCGGTGGCGATCATCGGCGATGGCGCGATGACCGCCGGCATGGCCTTCGAGGCACTCAACAACGCCGGCATGCCGCATGCCGGCAGGGTGCCGAACCTGCTGGTCGTGCTCAACGACAACGACATGTCGATCAGCCCGCCGGTGGGCGCGCTGAACAAGTACCTGGCGCGCCTGATGAGCGGCAAGTTCTACGCCGCGGCGCGCGAGGGTGCCAAGAGCGTGCTGAAGAACGCGCCGCCCCTGTTCGAGCTGGCGCGCCGCTTCGAGGA
>DATLIE010000142.1:0-2242 GCA_035539635.1 Burkholderiaceae bacterium
CGGCATCGGCGTCGGCAAGTTCAAGAACATCCCCAACGAGAGCCTGGTCGGCGCGATCGTCACCAACGCCAACCTCGCCAACGTCGTCCTCGGCGCGCGCTGGTACCTGACGGATCGCTTCGTCGCGCGCCTCGACTACAGCTTCTACACCGCGTTCGTCGCCGACACCAACACCACCGACTACCGCGCGATCACCGCCGGTCTGTCCTTCTTCTTCTAGCGGGCCCCGCCATGACAAGAACCCTCACGACGCTTCTGCTCGTCCTCGGCGCTGCCGGCGCCATGCCGGCCCTCGCCCAGACCTCGACGCAGAAACCGGCCAATGAACAGGTGATCGTGCCGCAGGTCGACCGGCGCGACGTGCGCACGCCGCGCTATCCGAACAAGGACTTCGAGCTCGGCGCGTTCCTCGGCACCTACAGCGCCGAGAACTTCGGCTCGAGCATGGTGTACGGCCTGCGCCTCGGCTACCACATCACCGAGGACGTCTTCGTGGAGGGGACGTACGGGACGACCGAAGTCAGCGACGAGGCGTTCCGCCGCGTGCTCCCGGGCGGCATCTTCGCCAACCCGAAGGAGACGCTCGAGTACTACAACCTCTCGGCCGGCTACAACATCCTGCCGGGCGAAGTCTTCCTCAGCCGCAGCATCGCCAAGGCCTCGGGGATCTACCTGATCGCCGGCATCGGCAGCACCGACTTCATCACCCAGAAGAAGCAGACGATCAACTTCGGTCTGGGCATGCGCGTGCTGTTCACCGACCGGTTCGCGGTCCGCGTCGACATCCGCGACCACGTGTACTCGCTCGACCTGCTCGGCGAGAACACCAGCACCAACAACGTCGAGTTCACCGCCGGCCTCAGCTGGTTCTTCTGATGGATACCGCCATGTCCTTGTCCCGATCCCTGCGCCGCGCCACGCTTGCGCTGCTCGGTGCCGCCGCGCTGGCGCTGTCCGGCGCAGTCGCGCTCCCGCCCGCCGCGTACGCCGCCGCGCCCGCCGGCAACGCGCCGGACTTCACGCTCAAGAGTGACAGTGGACAGAACCTGCGCCTGCAGGAGCAGCGCGGCCGCGTGGTGCTGATCAACTTCTGGGCGACCTGGTGCGGCCCGTGCCGCGTCGAGATGCCGCACCTGAACCGGCTGTACGACAAGTACCGCAGCGCAGGCCTCCAACTGCTGGGCGTCAACATCGACGAGGATCCGGCCAAGGCGCAGGCGCTCGCCACCAAGCTCGGCCTGCAGTTCCCGGTGCTGTTCGACGCCGACAAGCGCGTCAGCAAGCTCTACGACCTCACGACGATGCCCTCGACGGTGCTGGTCGACCGCGACGGCCGCGTCCGTTACGTGCACCGCGGCTATCGCGACGGCTTCGAGAGCACTTACGAGCAGCAGATCCGCGCGCTGCTGAAGGAGTGACGATGACGACCGTCCGATGCATGCTGATGCGCGGCGCGCTGCTCGTGGTGGCCGCCAGCGTGCTCGCCGGCTGTTCGATCCAGCCCTGGGTCAAGCCGTACGAGCGCGAGCGCCTTGCCGATCCGCTGATGGCGCTGTCGCGCAACGGCCTTGCGGACAAGCATCGCGACCACGTCTTCGACGTGCGCGAGGCATCGCGCGGCGCCACCGGCGTGCAGGGGAGCGGTTGTGGCTGCAACTAGGCGGCGCGCCGCCGCGGCCCGTTGGCTGCGCGACTGCCTTGCCAGGCGCGCCGCGATGCGCGCCAACAAGCGACGGCCGAGGCCGGCCGCGCTGCTGCGTGCGCTGCTCGGGACGCTGTTCGGCAGCCTCGGCGCACTGGCGACGAACGCGGCGCACGCTGCCGACCTGCCCGAGGATCGCGCCGACGCCATGTGGCACAGCTACGACGGCGGCGGTACCAAGGCCGACGGCCCGGCCGTGCTGGTGCGCAAGAACGTCGCCGGCAAGGTCTCCCTGAGCGGCAGCTACTACATGGACCACGTGTCCAACGCCTCGATCGACGTGGTGACCACGGCCAGCCCGTACAAGGAGACGCGTCACGAGTGGGGTGTGGGCCTCGACTACGCGGTGCGCGACTCGCTGCTCACCCTGGCGGCCACGCGCAGCAAGGAACCCGACTACCTGGCAGAAGGCGTGAGCCTCGACGTGTCGCAGGAGGTCTTCGGCGGCATGTCGACGATCAATCTCGGCTTCACGCGCGCCAACGACAAGGTCGGTCGCAGCGACATCTCGGGTTACTTCGACTCGGCCAAGCACTGGCG
>DATLIE010000143.1:0-40682 GCA_035539635.1 Burkholderiaceae bacterium
GCCGTCGACGCCCCAGCGCTCGAGCCAGTACAGCGCGTTGCCGACCAGGAAGTTGCGCACCTCGTGGCGGCCGAAGTTGTAGATCAGCGTGTTCCAGTCCTTGTGGAAGCCCTCGCGCGGATCCTCGTACTCGTAGAGCGCAGTGCCGTCGAAGTGCGCCAGCCCGTGCGGGTCGGACGGGAAGTGCGCCGGCACCCAGTCGATGATCACGCCCAGGCCCGCGGCGTGGCAGGCGTCGAGGAAGCGTCCGAAGCCGGCCGGCTCGCCGAAGCGCGAGGTCGGCGCGTACAGGCCCAGGACCTGGTAGCCCCAGGAGCCATCGAAGGGATGCTCGGCCACCGGCAGCAGCTCGATGTGCGTGAAGCCGAGGTCGGCCGCGTAGGCCGGCAGCTGGTGCGTCAGCGCGTCCCAGTCGAGGAAGGCGTTGCCGTCGCCGCGCCGCCACGAGCCGAGGTGCACCTCGTAGATCGACACCGGCGCGGCGCGGTGGTTGCTTGCGTGGCGCGCATCGGGCAGCGCGCGGCCGGGCATCGGCGCGACCTTGCTGGCCGTGGCCGGCCGCAGCTCGGCGGCGAAGGCATAGGGGTCGGCCTTCAGCGGCAGCACGTGGCCGCCGCGGCCGCGGATCTCGTACTTGTAGGCGTCGCCGGGGCCGACGTGCGGCAGGAACATCTCCCACACGCCGGCGCCGTGGCGCAGCCGCATGGGATGGCGGCGGCCGTCCCAGCCGTTGAAGTCGCCGACCACGCTGACGCGCTCGGCGTTCGGCGCCCACACGGCGAAGCGCGTGCCGGCGATGCCGTCGACCGTGCACAGGTGCGCACCGAGCACCTCGTAGGGCCGCAGATGCGAGCCCTCGCCGAGGTAGTAGACGTCCTGCTCGCCCAGCTGCGGGCCGAAGGCGTAGGGGTCGGCATAGTCGCCGTGGCCGCCGTGCTGCCAGTGCACCCGCAGCCGGTAGGCCGGCAGGCTGCCCTTGACCACGCCCTCGAACAGGCCGGCGCTGTGCAGGCGCTTGAGCGTCGCGAAGGGCTTGCCGTCGTGCGCATCGACCGCCTCGACCGAGGCCGCGCCCGGCAGCATGGCGCGCAGGGCCTGGCCGCCGCCGGCCACCGGATGCGGCCCGAGCACGCCGAAGGGATCGGCGTGCCGGGCCGCGACGAGAGCTGCGATGTCGTTGTCTGTGAGCATGCCGGCCGGGGCCGGTCGACGGTCAGACCGGCAGGTTCCACACGCCGCGAGCGTACTCGCGGATCGTGCGATCGGCGCTGAAGGCACCCATTCCCGCGATGTTGAGGATGGCCTTGTGGGCCCATTCCTTCGGCGCGAGGTAAAGGCGGTCGGCGCGGTCCTGCGCCTCGAGGTAGGGCGCGAAGTCGGCGAACAGCAGGTAGGCGTCGCGGTGCAGCAGCGAGTCGACCAGCGCGCGGTAGCGATCCGGCTCGCCGGGCGAGAAGGCCCCGTGGGCGATGGCGTCGATCACGCGCCGCAGCGTCGCGTTCTCCTGGTAGTGCAGGCGCGGGTCGTAGCCCAGCGCACGCACCTGCGACACCTGCTGCGCGTCGAGCCCGAAGATGAAGAAGTGCTGGCGCCCGACCGCCCCGGCCATCTCGATGTTGGCGCCGTCCCAGGTGCCGATGGTGAGCGCGCCGTTGAGCGCGAACTTCATGTTGCCGGTGCCCGAGGCCTCGGTGCCGGCGGTCGAGATCTGCTCCGACAGGTCCGCCGCGGGCAGGATCACCTCGGCCAGCGACACGCTGTAGTTCGGCAGGAACACGACGCGCAGCTTGGCGCCGACGCGCGGGTCGCTGTTGACGACGCGCGCCACGTCGTGGATCAGGTGGACGATGGTCTTGGCCGTCAGGTAGGCGCTGGCCGCCTTGCCGGCGAAGATCACCGTGCGCGGCACCCAGTGCGCGTGCGGGTGCTCGACGATGGCCTGGTAGCGCGCCACCACCTGCAGCAGGTTCAGCAGCTGGCGCTTGTACTCGTGGATGCGCTTGATGTGCACGTCGAACAGGCTGGCGGGGTCGATCACCACGCCGAGCTCGCGCCGCACCAGGGCCGCGAGCCGCCCCTTGTTGGCGCGCTTGGCCTTCATGAACGCGCCCTGCACCGTCTTCTTGTGCGCATGGCGCGCCAGCGCCGTGAGCGCCGACGCGTCGACACGCCAGTCGGGGCCGATCTGCGCATCGATCAGCGTCGCCAGCGCCGGGTTGGCCTGCATCAGCCAGCGCCGCGGCGTCACGCCGTTGGTGATGTTGGTGAAGCGGTCGGGGTAGAGCTTCGCGAAGTCCGCGAAGATCGTCTCGACGCACAGCTTCGAATGCAGTGCCGACACGCCGTTGACCTTGTGCGAGGCCAGCACCGACAGGCTCGCCATGCGCACGCGGCGCTGGCCATGGTCGGCGCCCTCGTCGATCAGCGACAGGCGGCGCACGATGTCCTCGTCGCCCGGGAAGCGCGCGCGGATCTCCTCGAGGAAGCGGCGGTTGATCTCGTAGACGATCTCCATGTGGCGCGGCAGCAGGGCCTCGAACAGCGGCACGGCCCAGGTCTCGAGCGCCTCGGGCATCAGCGTGTGGTTGGTGTAGCTGACCGCCTGGTGCACGATGTGCCAGGCCTCGTCCCACTCCAGGCCATGCTCGTCGATCAGCAGGCGCATCAGCTCGGCCGGCACCAGCGCCGGGTGCGTGTCGTTCAGGTGCACGCTGTTCTGGCGCCCGAAGTCGTGCAGCGCGCGGCCCTCGGCGAGGTGGCGCGCCAGCATGTCCTGCAACGACGCCGACACCAGCAGGAACTCCTGCTTCAGGCGCATCTCGCGCCCGGCCGGCGTGCTGTCGTCGGGATAGAGCACCCAGTTCAGCATGTCGGCCGCGAGGCGCTCGCGGCCCGAGGCCAGGTGCTCACCGCGGCAGAAGGCGGCGAAGTCGATCGGGTGCTCGCTAGACGCGTGCCATTGGCGCAGCGTGGCGACGCGCTCGGTGCCGTGGCCGGGCACGATGAAGTCGTAGGCGGTGGCGAGCACGCGTTCGGCCGGCAGCCAGACGCGCCCGGTGCCGTCGGCCTGCACGCGGCCGCCGAAGCCGACGAACCAGTGCAGCTCGGGGCGCAGGATCTCCCAGGGGTTGCCGCGCCGCAGCCAGTCGTCGGGCGCCTCGAGCTGGCGGCCGTTGGCGATCTGCTGCGCGAACATGCCGTACTGGTAGCGCACGCCGTAGCCGAAGGACGGCAGGCCGAGCGTCGCGAACGAATCGAGGAAGCAGGCCGCCAGGCGCCCGAGGCCGCCGTTGCCCAGCGCCGCATCGGCCTCGCGTTCGAGCACGTCGGGCAGCGCGACACCGGTGGCCGCCACCGCCTCGCGCAACGCCTCGTCCAGGCCCAGTGCGGCCACCGCGTTGCCGAGCGCGCGCCCCATCAGGAACTCCATCGACAGGTAGTGCACACGGCGCGCGCTGGTGTTGGCGCGGTCCTCGGCCTGGGTGCGCACCCAGCGCTCGGCCAGCAGCTCGCGGCTCGCGTGCGCGACGGCCCACAGCAGCGCCTCGGGCGTGGGCCCGTCGCTGCGTTGCGCGAGCTCGCGCTGGACGGCGGCGCGAAACGCCGTCATGCGCTGCGCCGCATTCAGCGTGGGGGCGCGGCGGGGCAGGCGGGGAACGGTCTTCGAGGAGGTGGGCATCGGCGGATCGGGTCGGGCGACGGGCCAGCGACTGCTAGAGTGTGCACGCAAGCAACCGTCTAGCAAGTTCGAGGCACAGTGACCCGCGCGCAATTCCCCCGGCTGCTCGGCGACGTGGGTGGCACCAATGCGCGCTGGGCCTGGCAGGCCGGCCCGGGCCAGGCGCCGGGCCGCGTGCAGAGCCTGCCCACCGCCGGCTTCGCCACGATTGCCGACTGCATCGCGGCCTACCTCGCGGCGCAGGGCCTGCCGGCGCCGCGCGAACTGGCCTTCGGCATCGCCACCGCGGTCACCGGCGACCGGGTGCAGATGACGAACCATGCCTGGTCGTTCTCGATCGAGGCACTGAACGCCACGCTGGGCACCGAACGGGTGCGCGTGCTGAACGATTTCGAGGCACTCGCGCATGCGGTGCCGCTGCTGGGTGCGGGCGACCTGCGCGCCGTCGGCGGCGGCACGGCCCAGGCGGGCAGCACGCTGGCGGTGCTGGGCGCGGGCACCGGGCTCGGCGTCTCGGGTCTGGTGCCCGACGGGCACGGCGGCTGGCGTGTGATCGTCGGCGAAGGCGGCCATGCCACGCTGGCCGCGACGACCGCGCGCGAGGCTTCGCTGCTCGCCGTGCTGCGCGAGCGCTTCGATCACGTCTCGGCCGAGCGGGCGCTGTCAGGGCCGGGGCTGGTGAACCTGTACCAGGCGCTGTGCGCGCTCGACGGCCTGGCGGCCGAGCCGCTCGACGCCGCGCAAGTCGTGCAGCGCGCGCTCGATCCACCGGCCACGCCCACCCATGCGGCCTGCGCCGAGGTGCTGCAGACCTTCGCCGCGCTGCTCGGCACGGTCGCCGGCAACCTGGCGCTGACTCTCGGCGCGCGTGGCGGCGTCTACATCGGCGGCGGCATCGTGCCGCGCCTGGGTGAGCGTTTCGCGCAACTGCCGTTTCGCGAGCGCTTCGAGGCGAAGGGGCGCTTTCGCGGCTACCTGGCGGCGATCCCGACCTGGGTCATCATGGCCGAGTCGCCGGCCCTGCTCGGCGCGGCACGCGCGTTGGATGTCGGCTGACGACCCACCCCAACGGACTCGACGGAGTCACTGGGCGCCTGGTGGGCCAATCGCGGTCACCCAGCGAACCACGCGTTCGGCGATGGCTTCCGGTGGCTGCAGCGCATCGAGGCGGAGCACCCGGGGCTCGTCGAGCGGAGGCTCGAGCGCCTCGAACTGCGTGGCAACAAGCGCGACCGGAAAGAAGTGCGATGCTCGCTGCGCCACGCGCGCCTGCGCAGCGGCCGCGTCGAGTTCGAGCCACGCGAAGTGCAGGCCCGGCGCGGCGGCGCGCAGTCGGTTGCGGTACGACGCCTTGAGTGCCGAGCAGGTCAGCACCGCGCCACCGGGCCGGCGCTGGAGTTGTGCGCCCAGCGCATCGAGCCACTCGGCGCGGTTTGCGTCGGTCAGCGGCGTGCCGCTGCGCATGAGGTCCCGGTTGGGCCCGCTGTGGAACTCGTCCCCTTCCACCAGCGGCAGCCCCAGCCCTTTGGCGATGAGCGCCCCGACATGCGACTTGCCGCAGCCGGAGACGCCCATGACAACGATCCAGCTCACCGCGTCGTCGTCCTCAGTCGGCCTTGATGTTGTTGGCCTTGACGACCTCGCCCCAGGTCTTGAAGTGCTCGCGGGTCAGCGCACCGAGTTGCTCCGGTGTGCCGCCGCCGGGCTCGTCGCCGCGCTCGAGGATGTTCTTGGTCACGGTCGGGTCCTTCAGTGCCGTGGTCATGACGGCATTCGCCTTCTTCACCACGTCGGCGGGAAGGTTGGGCGGACCGTACAGGCCGATGAACGAGACGATGTTGAAGTCCTTGAGCCCGACCTCGGCCGCAGTGGGCACGTCGGGGAACGCAGGCACGCGCTTCTCGCTCGTGACGAGTAGCGCTCGCAACTGGCCCGACTTGATGAAAGGCGCGACGACCGACGTCGCATCGAACATCGCGTCGAGCCGGCCGGCGATCAAGTCGGTCATCGCGGGGCTGCTGCCCTTGTAGGGCACGTGGTTCATCGGCGGCTTGCCCAGCCGCTCGCGCAGGAGTTCCATCGTGACGTGCGGGAGCGCGCCCACGCCGCCGGTGCCGTAGTCGAGGCCCTTGCCGGCCCGGCTCTTCGCCTTCACGTGCTCGACGAAGTCGGCGTATGTCTTGATGGGTGAGGAAGCCGGAACCGCAAGGACGAGCGCGGACTGCAGCATCACGCCGACGGGTGTCATCTGCCGCATGTCGGCGATGCCGATCGTCGGGTAGACGTGCGCGGCGATCGTCATCGAACCGTTGCCGACGTAGAGCTTGTAGCCGTCGGGTGCGGCCTTCATCACTTCAACCGCGGCGATGTTGCCGTTCACCCCGGCCTTGTTGTCGATGACGACCGCCTGACCCAATCCGGATTGCAGGCTCGCGAGCAGCACGCGGGCCGCGAAGTCGGTCTGGCCGCCGGGAGGGAATCCCACGACGAGGGTGACGGGCTTGTTCGGCCACGCGGCCTGCGCCCAAGCGCCCGGTGTGGCGAGCGGGGTGACGGCCAGCGCGATCGCTGCAGCCAAGACGGAGCGGCGCGAGGCCGCGAAGCGGTTGGTCATCATGGGTCTCCTGTGGGGCATGGACAGCGCTATCCTAGGACAGCGCTGTCCTCATAAGAATAGGGTTTACACTTAGTTCTTCCCCATTGGCTGTTGCAGCGTGCGTCGCGATCCTTCGTCTCGGCAGATCAGGACAGCGCTGTCTGATACATTCTCGCCATGCCGTCCCGCGCCCATCGTTCCCGCGCCACTGGTCGCGTCACGCTCGACGACGTGGCGGGCCTTGCCGGCGTCAGCCCGATCACGGTGTCGCGGGCACTGCGGGGTGAACGCGCGGTCGATCCCTCGCTGGTCGCACGCGTCAAGGCGGCCGCCGATCGGCTCGGCTACATGCCCGACCCAGCCGCGCGCGCGCTCGCGTCGCGCCACAGCACGCATGTCGCGCTGCTCGTGCCGATGCTGTCCAACGCGCTGTTTGTGGACCTGCTCGAAGGTGTGCAGCGAACGTTGCGGCAGGCGAGCTACCAGACACTGATCGGCATCACCCATTACGACATGGGTGAAGAGGAGCAATTGCTGCGCGAGCAGCTTCTTCACCGTCCGGCGGGTCTTCTCTTGACCGGGCTCGAACGCACCGAGGCGACGCGGGCGCTGGTCCGCGCCAGCGGCGTTCCCTGCGTGCACCTGATGGACCTGGCGACCACGCCGGGCGTCTACAGCGTCGGCTTCTCCCAGGCCGATGCCGCCGCCTCCATGACGCGCCATCTGCTTGAAAAGGGCCGACGGCGCATTGCCTTCGCGGCCGCCCAGCTCGATCCGCGCACCCTGCAGCGCCTCGATGGCTGGCGTCGCGAGATGCAGTTGGCGGGCCTGCATGCACCGACCCTGGAGTGGCTGAATCCGGCGCCCTCGTCACTGGCGTTGGGGGGCACGATGTTCGAACAGATCATCGCTCAAGTGCCCCCGGTCGACGCGATCTTCTTCTGCAACGACGATCTTGCGCAAGGTGCGCTCCTGGCAGCCCTGCGTCTGTCCGTCCCGGTGCCGGATCGCGTGGCCGTGGCCGGATTCAACGACCTGACCGGCAGCGACCAGATGCTGCCGACACTGACGACGGTGCGAACGCCGCGTGCAGAAGTCGGCACTGCTGCAGCCCGCATGCTTCTGTCGCTGATGCGAGGCGAGGCTCCCCCATCCGCTTGCGTCGACCTGGGATACGAAGTGGTCGTGCGGCAGAGCACCTGATCGAAGCTCCTGGCCGGAAACGGACAAGCGCTCAGGGCACGCGCTTCTTCACCCACTGCCAGGCCACGAGCCCGATGCCGAGGAAGGCGGCCGAGGTCAGCGCCAGCGCCAGCGTCGAGTGCATCACCAGCGGCGCCACCACGCCGGCCACCAGGCCGTTGGCCACGCTGCCGACGAAGGCCTGCAGCGACGAGGCCATGCCGCGGCGGTCGGGCGCCAGGTCGAGCACCTTGATCGTCACCGCCGGCACCATCAGCGCCCAGCCGAACGAGAACAGCGCCACCGGCGGCAGCGCCCAGGCCCAGTGCGGTGCGGCCAGGCTGGCGTTGAGAGCGACGTTGATCAGCGTGGCCAGCACCATGACGTTCAGGCCGCGCCGGATCTGCGTGCGCGGCTCGGTGCGCCCGGCCATGCGGCCGGACAGCCAGGCCCCGACCATGATGCCGCCGATGGACAGGCAGAAGAACCAGAAGAACTCGGTCGGCGCGAGCTTCAGGTGCCCGCCCAGCCAAGCCGGCGCCGAGAGCACGTAGAGGAACATGCCGTTGAACGGGATGCCGCTGGCCAGGCACAGCGCCAGGAAGCGCGGGCTGGCGCCGAGCTGCCAGTAGCCGCGCAGCAGGTTGCGCACGTCGAAGGGCTGGACTTGCGTGGCGTGCAGCGTTTCGGGCAGGCGCCGCCAGTTCACGAACGTCAGCACGGCACCGACGACGGCCAGGAACCAGAAGATCGAGTGCCAGTCGGCGTGCACGAACAGGAAGCCGCCGACCATCGGCGCCACGGCCGGCGCGACGCCGAAGTAGATCGTCACCTGGCTCATCACCCGCTGCGCGTCGGCCGGCGGGAACATGTCGCGGATGATCGCGCGCGACACCACCATGCCGGCCCCCGCGCTCATGCCCTGCAGCGCGCGGAAGAAGATCAGCGCGCCGATCGACGGGGCCAGCGCGCAGCCCACCGAGGCCAGCGTGAACACCGCCAGCCCGCCCAGCACCACCGGCCGGCGCCCGAAGCTGTCGGCCAGCGCGCCGTGGAACAGGTTCATCGCGGCAAAGCCGAACAGGTAGGCCGACAGCGTCTGCTGCATCTGCAGCGGCGTGGCGCCGAGCGTGCCGGCGATGCCGTCGAAGGCCGGCAGGTAGGTGTCGATCGAGAACGGCCCGAGCGTGCCCAGGCCCGCCAGCAGCAGCGCGAGCGTCCAGCGCGGGCCGCGCCAGAGCGAGGAAGCGTCGGGGTTCATCGGTTCTTGTTGTTCTTGCGGCTGCAAAAGTGTGAAGCAAGCCGATAGGCCGGATTCTGTGCGGCGGGGTCGCCCCCGCCGTGACCGCCATTCCTCTGGGCTGGCCATTGCTGGCCAGCTCGGTGCCACCTACCCGCCGGCTCCGCGGGCCGCCTCAATGCCGGCCTATTTGGTGTTGCTGCGCGCAGAGATTGCCCGTTTCACCCGATCGAGCACCCGAAGGCACCCCACCGACTCGTCTCTGTTGCTCTGATCCTCACCTCGCGGTGGACGGCCGTTAGCCGCTGCGCTGCCCTGTGCAGTCCGGACCTTCCTCCAGCACGCCCTTTCGGGACCTGTGCCAGCGGCGGTCTGGCTTGCTTCACGCCACAGATTGTCACACGCACGGTATAACCCGGCCGTCGGCCCCGTCGCTTCGCCGTGCCATGAACGACGACTTTTCGACCCTGTTCGATTTCCTGCCGATCGGCGCCTACCGCTCGTCGCCGCAGGGCGCTCAGCTGCGCGCCAACCCGGCGCTGGTGGCGCTGAACGGGTACGCCAGCGAGGCCGAGCAGGTGGCCGCGGTGCAGGACATCGCCAACGAGTGGTACGTGGAACCGTGCCGCCGCGCCCAGTTCCTGACGGCCCTGGAACGCGACGGCTTCGTGCGCGGCTTCGTCTCGGAGGTCTACCGTCACAAGACACGCGAGCGCATCTGGGTCAGCGAGAACGCACACGCGGTGCGCGATGCCCAAGGCCGGATGCGCTACATCGAAGGCACGATCGAGGACGTCAGCGAACGCGTGCGCGCCGAAGAGACGCTGCGCGAAAGCGAGGAGCGCTGGAAGCGCGCGCTCGACAGCTCGGGCGACGGCGTCTGGGAGTGGAGCCTGGAGACCGGCGAGGAGAGCTTCTCGCCGCGCTTCGCCGAGATGTACGGCTTCACGCCGGGCGAGATCGAGCGCCTGCCCGAGCCCTTCGTGTCGCGGGTGCACCCGGACGACGAGCCGCAGCGCCGCCGCCATCGCGACGAGCACCTGGCTGGGCAGTCGCCCCGCTACGTCAGCGAGCACCGCGTGCGCTGCAAGGACGGCAGCTGGAAGTGGGTGCTGGCGCGCGGCATGGTGATCAAGCGCGACCCGCAGGGCCGGCCGCTGCGCATGATCGTGACCCACACCGACATCACCACCGCCAAGGACGCCGAGGCCCTGCGCCGTGCGCGTGACCATGCCGAGAGCGCCGACCGCGCGAAGACCGAGCTGCTCTCGCACGTCAGCCACGAGCTGCGCACGCCACTGAATGGCGTGCTCGGCTTCGCGCAGCTGCTTGAGCAGGCCGAGGACCTGCCGCCGCAGTACCAGCCCTGGGTGGCGCGCATCCTGTCCAGCGGCCGCCACCTGCTGGGCGTGGTGGACGACCTGCTCGACCTGTCGAGCGCGCAGAGCGGCGGCATGCGCCTGTCGTTCGCGACGCTCGACCCGGTGCACGTGCTGCAGGACGCCTGGTCGATGCTGGCCGAGCGTGCGCGCGAGGCCGGGGTGGCCTATGTGCCTTGCCACGCCGACGGCGTTGAATTCGCGGTGGTGGCCGACCGCCAGCGCCTGCGCCAGGTGTTCGCGAACCTGCTGTCCAACGCGATCAAGTACAACCGCTCGGGCGGCCAGGTCGAGGTGTCGGCGGCACGCGCCGGCCAGCGCATCGAGCTGCAGATCGTCGACACCGGCCTGGGCATGAGCGCCGCCCAGCTCGAGCGCATCTTCCAGCCCTTCGAGCGCCTGGGCGCCGAGGGCAGCGCCATCCCCGGCACCGGCCTCGGGCTGGCGCTGTCACGCCAGCTCGTGGAGGCCATGGGCGGCGAGATCCGCGTGGCCAGCGCGCGCGGCCGAGGCACCACCTTCACGGTGGCGCTGCGGGCCGCCCACTGACCTCAGGCTGCCGGCTGCTGCAGGGCGCGGATGCGCTCCTCGATCGGCGGGTGGCTCGAGAACAGCCGCATCAGGCCGCTCGGCACGCCGGTGATGCCCATCGCCTGAACAGACTTCGGCAGTTCGCCCGGTGGCAGCCCGCCCAGGCGCGCCAGCGCATGCTGCATCGGCACCGAGTTGCCCATCATGTCGGCCGAGCCGCGGTCGGCGCGGAACTCGCGCCGGCGCGAGAACCAGGCCACGATCATCGCGGCCAGCACGCCCAGCACCAGGTCGAGCACGATCGTCGTCGCGTAGTAGCCGATGCCCGGGCCGCCGCGGCTGTCGCCGCGCCGCAGCATGCTGTCGACCAGGTGGCCGATCACGCGCGACAGGAACACGACGAAGGTGTTCATCACGCCCTGGATCAGCGTCATCGTCACCATGTCGCCATTGGCCACGTGCGCGATCTCGTGGCCGATCACCGCCTCGACCTCGTCGCGGTTCATGCCCTGCAGCAGCCCGGTGGACACCGCCACCAGCGCCGAGTTCTTGAACGCCCCGGTGGCGAAGGCATTGGGCTCGCCGTCGTAGATCGCCACCTCGGGCATCTGGACGCCGGCCTTGTCGGCGAAGCGGCGCACCGTCGCCACGATCCACTGGTGGGTGGCGTCGGGCGAGTCGTTGATGACCTGGGCGCGCGTGCTCCACTTGGCCATCGGCTTGCTCATCAGCAGCGAGATGATCGCGCCGCCGAAGCCCATGACGGCGGCGAACACGAGCAACTGGCCCAGGTTCAGCCCGTTGGCGGTCAGGAAGCGGTTCAGCCCGAACAGGTTGACCACCAGCCCCAGCACGAACATCACGGCCAGGTTGGTGAGCACGAACAGGAAGATGCGTTTCATCGGCGGATCGACAGCGGCATCTGCAAGACGCAGACCGGACCGATGTTAGGGCGTTGGCCCCGTGTTCAAGCGCGGCGTCGGACGTGGTTGGGCTGCTTGGCGGGCAGCAGCTCGAACAGATCGGGAAACTGGCCGAACAGCTTGGTCGACGAGCCGCTCCTGGACAGCAGGCCCGCGTCGCGCAGCGGCCCGGTGGCCACGCGCAGTTCCAGCGTGTCCCCGGCGGCCAGCGCCGGCAGCGCCGCCAGGATCGCCTGCGCCTTGTCGGGCGGCGCCTTGGCCGGCGTGGCCTTGGTGGCCGGCGCCTTGGCGGCCACGGCCTTCTTGGCCGCCTTGCGCGGCGCCGGCTTGGGCGCCGCAGCCCTGGCCGACGCCCTGGGCGCCGCCCGCGGCGCGGCCTCGGTCTTGCGGTGCGACAGCACCTCGTAATCGTCGTAGACCGCGATCGTCTCGTCGCCGGTCTTGCCGTCCTGGCCGACGCCCACGACGCGGCAGCCCTTCTCGCGCAGGCGCGACACGAGCGGGGCGAAGTCGCTGTCCGACGACGCGATCACCACCACCTGCGGCCGCTCGGTGGCCACCAGGTCGATCGCGTCGACCGCCAGCGCGATGTCGGTCGAGTTCTTGCCGGCGGCCAGGTTCACCATCGGCCGGATGCCCAGGCGCTTGAAAGCCTGCTGGTGCTTCACCGCCGACTCGGCGGTGCAGTAGGCGCGCCGCACATGCGGGCCGCCGTAGTGCTTGTGCACCCAGGGCACGGCCTGCTCGATCACGTCGAGCGAGACGTTGTCGGCGTCGATCAGCAGCATCACGCGGTCATCGCTCATGTCAGCTCCGCCGGGCCGCCCCAAGGATCTGACGCGCCCCTCGGGGGCCACGAGCGAAGCGAGTTTGGGGTCGTCATGTCGTCAGCTTCCAGTTCAGCGTCTCGCCACCACGCAGCGGCTTGAGCACCGTATCACCGAATGGCACCGACTCGGGCAGTTCCCACGGCTCGCGCTTGAGCGTCACGGTGCCGCGGTTGCGCGGCAGGCCGTAGAAGTCGGGGCCGTGCCAGCTGGCGAATCCTTCGAGCTGGTCGAGCGCGCCCGCCGCCTCGAACGCCTCGGCGTACAGCTCCAGCGCCGCCGGCGCGGTGTAGCAGCCGGCGCCGCAGACCGAGTTCTCCTTCAGCGCGGCGGCGTGCGGCGCACTGTCGGTGCCGAGAAAGAACTTCGGGCTGCCCGACGTGGCGGCAGCCACCAGCGCCTGGCGATGCACCTCGCGCTTCAACACCGGCAGGCAGTAATAGTGCGGCCGCAGCCCGCCCTTGAAGATCGCGTTGCGGTTGTAGAGCAGGTGGTGCGCAGTGACGGTGGCGGCGGTGAAGCGGTCGCTGGCAGCCACGTACTGCGCCGCCTCCTTTGTCGTGATGTGCTCGAACACCACCTTCAGCTCGGGAAAGTCGCGCCGCAGCGGCTGCATCACGCGCTCGATGAATACCGCCTCGCGGTCGAAGACGTCGATCTCGGCGTCGGTGACCTCGCCGTGCACCAGCAGCAGCAGGCCGGCGCGCTGCATGGCTTCGAGCGTCGGGTAGGTCTTGCGGATGTCCGTGACGCCGGCGTCGCTGTTGGTCGTCGCGCCGGCCGGGTAGAGCTTGACCGCCACCACGCCGGCCGCCTTGGCACGCTCGATCTCCTCGGGCGGCAGCCGGTCCGTGAGGTACAGCGTCATCAGCGGCACGAAGTCGCTTCCCGGGCCCGCAGCCGGCAAGGCCGCGACGATGCGCTCGCGGTAGGCCAGGGCCGCGGCCGCGGTGGTCACCGGAGGCTTGAGGTTGGGCATCACGATCGCGCGCGCGAACTGCGCCGCGGTGGCCGGCAGCACCGAGGCCATCGCGGCGCCGTCGCGCAGGTGCAGGTGCCAGTCGTCGGGACGCGTCAGCGTCAGGGCATGGGTCATGCGGGCATTGTCCCCCGGGGGCTTGCACCGGCTCAATCTTTCGACTATTCTGGAATAATGGAAGAACAAAGCGTCGTCGCGTCCCTGGCCGCCCTGGCCCAGCCGCTGCGCCTGAAGGTGTTCCGCGCCCTCGTGGTCGCCGGCCCGCGCGGCATGACGCCCGGCGCGATGAGCGAAGGGGCCGGCGTGCCGCCGGCGACGCTGT
Source organism: Burkholderiaceae bacterium (assembly GCA_035539635.1). Taxonomy (GTDB): domain Bacteria; phylum Pseudomonadota; class Gammaproteobacteria; order Burkholderiales; family Burkholderiaceae_C; genus CADEEN01. The sequence goes on from DATLIE010000143.1 coordinate 13,659, forward strand.
CCTTCCACCTGAAGGAACTGATGAGCGCCGGCCTCGTGACCCAGCAGCGCGACGGCCGCTTTCTGATCTATCGCGCCGACTTCGGGCGCATGAACGGCCTGCTGGCCTACCTGACGGAGAACTGCTGCGAAGGCAGCGGTTGCTGCGTCCCCCCCTTGAAAGGCACCCCATGAGCAAGCGCTTCCACGTCCACATGCACGTCGACGACCTCGACGCCAACATCGGCTTCTACTCGAAGCTCTTCGGCGCCGCGCCGGCGCGCACCGAGAGCGATTACGCGAAGTGGATGCTCGACGATCCGCCGGTCAACTTCGCGATCTCGACCTGGGGTGCTGGCACCGGCATCGACCACCTGGGCATCCAGACCGACGATGCCGCCGAACTCGCCGCGATGCGCGACCGCGCCACGGCAGCCGACCTGTCGATGGCAGTCGAGGAGCAGGTGAGCTGCTGTTACGCCAAGAGCGACAAGCACTGGATCACCGACCCGCAGGGCATGGCGTGGGAGCACTTCCACACGCTGGCCAACGTGCCCACCTTCAGCCCACAGGCGAAGAGCGCGGCCGAAGTCGCCTGCTGCACGCCACGCGGCAAGCCGGTGGGCGTGCCCGTGAAGTCGGCAGCAGGCTGCTGCTGAAGCCGCAGCGATGCAGACATCTCGGTCGATGAGCGCTCACCTGCTGATCCTGTGCACGCACAACTCGGCCCGCAGCGTGCTCGCCGAAGCGATGTTCAACCACTGGGCACGGCGTCTCGGTCGCGAGGTGGTCGCGCACAGTGCCGGCAGCGCGCCGAAGGCCGGCGGGCGCGTGAACCCGTTCGCGCTCGACGTGCTGGCCGCGGCAGGCATCGATGCGGGTTCGCCGCGCAGCAAGAGCTGGGACGAGTTTGCCGCGCCTGGCGCGCCGAAGCTCGCCGCGGTGATCACCGTCTGCGACAGCGCGGCCAAGGAGAGCTGCCCCTACTTCGCCGGCGCGCCGGTCCAGGTGCACTGGGGCTACCCGGATCCGTCGGACGCGCCCGGCGGCGACGACGGCAAGCGCCGCGCGTTCGAGCTCACGCGCCAGGCGATCGGCTACCGCATGCTACAGCTGCTGGCGCTGCCGATCGAGACGCTGCCTGCTGCGGAGCTGCGCGCGGCCCTGCAGCGCATCGCCCGAACGTGACAGCGGCGGCAATGACGGCGCCATTGCCGCGCCGGCTGCTCGCCGAGGGCCTGGGCACGCTGCTGCTGCTGGCGATCGTGATCGGCTCGGGCGTGATGGCCGAGCGCCTGTCGGCTGGCAACGACGGCGTGGCGCTGCTGGCCAACACCGGCGCCACCGTGGCCGGGCTGTGGGTGCTGATCGAGCTCTTCGGCCCCGTCTCGGGTGCGCACTTCAACCCCGCGGTGTCGGCGGTGATGGCCTGGCGCGGCGAGCTCGCGCGCGCCGAGCTGCTGCCGTACATCGTCGTGCAGCTGGCCGGGGCGCTGCTCGGCGCCTGGCTGGTGCACGCGATGTTTGCGCAGGACATCGTGCAGGTCTCGACCAAGCTGCGCTCGGGCCCGGGCCAATGGCTGGCCGAGGCCGTGGCCACCGCGGGCCTCCTGCTGACCATCCTGTGCGCGCCGGCGGCGCGCGTCGCGTCGCTGGTGGCGGCCTGGATCGGCGCGGCCTACTGGTTCACCGCCAGCACCTCGTTCGCCAACCCGGCCGCCGCCTTCGGGCGCATGTGGAGCGACAGCTTTGCGGGCATCGCGCCGGCCAGCGTGCCGGCTTTCGTGGCGGCGGAACTGGTCGGTGCCGCACTCGGCGCGGCGCTGGCCGGTGCACTGCGCCCGCGGGCCTGAAGGTCAGACGGCCGTCCTGCTGCCGCCTGGTGCAACGTCGCCCTGCCCTGGAGGGTGGGTGACGATGCCCTTCAGCTCGGGTCGTGGCGCACGCAGCCGCGCCAGGTCAGGCTTCGGCCGACGCAACGCCGGCACGGACTCGAACGCCCGCTCCAACGCCTGCGCGGCGCCGAGCAGCGCAGCCTCGCCGCGCAGCCGGCCGACCACTTGCAGCCCGAACGGCATGCCGTGCTCGTCGCGCCCACAGGGCAGTGAGAGCGCGGGGTTGGTCGCCAGCGTCACCACGTAGGTCAGCGCCAGCCAGTGGTAATAGTTGCGCATGGCCCGACCATCGACGCGCTCGGCGTACAGCTCGGTCCAGGGGAACGGCGTCAACGGCGTCGTCGGCGCGAGGATCAGGTCGAACTGCTCGAAGGCCTGCGCGAAGCGGCGCGCGATGCGCGTCTGCTGCAGATGGGCCCAGGCGCGGTCAGCCAGCGTGATCGCGGCGGCCATCTCGAGGTTCGCGCGCACGTTGGGCCCGAGCGTTTCCGGGGCGTCGCGCTGCGTGTCGGCGTACGCGGCGAGAAAGCTCTCGGCACGCAGGACGTCGAACGCCCGGTCGGCATCACCGAGGTCGAAGGCGACCGGCTCGCAGCGCGCCACCATCGGCCGCAGCGCTTCGACGCGGTCGCGAAACACGCGCCGGATCTCGGGGTCGACGATGCACACGCCGAAGTCCTCGGTGAAGCCCACGCGCAGCGTCGCGAGATCGACCGGCACGCTCGGCGCGGCGGCGCCTTCGTACGACAGCGGGTCGCGCGCGTCGAAGCCGGCGCTCGCGGCGAGCATCAGCGCGGTGTCGGCAACATTGCGGCCCATCGGCCCGAGCACCGAGATCACCGACCAGCCGAGCGGCCGCGCGTCGTTGGCGACGAGCCCAGGCGACGGGCGCAGACCGACCACGCCGCACAGCGCCGCCGGAATGCGCAGCGAGCCGCCGGTGTCGGAACCCGTGCACAGCGGCAGCATGTCGACCGCCAGCGCGGCCGCCGACCCACCCGACGAGCCGCCCGCGTTGAGCCGCGGATCGAACGGGTTGCCGGTCGCGCCCCAGACCGGGTTGCGCGTGTTCGCGCCGGCGCCCATGTCGGGCACGTTGGTCTTGGCGGCGACGATCGCGCCGGCCGCGCGCAGCCGGGCGACCAGCCCGTTGTCGTGCGCCGGCACATGGTTGCGCGAGCCGACGTTGCCGTAGGTCGTCAGCAGGCCCGCCGTGTCCTGCAGGTCCTTCACGCCCAGCGGCAGGCCGTGCAGCGGGCCGAGCGGTGCACCGCGCATCACGGCCGCCTCGGCCGCGCGCGCGCTGGCGCGGGCGCGCTCGAAGTCGGTCGCGGCGATCGCGTTGACGGCGGGGTTCAGCGCCTCGATGCGCGCGATGCACGCATCCATCAGTTCGACCGGCGAGAGCTGGCGGCTGCCGATCAGGCGGCGCAGCTCGACGGCCGAGCGTTCGGGCAGGGCGAAGTCAGGCGGCATGGTGCGTCCCTCATTCGTACGGGATATTGGCCTTGTGCACGTAGGCGCGCAACAGCGGCAGCTCCTTGGCGACGCGGGCATAAAAAGCGGCGCCAGGCTGGTGCGTCACCTCGAGGCCGGCCTTGTCGAGCTCGGCGCGCACCGCGGCGTCGGCCAGCGTGTCGGCGAGCGCCTTCGCGAGCGCCTGCTGCACCGGCGCGGGCAGGCCGCGAGGCGCCACGATGGTCACCCACGAAAACATCTCGTAGTCGGGGAAGCCGGCTTCGGCGACAGTCGGCACCTTGGGCAGCGCCGCCGAGCGCTTGGCCGCGGTGACCGCGATCGCCTTGACCTTGCCGGCCTGCAGCATCGGCGCGGCCGCAATGGCGGTGTCGATGCTGAGCTGCACCTGGCCGCCGATCAGGTCGGTCATGGCCGGGGCGCTGCCCTTGTACGGCACGTGCAGCAGGTCGATGCCGGCCACCACCTTCAGCATCTCTCCGGCCAGGTGCGACGTCGTGCCGTTGCCGAACGAGCCGTAGGCGATCTTGCCCGGCTTGGTCTTGGCCAGCGCGATCAGCTCCTTCAGGTTGTTTGCCGCCAGCGACGGGTTGGCGAGCAGCACGAGCGTCGAGCCCCCGATCATGCCGATCGACTCGAAGCTCTTCTGCGCGTCGTAGGGCAGCTTGGGCTTGAGCGCCGGGTTGACGGTGAAGGTGGTGTTGGAGCTGATCAGCAGCGTGTAGCCGTCGGGCGCGGCCTGCGCCACCGCGCCCGCCGCGATCACGGTGCCGGCGCCGGCACGGTTGTCGATCACCACGCTCTGGCCCAGCCGCTGTCCCATGCCCTTGGCGATGATGCGGCCGATGGTGTCGGTCGCACCGCCCGGCGGGAAGGGAACGATCAGCGTGACCGGCTTGTCTGGATAGGCCGCGGAGGCGGGCAGCGCGGCGAAGGCGGCCGCTGCGAGCAGCAGGCCTGTGCGGAGGATCTTCATCATGGAACGCTCCTTGTCGTTGAGATTCATCGCAGGCGCTGCGGCGCGAGCGCGTTCGGGTCGATGCCATGCCGCGCCAGCGCGCCCGGCAGCGGCTCGTGACACAGCAGCGCGGCCGCCAGCTCGGCCGCCCCGGCGGCGGACTGGATGCCGTAGCCGCCCTGCGCGGCAAGCCAGAAGAAGCCGGGTTGGCGGTCGTCGAAGCCGATCACGATCTCGCCATCGGCCACGAAGGAGCGCAGGCCGGCCCAGGTGCTGGTCGGACGTCGGATCTCGAGCGTGGTGACGGCCTCGATCGCATGGATGCCCAGCGCGATGTCCAGTTCCTCGGGCAGCACGTCGTGGGGCCGCGTCGCGTCGGCATTGGCCGGCGAGCCCAGCAGCTGGCCGGCGTCGGGCTTGAAGTAGAAACTCTCGTCGATACCGACCACCGCCGGCCAGCCGGCCACCTCGACACCGGGCGGTGCCTTGAACGTGAACGCGCTGCGACGCCGCGGCTCGAGGCCGATCGGCGCCGCGCCGAACAGTGCTCCCACCTCGTCGGCCCACGCGCCGGCCGCATTCACCACCTGCGCCGCGCGCACGGCCTGGCCGTCGCCCAGCCCGATGATCCAGCCGCGGCCGTCGTGCCGCACGGCGCCCGGCGCGGTGCCGGCAAGCAACTCGCCGCCGCGCTGGCGCAGGCCGCGCAAATAGCCCTGGTGCAGCGCATGCACATCGATGTCCTCGGCGGCGGGGTCGAACAGCGCGCCATGCACCAGCTCCGGCCGCAGGCAGGGCACGCGCGCCAGCGCCTCGTCGGCCGTCAGCACCCGCAGCAGCGCACCGTGCTGCGACAGCTCGCGCTGCGCCTCGCGCAGCATGGCCTCCTGGCCGTGCGTCGCGAGGTAGAGCACACCGCGCCGCGCCAGCAGCGCATGCTCGGTGAACCCGGCCGGCGGGCATTCGTAGAAGGCGCGGCCAGCGCGCGTCAGCGCGCGCACGCCCGGCGGGCCATAACTCTCCATGAACATCGCCGCCGAGCGGCCGGTCGAGTGCAGGCCGGCCTGGGCCTCGCGCTCGAGCAGCAACACGCTGCGCCGCGCTGCGAGCTGCCACGCGAGCGACGCGCCGGCGATGCCGGCGCCGACGATCACGGCGTCAAATTCTCTCATACGAGAATTCTCGCATGCGAGAATCATGCCCGGATTGGTACTTGCCATGACCCGGAACCCGCCGAAAGTACGTGCGCGCCCCGTCGCCCCGCTCGACCGCGAGCGCATGGGCGCGCGGCTGCGCGCGCTGCGCAAGTCGCGCCACCTGACGCTCAAGGCGCTGTCGGCGCTGTCGCGGGTGGCGCTGTCGACGCTGTCGAAGATGGAGCTGGGGCAGATCTCGGTGAGCTACGAAAAGCTCGCCGCTGTCGCGCGCGCGCTCGAGGTCGACCTGGCGGCCCTGTTCGACCCGGCGGCCGACGCCGCGGGCGGCGCGCGGCGCGCACAGGCCCTGGTGGTCCGCTCGACCCTCGCCGCGGCACCGCGCTACGACTCGCCGCAGTATCGCTACCGCCTGCTCGCGGGCGACTTTCCGGCCAAGTGCATGCAGCCGATGCACGGCACCATCTTGGCGCGCCGGCTCGACGAATTCCCGGATTTCGTGCGCCACGCCGGGCAGGAGTTCCTGACCGTGCTGTCGGGCCGCGTGCGCATCTGCTTCGAGACCGGCGAGTCTGTCGAGTTGGGCCGCGGCGACTCGGCCTACTTCGACAGCGGCGTCGGCCACGTCTACCTGTCGATCGGCCGCACCGAGGCCCAGGTGATGGTGGTCATGACGCCTTGAGCGGCGCGCCCGCCGCCAGCGCGGCCAGGCAGCGCAGGCACAGGCAGCCCTGGAAAGTCTCGCGCAAGCGCGCCAGCGTGTCCAAGTCGAGCGTGAGGTGCGTGCACGCGCAGGGCTCGGCGTCGTTGGCGCCGCAGTGGAAACGGCCGCCGCAGCGCTCGCAGCGCGACTCGGCTGGCGCTTCAGCCACCGGCGAACAGTTCCTTGTGGCGCTCGCGCAGCAGGTTCTTCTGCACCTTGCCCATCTGGTTGCGCGGCAACTCGGGTTCGACGAACACGCGCTTGGGCACCTTGAAGGCGGCGATCTTGGACTTCAGCGCCGCGATCAGCGCCGCGGCATCGGGGCCAGCGCCGGGCTTGGGGATCACGACGGCGATCACCGCCTCGCCGAAGTCCGGGTGCGGCACGCCGACCACCGCGCTCTCGGCCACGCCGGGCTGCTCGTTGAGGTAGCCCTCGATCTCGGCCGGGTAGACGTTGTAGCCGCCGCTGATGATCAGGTCCTTGCTGCGCCCGACGATGGTGACCACGCCGTCCTCGCCGACCTTGCCAACGTCGCCGGTCTTGAACCACAGGTCGTGCGTGAACTCCTCGGCCGTCTTCTCGGGCATGCGCCAGTAGCCCTTGAAGATGCTCGGGCCCTTGACCTCGATGCCGCCGACCTCGCCGTGGCGGCAGGGCTGGCCCTTGTCGTCGTGCACGCGCAGCTGCACGCCGGGCAGCGGCTTGCCCACCGTGCCGGCACGGCGCGTACCGTCCTTCGGGTGGTAGGCGTTGGAGGTCAGCATCACGGTCTCGCTCATGCCGTAGCGCTCGACGATGGCGTGGCCGCTGCGCTCGCGCCAGGCGTCGAAAGTCTCGGGCAGCAGCGGCGCCGACCCGGCCAGGAACAGGCGCATGTGCGCCGCCGCGGCCGGCGTGAGCGTCGGCTCGGCCAGCATGCGCACGTACAGCGTGGGCACGCCCATGAAGACCGTCGCCCGCTGCATCGCGCGGATCGTCGCCTTGGGGTCGAACTTCTCGAACCACAGCATCTTGCTGCCGTTGATCAGCGCGCCGTGGCTGGCGACAAAGAGGCCGTGCACGTGGAAGATCGGCAAGGCGTGGATCAGCACGTCGCCCGGCCGCCAGCCCCAATAGTCCTTCAGCGTGAGCGCGTTCGACAGCAGGTTGCGGTGCGTCAGCATCGCGCCCTTGCTGCGCCCGGTGGTGCCGCTGGTGTAGAGGATGGCGGCGAGGTCGTCCTCGGCGCGCGCCGCCGGCTCGTGCGTGTCGGCCATGAAGGCGGCACGCTCGAGCAGCGTACCCGAGCCGGCGCCCTGCGGCCCCGCGCCGGCGTCGAGCGTGAACACGTTCGTGACGCCGGCGGCGAAGGCCAGCTTGCTGAGCCAGGGGAAGTTGCGCTGCGCGCACACCACCACCGCCGGCTCGGCATTGCCGATGAAGTACGCCAGCTCGGCGGCCTGGTAGGCGGTGTTCAGCGGCAGGTAGACATGGCCCGCACGCAGCACGCCCAGGTAAAGCATCAGCGCCTCGACGCTCTTGTCGACATGCACCGCCACGCGCGACTGCTCAGGCAGCTCGAGCGATCCGAGCAGATTGGCGATGCGCGCACTGGCGCGGTCGAGATCGCGCCACGTGTAGTACAGCGGCTCGGGCGTGTCGCAGGTCTCGACCGCGGTTGCATCCAGGTCGGCGGGGAAGCCCGCGCGCAACGCGGAGAAGAGGTTGTGGTTCGAAGGCATGGAACTCAGAAGCGGGGAGGTCGTTTCTCGTTGAAGGCCGCCAGGCCCTCGCGATGCTCGGCGCTGGGCGCGTAGGCGTAGTGCGGCGCGCGCTCGGCCGCAGCGCTCAGCGGCGGCATCACGAACTGGCGCAGCGCCCGCTTGTTCAGGCGCAGCGCCTGCGGCGACAGGCTGGCAATGCGTTGCGCCGCGGCCAGGGACTCGGCGGCCACGACGTCGTCGGGCACGACGCGCGTGACGATGCCGCGCTCGAAGGCTTCCTGCGCCCGGAACACGCGCGCTTCGAGCAGCAGCTCGCGCAGCACGGTCGGGCCGACCACCGCGGCAATGATCTCCATCTCGGCCGGCGCCATCGGGAAGCCGAGCTTGGCGATCGGCACGCCGAAACGGCTGCTGGTGCCGGCGATGCGGATGTCGCAGCAGGCCGCGATCTCCAGCCCGCCGCCGACGCACACGCCGTCGATCTGCGCCACCAGCGGCAGCTCGCAGTCGCGCAGGGCCAGCAACGCGGGCAGCACGTCCTCTTCGTGAAAGCGCGCGAGCGTGGCCGCGTCGAGGCGAAAGCGTGGGTACTCCTCGATGTCACCGCCGGACGCGAAGTGCCCGCCCTCGCCGGCCACGAGCACGACGCGAGTGTCGCCGGGCGCGGCGTTCAGCTCGGCGAATGCCTCACGCAGCGCGCGCCACATCGCCGCCGACATCGCATTGAGCTTGGCCGGGTTGGCGAGAGTGATGCGGGCGATGCCATCGGCGCCGGCACGGTCGAAGCGAACGGCCATCAGTCGAGCTTGACCCCTGAGGCCTTGACGACCTCGGCCCAGCGCTTGGTCTCGGCGCCGACGAACTTGCCGAAGTCGTCGCCCCACAGAGTGGGCGTCTCGGTGCCGAGGCCGGTCCAGGTGGCCTTCAGCTCGTCGCTGTTCAGGGCCTTGCGCATCTCGTTCTGCATCGCGGTCACCAGCTCGCGCGGCGTGCCCTTGGGCGCCCAGATGCCGTACCAGGTAGCCACCAGGTACTGCGGCGCGCCGCCGGCCTTGGCCAGCGGCACGTCGCCGAAGCCGGGAGCCGGCTTGTCGGCGGCCACCGCGATGGCGCGGATGCGGCCGGACTTGATGTGCGACGCCGACGAACCCAGGCCGTCGAACATCAGGTCCACCTGCCCGGCCACCAGGTCCTGCAGCGCGGGGCCCGCGCCGCGGTAGGGAATGTGGGTGATGAAGGTCTTGGTCTGCAGCTTGAACAGCTCGCCCGCGAGGTGGTGCGAAGTGCCGTTGCCGGCCGAGGCGTAGTTGAGCTTGCCCGGGTTCTTGCGCAGGAAGTCGAGCAACTCGGGCAGCGTCTTGGCGGCCACGCGCTGCGGGTTGACGACGATCACCTGCGGCACCGAGGACACCAGGCCCACCGGTACGAAGTCGTTCTCCAGGTGGTAGTCGAGCTTCGGGTAGACGGCCGGCGCGATCGCGTGGTGCACCGCACCCATGAAGAAGTTGTGGCCGTCGGCCGCGGCCTTGGCGGCGATGCCGGCGCCGAGCGTGCCGCCGGCGCCGCCCTTGTTGTCGATGATGAACTGGCGGCCGGTGTTCTTGGTCATCACCGCGAACAGCGGGCGCGCAAAGGCGTCGGTCCCGCCGCCCGGCGGGAAGGGCACGACGATCGTGACCGGCTTGGACGGCCAGGCGCCCTGCGCGAAGGCGGCCGGTGCGGCCAGGGCTGCCGCGCCCGAGGCGCCCGTCACGAGCAGGGTGCGGCGGGAAAGCTTGTGGGTCATCGTCGTCGTCTCCGTGGGTCTTCTCAAAGCAGGCTGGAGATGGCCCGGCTGGCCACCACCGCGCCGTGCGCGAAGCGGTCATGATGCCTCTCGACCCGGGCCAGGTCATATAGGTAATTCACCATCAACCCGGCAGATTGTTTCAAGCCTTTGGGCGACAGATTGGCCTGTGCATTCAGGCGCTCCAGGCGCGCGCCGTTGTCGAGATGGAAGCGCGCCACCGGGTCACCCTTGGGCTGGGGCGATAGCTGCACCAGGTAGTGCGCGCACAAACGCCACAGCGCGTGATGGGCCGGGCCCGACAGCGCCACCAGACGCGAGCCGTGCGTCAGCGCGGCGAAATCGCCGCCGCAGGCTTCGAGCAGCATGGCCTGCGCGCGCGCCACCTTGTCGGGCAACGCGGCCGCGGGCACCTTCGTCAGCCAGGCCATGAAGCCGGGAATCGGCGACAGGGTGCAGAAGGTCTTGAGCTGCGGCAGCTCGCGCTTCAACTGTTCGGCCACGCGCTTGATCAGGAAGTTGCCGAGCGACACGCCGCGCAGCCCGGGCTGGCAGTTGCTGATCGAGTAGAACACCGCGACCTTGAACTGCTCGGGCGACAGCGGCGTCGCGCGCTTGTCGATCAGCGGCGCGATCGCCCCGGCCATCTCGGGCACCAGCGCCACCTCGACGAAGATCAGCGGCTCGTCGGGCAGCTGCGGATGGAAGAAGGCGAAGCAGCGCCGGTCCGGCCGCAGGCGGCGCCGCAGGTCGTCCCAGCCGTCGATCTCGTGCACCGCCTCGTGACGGATGATCTGCTCGAGCAACTGCGCGGGCGAGTTCCAGTCCACGCGCCGCATCTCGAGGAAGCCGGGGTTGAACCAGCTCGACAGCAGGTGGAACAGGTCGGCCTCCACCGCTGCCAGCGCCGGCTGCCTGGGCAGCCGGTCGAGCAGCGCGCGGCGCAGGCGCACCAGTGCCGCGGTGCCGCCCGGCGCGCGGTTCAGGCGCCGGAACAGCTCCTGGCGCGCCGGCTCGGCGGCCTGCGTCAGCGCGGCGAGGTGCGCTGCATCGGGGTGCCCGGCATAGGCCTGCGCGGCCGCCAGAACCTCCTTCGGGTCGGGGCTGAAGTCGCTGGCCAGGCGCTCGAAGAAGCGGTGACGCTCGGCATCGGGCAGCGCGTCAATCCGCGTGCAAATGGCCGCCGCGAGCACCGGGCTGTTGGCCTCGCCGCGCACCGAAAGCAGGCGACGGCAGTCGATCAGCAACTGTCGCGGCATCGTCAACGCCCTCTCCTCTTGCCGACACCGCCCTGGCGCTGCTCGCGCGCGCGCAGCGCCTTCAATGCCGCGAGCTGCGCCATCAGGTGGTCGTGCATCGCACGGCCGGCGCGCTCGGCGTCGCGCTGGCCGATCGCGTCGATCAGGACGCGGTGCTCGTTGATCGACGCGTCGATGCGCCCCGGCAGGTTGAGCTGGCGCCCGCGCAACAGGCGCAAGAAGCGCCGCAGGTCGCCGGTGACGCGGTCGAGCCAGCGGTTGGCCGCCAGCGCCTGCACCTTGCTGTGGAAGGCGTGGTTGGCGCGGTAGTAGCCGTCGATGTCGTTGACCGCCGCGTGCATCTCCAGCCGCTCGTGCAGCTGGTGCAGCTCGGCGAGCTGTTCGTCGCTGGCCCGCAGCGTCGCCTCGTGGGCGCAACGGCCCTCGAGCAGCGCCATCACCGGGAACAGCGCGTCGGCGTCCTCGTCGGTCAGGCTGACGACCCGGCTGCCCTTGCCCGGCACCAGCTCGACCAATCCTTCCGCGGCCAGCACCTTGAGCGCCTCGCGCAGCGGCGTGCGGCTGATCTGCCAGCGCGCCGCCAGCGCCTTCTCGTCGATCAGCTCGCCCGGGGTGAGCTGGCGGTCGAACACCATCGCGCGCAGGCGCTCGGCCACGTTGTCGTGCAGCGAGGGGCTGCGCAGGGGAATGGGATCAGGCATGTTGGCGCCATCGTAACTCTGTAATTACAGAATCACAAGAGGCTTTGCACGGATCTGCGGGCCCAGGGTGGGCCACCGGGGCCGACCCCCGGGTGCACCCCAAGGCGCCTGTCACGGACGCGGCGTAGATTGACACGCATGCCTGCGTACCTGTCGGTCGAGTCGATCAGCGTGTCCTACGGTGGCGGCGCCCCGGTGCTCGACCAGGTGAGCCTGGACGTGCAACGCGGCGAGATGGTGGCGTTGCTCGGCCCCTCGGGCTGCGGCAAGACCACGCTGCTGCGCTCGATCGCCGGCTTCGTGAAGCCGGGCGCCGGCCGCATCGTGGTCGACGGGCGCGACATCACGGCGCTGGCGCCCGAGGCGCGCAACACGGCGATGATGTTCCAGTCCTACGCCCTGTGGCCGCACATGGACGTCGCGGCCAACATCGGCTACGGCCTGCGCATGCGCGGCGCGGACAAGGCGCGCATCGGCGAGCGCGTGACCGAGATGCTCAGGCTGCTGCAGCTCGAAGGCTACGAGCGCCGCAACGTCGGCTCGCTGTCGGGCGGGCAACGCCAGCGCGTCGCGATGGGCCGCGCGCTGGCGGTCGACCCGCTGCTGCTGCTGCTCGACGAGCCGATGAGCAACCTCGACTACAAGGTGAGGCTGGACTTGCGCCACGAGCTGCGCGCGCTGCAGAAACGCGTGGGCATCACGGCGATCTACGTCACGCACGACCGCGAGGAGGCGCTGACGCTGGCCGACCGCATCGCGGTGATCGACGGCGGCCATGTGCTGCAGTACGGCACGCCGCAGGAGGTGTTCCACCGCCCGGCCAGCCCGTTCGTGGCCGGTTTCATGGGCGCCGACAACGCGGTGGCGCTGCCCGATGGCCGGCGCGGGCATTTCCGAGCCGACCGCGCCCGGCTCGGCGCCACGCCCGACGCCGCGGCCCTCAGTCTGGAGGGCGTGATCGAACAGGCGTCCTATCTGGGCCACGGCTGGCGCTATCGCGTGCGCGTGCCGAGTGGCCCCGTGTGGGTGGACGACCCCGCTGCCGTACCCGAGGGCAGCCACACCCATGTCATCGTGCCACGCGATGCTCTGCTGACCTTCCCTGCCTGAGGAGACCACAATGAAACTGCTCGCCCTGCCGTTCGCCCTGTCGTTCGCAATGACTGCGCTGGCCCTGCCGGCCGCAGCCCAGACCACGCTCAACGTCGTCACCGCCGGCGACCAGAACATGGTTGACTACGTCAACACCTTCCTCGCCCCCCGCTTCGAGAAGCTCAATCCCGGCGTCACGGTCAAGGCGGTGGGCACCGGCCCGGGCGACGCCGGCTCGCAGAAGATCTACGAGAAGCTCTCGGCGCAGTCGAAGGCCGGCGTGGCGGCCTGGGACGTCGACGTGGCGGTGATCCACCAGCGCGGCGCCGCGACCATGGTCAAGGAGAACCTGCTCGCGGCCTACCGCAAGCAGATCGCCACCGACAAGCTGGTCAGCCGCGACACCGCGAAGAACGCACTCGGCCAGAACGTCGACGGCTTCGTGATCCCGATGTTCCACAGCCAGATCGCGATGGCCTACAACCCGGACGTGGTGAAGGCGCCGCCGAAGAACTTCACCGAGCTCGAGAGCTGGGTCAAGCAGTATCCGAAGCAGTTCGGCTACAACGGCGTCAAGGGCGGCATGTCGGGCGTGGGCTTCGTGATGGGCTACGTGTCGGCCCACAGCGGCCTGGGCAAGCAGCTCGAGGAGGGTCCGTACGATCCCGCCAAGAAGGCCGCGATCGACAAGTCGCTCGCCGGCCTGAAGGAGTTCAACAAGAGTGTCGTGCTGACCCCGGGCAACGCCGGCACGCTGGACATGCTCAACCGCGGCGAGATTGCGATGGGTCCGGTGTGGGTGGACATGTTCTACACCTGGGTCGCCGACGGCAAGCTCAACCCGAAGCTCAAGCTCTCGCTCACCGAGCCCGGCCTGCCGGGCCAGCCGATGTACTACGCGGTGCCGGCCAAGGCAGCCAACGCCGCGATCGCGCGCAAGTTTGTCGAATTCGCCGCCAGCCCCGAGATCCAGGCCGAGGGCATCGTCAAGAAGTTCAACTGGTACCCGGGCATCGACGCGCAGCATGTGCAGAGCAAGCTCGACAAGGCGAGCTGGGACAAGCTGTTCACCGACATCAAGCCGGATGCCCTGCAGCGCTATGGGCGCCCGTTCCCGCTGTCGGACTACTTCACCGACATCGTCGAGGGGTATGAGCGTGTCGTGCTGAAGTGAGCATGCGAGGGCCGCTGCGAGAGCCGGCGGCGCGGGCCTGCGGGCGCAGGCCAGCATTCGCGGTCGCCATGGCGCTTGCATGAAGAAGAAGGTGTTGACGAGGCAACGGCAGCAAATCGCGGTGGCCGCCCGCGAGGCAGGTCGGAGAACGCAGGTACCGCCGCCGCGCTGCCGCAGCCGCGTTCGAACGCCGGCTTTCAGAGGGTGAAGTGAACAGGCGCTGGGCCGGCCTCCTACTCGTGAGCCCCGCGCTCGCGGTCATCGCCGTCTTCTTCATCGTCCCGCTCGGCCTCTCGGTGCACAGCGCGTTCACCGACAAACAGGGCGCCCTCACGCTCGCCCACTTCGAGAAGTCGTTCGAGTTCTATTCGAACGACATGCTGTTTACGGTGGCGATCGTGTTGCTGTCGTGCGTGCTGATCGCCGTGGTGGCGATCGCGATCGCGGGGTACCTGACGCTCGGTGAGCACGAGCGCACACGCAACCTGCTGCGCTGGCTCTACCGCTGGCCGCTGTTCATTCCCTTCGTCGTCACCGGCCAGGTGATGCGGACTTTCCTGGCCAAGAACGGCATGCTCAACCATGTGCTGGTGGGCGGTGGGCTGATCGACCCGCTGGCTGCGCAAAGCCTGCTCGACTGGCGCGGCATCGTGATCGCCTTCGTCTGGAAGCAGGCGCCCTTTGTGACGCTGCTGCTGGCCGGTGCGATGGCCTCGGTGGAGACCGCGCACATCGAGGCGGCGCGCAACCTCGGCGCGCCGCGCTGGCGCGTGCTGACGGGCATCGTGCTGCCGCAGGTCCGGGGCACGCTGCTGGTGGGCCTGGTGCTCTCGTTCGTCACGATGCTGTCGGTGCTGTCGGTGCCGCTGATGATCAACCCCAACTCGCCGACCATGATGACGGTGGACGTGGCCTACCGCATCAGCACACATGGGGACTACGCGGTGGCCAATGCGCTGTGCCTGATCTCGCTGCTGTTCGGTGCGGCAGGGGCCTGGGTCTACCTGCGCCACGCCGTCAGCAAGGCGGAGCAAACGTCGTGAGCATCGCGGCACGCGCCGGCAAGACGCTGCTGCGCGCGCTGGCAATCGCGCTGCTGGCTTTCCTGATCTTCGGCCCGCTCGCGAACCTGCTGCTGTGGGCCTTTGCCGAGCGCTGGTACTTCCCGGGCAAGATCCCGCAGGAGTTCGGCCTCACCTTCTGGGGCCGCGTGTTCGAGCCGCGCGGCGGCGCGGTGCAGTCGCTGATCACCAGCGTGTGGATCGCGCTGCTCACGGTCGCGTTCTGCCTGGCCGTTGCGGTGCCGGCCGGCTACGCGCTGGCGCGGCTGAAGCTGCCGTGGCGTGCCTTCATCCTGCTGCTGTTCCTGCTGCCGCAGGCAATCCCCAACCTGCCGATCTACGTGAACATCGCGCGCATGTTCTACGAGCTGCGCCTGAACGGCACCGTCTTCGGCGTGGTGCTGGTGCATGCGGCGCATGGCCTGGTGCTCGCGGTATGGATCGCCAGCGCCGCCTTCGCCGCGGTCGATGCGCAACTCGAGGAGGCTGCACGCAACCTGGGCGCCGGCCCCTGGCGCTGCTTCGCCACGGTGACGCTGCCGCTGGCCGCGCCGGGGCTGATCGCCAGCGCGATCTTTGTCTTCCTCGAGTCGCTCGACGAGTTCACCGGCACCTACTTCGTCGGCGTGCCCGACGTGACCACCCTGCCCTTGCTGATGTTCAACGCCAGCATGGGCGGCAACTACCAGATCGCGTCGATCACCGCGCTGCTGCTGCTGATCCCGTCGATCGCCTTCATGCTGCTGGTCGAGCGCTTCCTGAAGGCCAATGTGCTCGCAATGGTGGGTCGCTGACGCAGCGCGCCAGGGCAGTTGCACTTCCCGCCGCGCCGGGGCCTGGTTACTCAATCAGCCAGCCCCGCTCGACGAAGTCCTTGATATACCTGCTGGCGTTGCGCCAAGAATCTCGACTCGCTCGAGGGTTCGCGCGAACGGAAGTGGCTCAACGTGAAGCCTGGGCGCAGGCGCAGTAATTCTTTGACCTGGATTCCGGCCTCGTCCGTGCGCCCGGTATTGCCCAAGGCGCTTGCCAAAAAGAGGCGGGCGAATGCGCTCTTCGGATTTCCAGCGACCGCCTTCGCCAGCGCTTCGACGGCCGCCTCGTGCCGTCCGAGGTGCAGCAGGGCCACGCCTTCGAACATCTGCCACAGCGACAGCTGTGGATCACGCGGACTAAGGTGAGTCGCTCGTTCGGTCGCGGCAAGCGCTTCGTCCGGTCGGCCGAGCATGATTAGGGTGGCCGCACTGTGCCCGTGCCACTGGGGATCGCTCGGATTCAATTCGATGGCCCGCTGGAAGGACGACAGCGCCTGCGGCATCTGGCCGCGGTTGTACTGCAGCCGGGCCTTCGCTCCGAGGGCGTCGGCATTGTCTGGTGCCAATGAGATCGCACGATCCACGGCTTGCGATGCTCGCAGCAGATCCTCCTCGCTACCCGGACGAAATCGAATCTCATCCAGGCAGGCCCAGGCGAGAAGCGCCCACGCATCTGCCAGACCCTCGTCGCGGCGGACGACCTCCTCCAGCAGCTGACGCGCCTCCGTGACGCCTTGCTCACCTTGGCCCGCCCAACGCAACGCCGCGCGCGCGCGACTCAGCAGTGCAGCAGCGTCCTGCTGACCGTGATCACGCCGCGAACGCAGAGCTTCGAGGCGAACCAGACGGAGACCCAGACTCCCCGCAACACGCGTCACCACATCCGTGCGCAACTCGCTGGGATCCTTCTCGGATGTCTCGAAGGACTCGCTCCACAGTTGCATCGCGTTCGTCGAGTCTGACATGGCAACGGTGAGCTGCAACCGAGAGTCTTGTTGGCGGCGCAGTGCCCCTTCCAGAACATAGCGCACACCCAGGTCCGACCCCACGCGTCGCACGTCCACGGTCTGGCGCTTGAATGTGAATGCCGTACTCGGGGCGATGACGAATGCACCAGGGAGCCGCGACAACGACCGGGCCAGCTGCTCGGTTATTTCATCCGCTTCGTTCTCAAGCGCAGGGTCACCGGTGAGGTTGGCGACGGGCAGCACGACGAGTGACAGTGCATACCGATCGGGCACGCGGTCGGACCCGCGCACCAGCATGAACCCGATGGCGGAGGCCATCAGCACGACGGCGGCGCTCGCCACTGCCAACCGTCTCCCCGACCACCGTGCGGCGGACTTCGCCGGGGCTTCCGGGGGGATTTCGGCCGGAGCGACGAAGGCATAGCCTTCGCGTGGAACGGTGCGGATCCAGTGTTGGCGTCCTTGACCCAACGCGCGACGAATCTCCTTCACGCATTGGACGATGGAGTCCTCGGTGACGACGACCTTGGGCCAAATGGCCTGCAACAACTCGTCCTTGCCAACGACACGGCCTGCATGCGTGATGAGGTAGGACAGCAAGGCCGCGGTGCGCGGACGCAGGCGGGTCGATCGACCCTCCAGCGTCAACTCACCGCTAACCGCGTCGAATTGCCCTGAGCCGAGTTTCATGTATCGGCCACTTTGTGAGTCCACGTCCTCTTTACCCCCGATTCTCCCGATCCTTCCCGCAGATTTCGTCTGCTTTCGGGACATGAAGCGGCGGCAGCATTCAAGCTTGGATGACCCTATCGGCCGCGCACGGATTGAGCTGATCGGGCCACGATGTCACATTCAAGCAAGAGGTCACGCGAGATGAAATCGCTCATCACACCGTTCCTGATCGCCGTACTTCTACCCTTTCCAGCACTTGCAGACGACTCCGCCAAGGTGGTCGGCACCTGGAGGCTCTCCTCGTTTATGAACGAGTTTCAAGATGGTAGCGAACCGATGGCAGCGTATGGCAAGAACGCGACCGGGTACATCGTGTTCACCCCAGAAGGGCGGATGATGTCCATTGTCGAGGCCGAGGGTCGAAAGGCACCTCAGACCGACGAGGACCGAGCCGCCGCCTTTCGGACGATCATTGCCTATACGGGAACGTTTCGCTTCGAAGGCGAGCGGTTCATCACCAAGGTCGACGTCTCATGGAACCCGGCATGGGTAGGCAGCGAGCAGGTTAGGACCTACAAGTTGTCGGACGACCGACTTCAAGTCGTCTCACCTTGGGTCATGAGTCCCAATCTGGGCAAGATGACGAGGGCTACGGTCATCTGGCGACGAGTGCATTGAGCGGTGGCCAAGGTAGCTTGACGGCTTTGGTTTGTCCCGTAAGTGACGCAGTCAGTCGCTGTCCTGAGGCGCGTCGGGGTCCGGGCGCATGCCCCCATCCGGGCGCATGCCTCCATCCGGGCGCATGCCTCCATCCGGGCATGCCCTTCGGGCGCCCGTCACGACTCCGGGTCGTACATGAACTCGCGCAGTTCCTGATCGCATCGGCAGGCCGCCGCGATCTTTGCGGCCCAGGCCTCGGCTGCCTGGTGCGAGGGCAGTTCGAGGATGGTGTAGCCGCCCTCGATGCGGCGGGTCTCGGGGTAGGTGCCCTTGATCACCGCGCCGTCGGCCGAAACCTTGACCGGCGCGACGGCCTCGTTGAGGCCTCCGCCGAAGACGTAGACGCCCGCCGCCTTGGCTTCCCGGATCACGGCGCGCGCTGCGTCGGACACGGCCTGGAAGTCTTCCTCGGCGATCACCATCGCGGAACTGGGGAACGAGATCATGTACTTCGTCATGGGTGGGACCTCCAAGTCAACCTGGCCTTCACAGGGCGCGCGCTGCGGCCTCGCGCAACTTGTCCTTCTTGCTCTTGCGCCGACCCTTGACGCCGCCTTCGGGTGGGGACGCGCTCGGTGCGACTTCGCGTGGCTCGAAGCCGGCGATCCGCTCGCGCGGCACGCGCTGCCCTTGCCGCTTCTCGATGAGCCGGAAGTGCGCCTCGGTCGCCGCGCTGACGAAGCTCACCACCAGCCCCGTGGCGCCGGCGCGGGCCGTGCGGCCGATGCGGTGCGTGTAGTCCACCGCCGAGCGCGGCAGGTCGTAGTTCACCACCACGGGCAGGCCGGGGATGTGCAGGCCGCGCGCGGCCATGTCGGTGGCCAGCACCACCTGCAGCGCGCCACTGTGCAGGTCGGCCAGCACGCGCGTGCGCGCGCCCTGGCTCAGGTCGCCGTGGAAGGCGGCGGCGGCCAGACCGGCACGCCGCAACTTCTCGGCCACGTGCTCGCTGGCGTAGCGCGTGGCCACGAAGACCAGCGCACGCTGCCAGCGGCCCTGCTCGATCAGGTGTCGCAGCAGCGGCGTGCGCTGCGCGGCATCGACCTCCACCGCGTGCTGCTCGACGGCAGACACGCCGGCGCCCGCCGTGGCTGGCGCGTCCACGCGCACCGGCTCGCGCAGCAGCGCATCCGCCAGCGACTGCACGGCCGGCGGAAAGGTGGCCGAGAAGAACAGGCTTTGCCGGCGCGCCGGCAGCAGGGCCGTGAGGCGGGCGAGCTCGTCGGCGAAGCCCTCGTCGAGCAGCCGGTCGGCTTCGTCGAGCACCAGCAGGTCCACGTCGTCGAGCTTGATCGCGTTGCGGCCGACGAGGTCGAGCAGACGGCCCGGCGTGGCGATCACCACCTCGGCGCCGCCGCGCAGGCCGAGCATCTGGGGGTTGATCGAGACGCCGCCAAAGACGACGGCCACCTTCACCGGGTCGGTGAGCTGGCGCGACAACGCACGGATCGCTTCTCCCACCTGCGCGGCGAGCTCGCGCGTGGGCACGAGCACCAGCGCACGCGTGCGGCGCCACGCGGGCCGCATGATCAGCTCGAGGTGGTTCAGCAGCGCCAGCCCGAAGGCGGCGGTCTTGCCGGAGCCGGTGTGCGCGCAGCCGATGACGTCGCGGCCTTGCAGCGCGAGCGGGATGGCAGCCGCCTGGATCGGTGTGGGCACGGCATAGCCGCGCTCGCCGGCGGCACGCACGAGGGCGGGCGCCAGGCCGAGCGCTGCGAACGGCGACGTCGCGAGAAGCGAACTCACAGCCGCCGCACCTTCACCGAGCGCCCCTTCACCTTGCCGGCGTTGAGCCCGCGCAGGGCCTGCTCGGCGATGTCGCGGCGCAGGGCCACGTAGGTGGAGAAGTCGTTGACGTCGATCTTGCCGATGCCCGCGGCGTCCAGCCCGAGATCCTTGGTGAGTGCGCCCAGCACGTCGCCCGCGCGGATCTTCTCCTTGCGCCCGCCGAGGATCTGCAGCGTGACCATCGGTGGACGCAGCGGTCCGAGCGCCGCGTCGCCGTCCTTCGAGACGGCGGCTTTCAGTTCGGCCAGCGGATGCCATGCGCTCTCGCTGCCCTGCATCTCGTCGATGCGGCCCACGCGGCCCATCTCGTCCAGGCTGGCCAGGCTGAACACCTGGCCCGACTCGCCAGCGCGGCCGGTGCGGCCGACGCGGTGCGTGTGCACCTGCGCGTCGGGCGTGATGTCGACGTTGATCACGGCGTCCAGGCGCGCGATGTCCAGGCCGCGCGCGGCCACGTCGGTGGCCACCAGCACGCTGCAGCTGCGGTTGGCGAACTGCACCAGCACCTGGTCGCGCTCGCGCTGCTCGAGGTCGCCGTGCAGCTCCAGCGCCACGATGCCCTGGGCCTGCAGCACGGCCACCAGGTCGCGGCACTGCTGCTTGGTGTTGCAGAAGGCCAGCGTGCTTTCGGGGCGGAAGTGGTTCAGCAGCAGGCCCACCGCATGCAGCCGCTCGCTCTCGGTCACCTCGTAGAAGCGCTGGCGGATCTGGTTCGGATCATGGCGTTCGGCGAGCTTCACCTCTACCGGCTCGCGCAGATAGCGCGCGGCGAGCTTGGCCACGTCGTCCGGGTAGGTGGCCGAGAACAGCAGGGTCTGGCGCTTCGATGGCGGCGGGCAGTGCTGCGCGATGGCGGCGATGTCTTCGGCGAAGCCCATGTCCAGCATGCGGTCGGCCTCGTCGAGCACCAGGGTGTTGAGCGCATCCAGCACCAGCGACTCGCGCCCCAGGTGGTCGCGGATGCGCCCGGGCGTGCCCACCACCACATGCGCGCCATGCGCCAGGCTCGCGAGTTGCGGGCGCATCGTGGCGCCGCCGCACAGCGTGAGCACCTTGATGTTGTCCTCGGCGCGGGCGAGGCGGCGGACCTCCTGCGACACCTGCTCGGCCAGCTCGCGCGTGGGGCACAGCACCAGCGCCTGCACCGCGAAGCGCCGCGGGTTCAGGTTGGCCAGCAGCGGCAGCGCGAACGCGGCCGTCTTGCCGCTGCCGGTCTTGGCCTGCGCGATCAGGTCCTTGCCGGCCAGCGCCAGCGGCAGGCTGGCGGCCTGGATCGGGGTCATGTGCTCGTAGCCGAGGCGCTGGAGGTTGTCCAGCACCGGGCTCGCGAGTGGCAGCGTCGAGAATGCAGGGCCGGTGGTCATGGGGGGGATTGTCGGCGTGCGAGCGGCGGCGCTTGCCGTCAGGTGGCATCCGGGCTACAAGACCAGGGCATGCTGCTGCGTCAACGCCCCTCCGCACCGCTCGCTCCCTACGTCGACTGCCTCTGGTACAGCGAGCGCGGCGCGTTGCCGCACACCCGCGAGCGCAGCCTGCCGACCGGCTGCGCCGACATCGTCGTGCCGCTGCTGCAGGACCACCTGATCCGCTACGACAGCGAGCAGGACCGTCGCGCGCGGCAGCTGCGCGGGGCCATCGTGCAAGGCCCTTCCGACCGCTTCGGCGTGCGCGGCACCGAAGGCCCGTCGGTCGTGATCGGCGTGCACTTCACGCCCGGCGGCGCGGCCGCCTTCTTCGGCGACGCCTTGCCCGGGTTGCGCAACCGCACCGAGTTGCTCGAGGACCTGTGGGGGCCGGCCGCGCGCGCACTGCGCGATCGCTTGCAAGCCGCGCCCTCGCCGCAGCGCGCGCTGCAACTCTTGCACGAACACCTCCTGCGGCGGCTTGCCGACGCCGCGCCACCCGATCCGCTGGCTGCCTTCGCGATCGCGGCCTTCCGGCGCGACCCGGCCCGCGCGCGCGTGGAACCGGTGCAGCGCGCGAGCGGTTGCACGCCGGCGCAGTTCATCCGCCGCTTCGAGCAGGCGGTGGGGCTCACGCCCAAGCGTTATGCGCGCGTGCTGCGCTTCGGCGCACTGCTGCCGTCGCTGGTGCGCTGCGGGCCGCGCGACTGGGCGCAACTGGCCGCCGGTGCCGGCTACTTCGACCAGTCGCACCTGATCCGAGAGTTCCGGCAGCTCGCCGGCATGGCCCCCGGCACCTACGCGCCGGTCCAGGCGGATCAGCCGACGCATGTGGCGCTGGCGCGCTGAGACGCAAAAAATCTCCAATACGCCGCCCGCCTCGGCCGCCTAGTCTGCGGCCCTCGCGGCGCGTCGCCGCACAACGGAGCGATCCCCATGAACGAAATCCACGAGGTGTTTCCGTACCTGATGGTGCGCGACGCCCAGGCCGCGATCTCCTTCTACCAGCAGGCCTTTGGCGCGACCGAGCGCTACCGGCTGGTCGAGCCGTCGGGCCGCATCGGCCACGTGGAGCTGCAGCTCGGCCCGGCGGTGCTGATGGTGTGCGACGAGTTCCCCGAGTACGGCATGCGGGGGCCGCAAGGCGACCAGTTCACCGGCTGCACGATCCACCTGCACGTGGACAACGCCGACGCGATGGGCGAACGCGCGGTCGCGGCCGGGGCCACCCTGCTGATGCCGCCCACCGACCAGTTCTACGGCGAACGTTCGTGCCGTCTGCGCGACCCGTTCGGCCACACCTGGCTGCTCGGCCACTCGATCGAGACCGTGGAGCCCGAGGAGATGCAGCGTCGCTACACCGCCATGATGGCCGGCTAGACTGCCCCGATGAGCGCCACGCCACCCGCCGCACCCCCGTTGCCCGACCGCTTGTCGACAGACCCGGCCAGCCCCTTCCACGTGCCGGCGGTGTTCGAGCATTCGATCGGCATCCGCTTCAACGGCAAGGAGCGCTTCGACGTCGCGGAATACTGCATCAGCGAAGGCTGGGTGAGGGTGCCCGCCGGTCGCGCAGTCGACCGCAGGGGCTCGCCTGTGCTGATCAAGCTGAAGGGGCCGGTCGAGGTGTTCTACAGGCCCGGCTGACCGCCCCTCAGGGCAGGTTCTCGCGCAGCACGATGCTGATGCGCACCGGCTCCACGCCGGCCGCCGCGCCGCGGCCGTCGCGCAGGTTGGTGAAGATGCGCACCGCGTTGAGCAGCACCGCCTGCGGATGCTGCGTGATCACCGCGTCGAGCGTGCCGTCGATCAGCAGCGCGCGTGTGTCGGGCGTCAGCCCGTGGCCGACGAACACGAGGTGCTGGTCGCGCCGCCGCTCCTTCAGCGCGCGGCCCACGCCCTCGGCGCCGCCGCCGATGTTGTACAGGCCCACCAGGTCCGGGTGCTGCTTGAGCAGCGCCAGCGTCAGCCGGTAGTTGGTGTCGGCGTCGTCGCGGCCCTCGCGCACGCCCACCACCTGCAGCGCGGGAAACTCGTCCTGCATCAGGCGCAGGAAGCCCATCTCGCGCTCCTCGTGGCCGCGGTAGGCGAGCGAGCCCGCGATCAGGGCCACCGACCCGATGCGCGGCCCGAGGAAGCGGCCGATCAGCGTGGCGGCCGTCCGGCCCGCCGCGCGGTTGTCCATGCCGACGTAGGCCTCGCGCTTCGATTGCGCCATGTCCGAGATCAGCGTCAGCACGTGCACGCCGGCCTCGCTGAGGTCCTCGACCGCCTCGCGCACGCGCGGATGCTCCAGCGCCATGAAGGCCAGGCCCTGCGCATCGCGACCGTGGCGACGCAATGCGGCGGCCACCTTCGCGGGGTCGAAGCTGTCGATGTAGTGCACGCGGCAGCGCACGTGATAGGGCACGAGCGCGTCGCTCGCGCCGCCGATGCTGTCGCCGAGCATGCGCAGGTAGCGGTTGGTGCCGGCCGGCAGCAGGAAGGCCAGCTCCATCGGCGGCGGGCGCAGCGAGCGCCACAGCTCGGTGTCGGGCAGGTACTGCAGTTCGGCGGCGGCCTTGAGCACACGCTGCGCGGTGGCCGGCCGCACCGGCAGGCGGCCGTGCAGCACGCGGTCCACCGTGGCGGTGGACACGCCGGCGGCGCGGGCGATGTCGGGGATCCGGCTGCGGGAAATCGATTCCATCAAAAAGCATCAAGCACGGCGATTGCCGCGCCCCACAGTTGAACGTAAGGTCGCCCTCGATGCAAGCCGGTGCATCAGAATCCATCACAAACCGGCCTGGAGACAAGCGATGTCCGCAACCTTCCCCCGTCGCGCCGTGCTGGCGCTGGCCGCGAGTGCGGCCTTCATCCTGCCGGCCCAGGCCCAGCAGAAGACCCTCGAGTGGCGCTACGGCCACATGAATCCGCCCAACAGCGCCGCGGGCATGCAGGCGCAGTGGCTGGCCGAGGAGATCAACAAGCGCACCAGCGGCGGCATCAAGGTCACGGTCTATCCGTCCTCGCAGCTCGGCAAGCTGCAGGAGCTGGCCGAGGCGGTGTCCACCGGCACGATCGCGCTGTCGCACAACACCGCCGCGGGCATCGGCTCGCTGCACGAGCCCTTCGCGGCCCTGGACACGCCCTACCTGTACCGCGACGTCGATCACCTGATGAAGGTGATGGACGTGGGCTCGCCGGTGATGAAGAAGCTCAACGACGGCCTGGTCAAGGACGCCGGCGTGCGCGTGCTCTACGCCTACTACTTCGGCACCCGCCACCTCACCGCCAACAAGGCGGTCAAGCAGCCCAGCGACCTGTCGGGCCAGAAGATCCGCGCCATCCCGTTCCCGATCTACATGACCACGGTCGAGGCGATGGGTGCGGTGCCGGTGCCGGTGGACTGGTCCGAGGTGCCGACCGCGCTGGCCACCGGCAAGGTCAACGGCCAGGAGAACCCGGTCAACGTGGTGTTGTCGTCCAAGCTCTACGAGACCCAGTCGCACCTGATGCAGACCGGCCACATCATGAACGCGCAGGTGATCGTCATCAACGAGAAGAGCTGGCAGGGCTTGAGCGCCGCGCAGCGCGAGCAGCTCACCGCCGCCGCGGCCGAGGTGCGCCGCAAGGCCACCGAGATGGTGCGCAGCCAGGAAGCGTCCGAGACCGAAGAGCTGAAGAAGAACAAGATGACGGTCATCGGCCCGGCCGAGGGCCTGAACCTCGCGGCCTTCCAGACCTCGGTGCGCAAGGCGGTCGATGCGAAGTTCGGCGCCAAGTACGGCGAGCTGTACAAGGCCATCGACGCGGTGAAGTGATGGAGGCGACTCCGTCTCCGGCCGGCAACCGCGTGCCGGCCGGGCCGTTGCGTCCGCTGCTGCTGCCACTGACCCGCGGCTTCGAGTGGGTTGCGATGGCGATGCTGGTGGTCTGCACCACGGCCATCATGGTTGAGGTGCTGGCGCGCGGCCTGTTCAACCTGGGCCTGCCCGGCGTCGGCGAGATCGCCAAGTGGGCCGGCCTGGCGCTGATCTTCCTGGCCGTGCCGCTGCTGCTGGCGCGCGACGAGCACGTTAAGGTCGACATGCTGTTCCAGCTCAGCAAGGGCGTGCCGCGTCGTCTGCTCGCGGTGTTCAACGAGCTCGCAACGCTGGCCTTCTGCGTCTTCTTCCTGGTGTCGTGCTGGTGGTTCATGCAGCGCGCCGCGCGCTTCTCGACGCCGGCACTGTCGATCCCCAACCTCTGGTACTACATGCCGGCCATCGCCGGCATGGCGCTGACCACGCTGGTGGCGGCTGACCGCGTGCTGGGCATCCTGCGCGGCCGCGACGCCGGCCCCGACGAGGCGCGGCCATGCTGAGCCTCACCGCGATCGGCCTGTTCTTCCTGCTGTTGCTGACCGGCACACCGGTGGCCATTGCGCTGGGCCTCGGCTCGGCCGTGGCGCTGTGGTGGTTCGACACGCCGCTGGCCGTGGTGGCGCAACGCATCGTCAACTCGCTCGACTCGACCACGCTGCTGGCGGTGCCGATGTTCATCTTCGCCGCCGCGCTGTTCAACGCCACGGGCCTGACCGCGCAGCTGTTCGACTTCATCCGCATGGTCATCGGCCGCATCCGCGGCGGCCTGGGTTACGTCACGGTGCTGACGCACCTGGTGTTCTCGGGTGTCTCCGGCGCGGCGCTGGCCGACATCGGCGCGCTGGGCAAGATCCAGATCGACATGATGCGCGAGCAGGGCTACAAGGACAGCTTCTCCACCGGAATCTGCATGGCCGCGGCGACGCTGGGGCCGATCTTCCCGCCCTCGATCCCGCTCGTGATCTTCGCGATGGCCGCCGAGATCTCGCCGGTCAAGGTGCTGATCGCCGGCATCATCCCGTCGCTGATCATCGCCGCCTTCCTGATGGGCATGGTGTGGTGGGTGGCGCGCCGCATCGGCCTGCCGCGCGACACGATCGAGGTCTCGCGCGCCCAGTTCATGAACCGCCTGTGGTTCGCGACGCCGGCGCTGTTCGCACCGGTGGTGCTGATCGGCGGCATCCTGTTCGGCTGGTTCGGCGAGACCGAGGCGGCCGCGGTGACCGTGGTCTACGCGATCGCGGCGGGCCTGTTCTTCTACCGCGCGCTCACCTGGCGCGGCTTCGTCGCGTCGCTGCGCGAGACGGTGCGCTCGACCGCCGGCGTGATGTTCATCGTCGGCGCGGCGGCCCTCTTCGCCTGGGTGCTGACCATCGACCAGGTGCCCACCAAGGCGGCGGACCTGCTGCTCGCGCTGTCCAACGATCCTTGGATGCTGCTGATCATCGTCAACCTGCTGCTGCTGGTGATCGGGATGATCATGGAAACCATCGCGGCGATCCTGATTCTCACGCCGATCATCGTGCCGGCGCTGGCGGCCGCGGGCATCGACCCGGTGCACCTGGGCGTCGTCGTTGTGCTCAACCTGATGATCGGCCTGCTGACGCCGCCGGTGGGCATGAGCCTGTACATGGTCAGCAGCGTGGCCGGCATGCCGGTGGAGCGCGTGATCCGTGCCGCCGTGCCGTGGATCGTGTGCCTGCTGCTGTCGCTGGTCGCGGTCACCTTCATCCCTGCGGCCTCGACCTGGCTGCCCAACCTGATGCTGTCGAAGTAGAGGCAAGCCCATGAGCCGTTTCTTCGGAGAGATCCGCCAGGTCGCCTACCTGGTACCCGACATCGAGGCCGCGATGGACCACTGGTCGCGCGT
>DATLIE010000144.1:0-9680 GCA_035539635.1 Burkholderiaceae bacterium
GTCACGTACAAGGTCTACGCGTTCGACCCGTCGGTGCGCGCGGCCTACCTTGATTCGCAGCGCGCCTTCTTCAATGGCACCAGTGTCTTCCTGCGCGTGCACGGACGCGAGGCCGAGCCGCAGCGCATGGAGCTCAAGGCCTTGCCCAAGGGCTGGAAGGCCGCGACCGCGCTGCCGAGCGTCAAGATCGATGCGCGTGGCCAAGGCATCTACGAAGCGGCCGACTACGACGAGCTCGTCGACCACCCGGTGGAGCTGGGCGACTTCTGGCGTGGCGAGTTCAAGGCCGCAGGAGTGCCGCACGAGTTCGTCGTCGCCGGTGCCTTGCCCGATTTCGACGGTGAGCGACTGCTGGCCGACGCACGGCGCATCTGCGAGACGGCCATCGCCTTCTGGCACGGCAAGAAGAAGACCTTCTTCAAGCGCTACGTCTTCATGCTCAACGCCGTCGACGACGGTTATGGTGGCCTGGAGCACCGAGCGAGCACGGCGCTGATCGCTGCGCGCCGCGACCTGCCGCAGCGCAGCCGGCGTGAGTCCAAGGAACTCAGCGACGGCTACGTCACGCTCTTGGGCCTCATCAGCCACGAGTACTTCCACACCTGGAACGTGAAGCGCCTGCGGCCGAGCGAGTTCACCCGCTACGACTACACGCAAGAGAACTACACCGAGCTCTTGTGGTTC
Organism: Burkholderiaceae bacterium; assembly: GCA_035539635.1. Taxonomy (GTDB): domain Bacteria; phylum Pseudomonadota; class Gammaproteobacteria; order Burkholderiales; family Burkholderiaceae_C; genus CADEEN01. Next base: position 685 of record DATLIE010000144.1, read on the forward strand.
TTCGAAGGCTTCACCTCGTACTACGACGACCTGTTGCTGCTGCGCGCTGGCCTGATCGACGAGCCGCGCTACCTGAAGCTCGTGGCCAAGACCCTGAGCGGCGTGCTCGGCATGCCCGGCCGCCATGTGCAGAGCGTGGCGCAGGCGAGCTTCGATGCCTGGGTGAAGTACTACCGCACCGACGAGAACACGCCCAACAGCACCATCAGCTACTACACCAAGGGCTCGCTGGTCGCGCTGGCGCTCGACATCACGCTGCGGCACGAAGGCCGTGGCTCGCTCGATGACGTGATGCGCCTGTTGTGGGAGCGCAGCGATGGCGGCCCGGTGAGCGAAGCCGACATCGCCGCGGCGCTGGCCCATGTGGGTGGTCGCTCGTACGAGAAGGAACTGAAAGCCTGGGTGCACGGTACCGATGACCCGGCGTGGCCGCGACGCCGTTGACCGTCTTGGCCACCAGGCCGATGTAGCGCGGCGCATCGATCAGCCCGGCGCGTTTCAGCAGCAGGTCGTCGTAGTAGGACGTGAAGCCCTCGAAGAACCACAGCAGCTCGGTGTAGTTCTCACGCGTGTAGTCCAGGCGCTCGAACGGCGCCGGCTTCAGGCGCTTGACGTTCCATGTGTGGAAGTACTCGTGCGAGATCAGCCCGAGCAGGGTGACGTAGCCCTCGGTCAGGGCCGTCACACCCTGCTGCGGCAGGTCGCGCCGCTTGGCGATCAGCGCGGTGCTCGATCGGTGTTCGAGGCCACCATAACCGTCGTCGACCGCGTTGAGCAGGAAGACGTAGCGCTCGAACGGCGGCTTGGGCCGGCGCGATCCGTGCCAGAAGCCGATCTGCGCCTCGCAGATGCGCTGCGCGTCGGCCAGCAGACGCTCGCCGTCGAAGCCCGGCCAGGCGCCGGCGACGACGAACTCGTGCGGCACGCCATGGGCCTTGAACTTGCCGCGCCAGAAGGTCCCCAGCTCGAACGGGTGGTCGACCAGCTCGTCGTAGCTGTCGCACAGGTAGCGCCCGGCGCCCTTGCTGCGCATCGCCGTCGCCACCTGCCAGCCGCGCGGCAACTTGCCGAAGCCGATCGTGTGGGCCTCCTGCTCGCGCCCTTCGACACGCAGGCACAGGCTCGTGCCGTTGAAGAAGCCGCGCCGGGCATCGAGGAAGGCGGTCCGCACCGAGGTGTCGAAGGCGTAGACGAGATAGCTCAGCTCGATCGCGCCACGCCCGCCGCATTCGGCCAGCCACGTGGTCTTGTCGATCTGGGTCAGGGCCAGCGCGCGGCGGCCCTGCTTGGCTTCGAGATGCGACAGGTGGCGCGCGAACTCGCGCACCATGTAGCTGCCGGGGATCCACACCGGCAGGCTCAGGCGCTGGCGCGGCGCGGGATCGGGGACGGTCAGCGTGACGCGGTACTGGTGCGCATGCGGATCGTGCAGTTCGATCCGGTAGTGGATGGTCTTCGGGGAGGGCATGGGCAAGGATTGTCGCGGCCGCTAGAACGCCCCTGGGTACGCCCCGCCGTCGATCAGGATGTTCTGCCCCGTCAAGTAGCCCGCATGCGCACTGCACAGGAAGGCGCAGGCGGCGCCGAACTCGTCGGCCTCGCCCAGGCGCTGCGCGGGAATGGTCTGCGCACGCTGGGCCAGCAGCGCCTGCATCGTCTGCCCCGTGCGTTGCGCGGCGGCCTCCATCGTCTTGCGGATGCGGTCGGTGTCGAAGGCACCGGGCAGCAGGTTGTTGATCGTCACGTTGCGGCCCGCGAGGCGACGCTGGCGCGACAGCCCGGCCACGAAGCCGGTCAGCCCCGAGCGCGCGCCGTTGGACAGCCCCAGGTTCTCGATCGGCGCCTTCACCGCGCCCGAGGTGATGTTCACGACACGGCCGAAGCCACGCTCGGCCATCGCGTCGACCGTGGCCTTCATCAGCTCGATCGGCGTCAGCATGTTCGCCTCGAGCGCGGCGATCCACGCCTCGCGGTCCCAGTCGCGGAAGTCGCCGGGCGGCGGACCGCCGGCGTTGTTGACCAGGATGTCCACCTGCGGCAGCGCGGCCAGCGCCGCGGCGCGGCCTTCGGCGCTGGCGATGTCGCCGGCCACGCTGCGCACCTGCACGCTGGGATTGAGCGCGCGCAACTCGGCCGCCGTGGCCTCCAGGGCCTCGGCGCCGCGCGCGGTGATCACCACGTTCACGCCCTCGCCCACCAGCGCCTTGGCGCAACCCTTGCCCAGCCCCTTGCTCGCGGCGCACACCAGCGCCCACTTGCCTGCAATGCCCATGTCCATGATTTGCTCCTCAGTGTCTCCAACGGGCGAGCAGCCACACGCCCAACAGCACCAGCGCGGTGCCCACCACGACCCAGCCGGTGAACGGTTCGCCCAGCAGCAGCACGCCCAGCAGGATGGTGCTCATCGGGCCGACCATGCCGCACTGCGAGGCCAGCGTCGCGCCGATGCGCTCGATGGCCATCATCACCATCAGCACCGGCGCGAAGGTGGTGAACAGCGCGTTGAGAAGCGACAGCCAGATCACCGGCTCCGGCACGATCACCGCCGAGGCCGGCCGCAGCACGAACAGCTGCGCGATCGACAACAGGCAGGCCACGCTGGTGGCCGCGCCGGTCAGGCGCAGCGCACCCAGGCGCTGCACCACCTCGCCGCTGGCCACCAGGTACAGCGCATAGGCCAGCGCGCTGCCGAACACCAGCCCGCTGCCGAGCGCCACGTTGGCACCCTGGAAGCCGAGCTCCTGGCCGAACACCAGCAGCACGCCGGCATAACCGATCGCACTGGCGATCATCTGGCGCGCGCTGACGCGCTTGCCCAGCAGCAGCACCGACAGCAGCAGCACCAGGGTCGGGTTCAGGTACAGGATCAGCCGCTCGAGGCTGGCCGTCACGTACATCAGGCCCATGAAGTCGAGCAGGCTCGCGAGGTAGTAGCCGCAGAAGCCCAGGCCGACGATCACCCGCCAGTCGCGCTGCGTGAACGGCGGTTTGCCGCGCCCGGACCACCAGGCCAGCGCCAGGAACAGCGGCAACGCCAGTGCCATGCGCCAGAACAGCACCTGCACCGCATCCACGCCGTGGCGGTACATCAGCTTGGCCAGGATCGCCTTGCCCGAGAACGCGATCGCGCCGGCCGTGGCGAGCGCAACGCCCTGCCACAGGCGCCGCGCGTCGGTGGTCGCGGCTGCGGCGTCCAAGGCGACGTCAGTACCCGACCGCGGCGCCGTCGCGGCGCGGGTCGCTGGCCGCGACGTAGCCGTCCGTCATCGGGTCACCCAGGCGCCAGATGAACTGGCCGGCACCGAAGTCCATGTAGCTGTCGTCCAGGCCGACAAGCTGGTGGCCGAGCGCGCGCAGCCCCTCGACGGTGGCTGCCGGCATGTGACGCTCGACGTTGAGCTCGAGCCCCGCGTTGACGCGCCAGCGCGGCGCATCGCACGCCGCCTGGGGCTGCTGGCGGTGGTCGAGCATGCGCACCAGCGTCTGCACGTGGCCCTGCGGCTGCATGTGCCCGCCCATCACGCCGAAGCTCATCACCGGCGCCGCGTCCTTCGTGAGAAACGCGGGGATGATGGTGTGGAACGGCTTCTTGCCCGGTGCCACCAGGTTCGGGTGCATCGGGTCGAGCGAGAAGCCGTGGCCGCGGTTCTGCAGGCTGACGCCGAAGCGCGGCTCGACCACGCCGGAGCCGAAGCCCATGTAGTTGCTCTGGATGTAGCTGACCATCATGCCGCTCGCGTCGGCCGCGCTCAGGTAGATCGTGCCGCCCTTGACGCCGTAGCCCGGGCCGAAGTGCTGCGCGCGCGTCGGGTCGATCAGCTTTGCGCGCGAGGCCAGGTAGCCGGGCTCGAGCAGCAGCGAGGCCGGCCCTTCCATGTGCCTCGGGTCGGCGACGAAACGGTACACGTCGGCGAAGGCGAGCTTCATGGCTTCGATCTGCAGGTGCTGGCAGGCGGTGCCGTCGATCGCCATCGAGCCGAGATCGAAGTGCTCGAGCATGCCCAGCGCCATCTGCGCCGCGATGCCCTGCCCGTTGGGCGGGATCTCGTGCAGCGTGTGACCGCGGTAGGCCTGTGCCAGCGGCTCGACCCACTCGGGCCTGTAGGCCGCGAGGTCGGCCTCGGTCAGCGCGCCGCCATGCTCGCGCGCGAAGGCAGCCAGCGCCGCGGCGATCTCGCCGCGGTAGAAGGCCTCGCCCTTGGTCGCGCCGATCAGCTTCAGCGCTCGCGCTGCGTGCGGCATCGCGAAGCGCTCGCCAACCGCCGGCGCGCGGCCGTGCGGCAGGAAGGTGTCCGCGAAGCCCGGCTGCGAGGCCAGTTCGGCCACCTTCGAGGCCAGGGTCCATTTCTGCTGCACCACCACCGGAACCGCATAGCCGCGCTCGGCGATCTCGGCCGCCGGCGCCATCAGGTCGGCGAACGGCAGCTTGCCGAAGCGCTCAGACAGCGCGGCCCAGGCGGCCACCGCACCCGGCACGCTGACGCTGCCCCAGCCGCGCTGCGGGATGGCACCGCCGTGACGCTGCGCAAAGTACTCGGGCGTCCAGGCCGCAGGTGCCGGACCCGAGGCATTCAGGCCGTGCAGCTTCTTGCCGTCCCACAGGATGCAAAACGCGTCCGAGCCGAGGCCGTTGCTGCAAGGCTCGACGATGGTCATGCACGCGGCCGTGGCGATGGCGGCATCAACCGCGTTGCCGCCGGCGGCGAGCATGCGCAGGCCGGCCTGCGCAGCCAGTGGATGCGAGGTCGAGACGACGTTGCGTGCGAACAGCGGCGAGCGCGTGCTCGGGTAGGCGGCGGTGAAGTCGAAGGCGTGCATGGGCAACTCGTGCGGACTCAGTCGGCGGTGATCTTGCGGTCGCGGATCAGTGCCGCCCAGCGCGCGCTGTCGGCGCGCACGACGGCGGCGAACTTCGCCGGGCCGGCGTCGACCACCGGCTCGGCGCCGAGCCGGGCCAAGCGTTCGGCGACATCGGGTTTGGCCAGCGCGCGCTGCAGTTCGGTGGCAATGCGCGCGGCGATGTCCTGCGGCAGGCCCTTGGGACCATAGACGCCGAACCAGGTGACCGACTCGAAGCCGGGCAGCCCCGACTCGGCCACCGTCGGCAGTTCGGGCACCAGCGGCGAGCGCTTCGGGCTGGTGATGGCCAGCGCCTTGAGCTTGCCGTCCTTCACGTGCGGCAGGCCGCTGACCACGCTGTCGAAGAGCAGCTGGACCTTGCCGCTGACGAGGTCGGGAATGGCGAGCGCGGTGCCGCGGTAAGGGATGTGCAGGATGAACAGCCCCGCCTGCGCCTTGAAGGCCTCGGTCGTCAGGTGCACGATGGTGCCGTTGCCACTGGTGGCGTAGTTCAGCTGGCCCGGGCGCGCCTTCGCGTAGGCGATCAGTTCCTTCATCGACGCCACCGGGAGATCCTTCGGCACCAGCACGATGTTGGGCGCGGTCGCCACTTCGGCCACTGGCGTGAAGTCGAGCTCCGGCTTGTACGGCAGGTTCGGATTCAGGTGCGGCGCGATCGAATGCGTGCTGCTGGTGGCCATCAGCAGCGTGTGGCCGTCGGGCGCCGCGCGCATCACCTCGCCCGAGCCGAGCGTGCCGCCGGCGCCGGGCCGGTTGTCGATGACCACCGGCTGGCCGAGCGACGAGCCGAGGCCCTGCGCGATCGCGCGCGCCAGCAGATCGGTCGCGCCCCCGGCCGGGAATGGCACGACCATGCGGATCGGCTTGGCGGGCCAGGCCTGCGCCCGGCCCAGCGGTGCGGCCAGCAGCAGCGCGCTGGCCAGGGCGCCGCGGCGCGTCATCGTCGTCATGTCCATGGAATCCTTCAGCGTGGCGTGTCCTGCGTGGCCACCGACTGTCCAATGTAGCGCGTCACCCGCGGCGGCCCCTCGCCGATGTGGAAAGACAGTCGCTCCTCGCGCAGCCCGGCGTCGAAGGCCGAGAAGCGCTCGACGCGGCGCTGGTGCTCGATGAAGTTCTCGTCGACGAAATACTCGATCCAGCGCTCGGGGTGCGCCGCGTCGCGGAACAGGCCCCAGGACAGTGCCCCCTGGCGCAGGCGCGCGCGCCGCGTGCGCTGCATCACCTCGGCGAAGGCGGCGCTGCGCATCGGATCGATCGTGTACTCGACCATCACCATCACCGGGCCGTCCTCGGCTGCCACGCCGACCGCAGGCTCGGGCAGGTTGGCCGGCACCTGGGGCGTGTAGTCGGGTTCGGGCTGACCCTCGAGCCGGCGCTTGCGCAGCAGCAGCAGACCGACGACGCCGACCCCGGACGCGCACGCGATGGCGGCGGGCACGTCCAGCAAGTCGGCGATCCACCCGTAGAGGATCGAACTCGCTGCCGAGCCGCCCATCAGCGCGGTCTGGTAGATCGCCATGCCGCGCGCGCGCACCCAGTCGGGCAACGCAAGCTGCGCCGACACCGTGAGCGAGTTGGCCACCGAAATCCAGGCCATGCCCACCAGCACCATGGCCGGCAGCGCCACCCACAGCTCGTGCACGTAGACGATCAGCACCGCCAGGACCGCCTGTGCCAGCGTGCCGCCCCAGATGAACTGGTCGCGGTGCCAGCGCGCACGCCAGCGCGGGAACAGCAGCGCGGCCACGATCGCGCCGGCGCCCAGGCAGGCCAGCATGACCGTGAAGGTGGCCGGGCCGCCGCCGTGCATGTCGCGCGCCACCAGCGGCAGCAGCGCGATCAGCGCGGTGGACTGCAGGAAGAACAGGAACACGCGCAGCAGCACCTGCTGCAGCCGCGGCGACTGGCGCGCGAAGTTCACGCCCGCGCGCAACGCGCCGACGAAGCGCTCGCCCGGCAGCGCGCTGGTGCGGGGCTGGCTGCGCCAGGTCAGCACCAGGCCGAAGGCCACCGCAGCCAGCACCGCGTTGAGCGCGAACACCACCGCATCGTTGAAGGCCGCCAGCAGCACCCCGGCCAGCACCGGGCCGATCACGCGCGACAGATTCATCGCGATGCCGTTGAGAGCGATTGCGGGCGACAGCTGGTTGCGCGGCACGATCTCCGGCACGATGGCCGCGAACACCGGCCAGCGCATCGCCAGGCCGACGCCGTTGACGAAGGTCAGCCCCAGCAGCAGCGGCGCCGTCATCAGGCCCGCAAACAGAACGGCCGCCAGCACCAGCGCATTGACGCTGACCCACAGCTGCGTCATCGCGAAGTAGCGCCGGCGGTCCACCGTGTCGGCCAGCGCCCCGCTCGGAATGCCGAGCAGGAACACCGGCAAGGTCGACGCGGTCTGCACCATGGCCACCATCACCGGGCTGGTGGTCAGCTGGGTCATCAGCCAGGCCGCCGCGACGTCGTTCATCCACATCGTCAGGTTGGCCGCCAGCCAGGCCAGCCAGAGCAGGCGGAAGGTGCGGCCGTGCAACGGCACGAGCGCGGGTGCCGAGGCCAGGCGCGACAACCAGCCTGGCATCGTCGCCCCGCTCACCAGCGCGCGCCGAAAGCCTGGCGCAACGACTCGATCTGCGCGTCGGCCAGCGGCGCGGGCCTGGGCTGCGCCAGCAGCCAGAGCTTCGCCGTCTCCTCGAGCTCCTCGAGCACGGCCATCGCCTCGGCCGGCGTGCGGTGCCAGACGTTGGGGCCTAGACGCTCCAGCATCACGGCACGGATCGGCGTGCCGCGCGCGGCGAATTCAGCGATGCGCGCCGCGACGAGTTCGGCCACCGCCGGGTCGCCCGGGCGGTGGTAGGGCACGAGCGGCACATGACCGACCTTCATCACGAAGTACGGCGTGATCGGCGGCACGATGTCGTCGGCGCTCCACACGCCGGCGAGCGTCAGCGCGACGAGGTGCGTGCTGTGGGTGTGGATGATGCAGCGCGCCTCGGGCGCGGCGTCGTAGATGCGGCGGTGCAAGGCGAGCGTCTTGCTCGCCGGATCGCCTCCGACTTGGCGACCCTGGGCGTCCAGACGCGCCAGGCGCGCGGGGTCGAGCGTGCCCAGGCAGGCGTCGGTGGGCGTGATCAGGAAGCCGTCGGGCAAGCGCGCCGACAGGTTGCCCGCGCTCGCGTGCACATAGCCGCGCGCGTACAGCGACGCGCCGACACGGCACAGCTCTTCGCGCAGGGTGTTCTCATCCGTCATCACAAAAGTGTGAAGGCGCGGTGGAAGAAGTCGACGCCGCCGAAGTTGCCGGACTTCAAGGCCAGGTGCAGGCCGCGCTCGGGCGCGTGACACCAGGGCACGCCAGGATCTATCTGCGGGCCGATGCGCAGTTGCGTCAGGCCCAGGGCCTGCACGCAGGCACCCGAGGTTTCGCCGCCGGCCACGAGCAGCTGGCAGACACCGGCCTCGACCAGGCCGAGCGCGACACGCGCCAGCGTCGCCTCGACCAGCGCACCGGCCCGTTCGGCGCCGAGCTGCTGCTGCACCGCACGCACCGTGTCGGGCTCGGCCGTCGCGTGCACGAGCACCGCACCCGCAGCCAGGCGTGGCCGCGCGAACGCCAGCGCCTCGGCTGCGACGTCCTGGCCTGCGGCGATGCGCAGCGGGTCGACTGCGAACGCTGCGCCGCCTTGCGTCTTGAACTGCGCCACCTGGGCATTGGTGGCGGCCGAGCAGCTGCCCGAGACAATGGCGCGCCAGCCCTGCGCCGGCGGCAGGGCCGCGGCTGCGGCGCTCGGTGCCAGGCCATGCTGCGCCGGGATGCCGATCGCCAGGCCCGAGCCGGCCACCACCAGCGGCAGCTCGCGCGCGGCCGTGGCCAGGGTGCGCAGGTCGGCGTCGCTGGTCGCGTCGACGATCGCCAACCGCACGCCCTGCCCCGCGAGAGTGTCGAGCCGCTGCGCGATCGCTGCCGCCCCGACCGCCACCTCGCGCTGCGGCACCAGGCCGACGCGCTCGCGTGCGCATTGCGCCTGCAGCACGCGCACCAGGTTGGCGTCGGTCATCGGCGTCAGCGGATGCTGCCGCATCGGGCTGTCCGACAGCAGCTGCTCGCCGACGAACAGGTGGCCCAGGTAGAC
>DATLIE010000145.1:0-3363 GCA_035539635.1 Burkholderiaceae bacterium
CGAGCTCGGCGCATCGACCGAAGCCGGGCGGCGCGCGTGGAAGGAGAACCGCGAACGCATCCTGCAATGGCTGCCGCGGCTGGCGGAGCGGCGCGACCAGATGGCTGGCACCCTGTCCGGCGGCGAGCAGCAGATGCTGGCGGTGGGGCGCGGCCTCGCCTCGGCGCCGAAGCTGCTGATGCTCGACGAGCCGTCGATGGGGCTGTCGCCGGTGATGGCCGACTTCATCTTCGAGCGCCTGATCGAGATCCGCCGTGAGACGCGCGTGACCGTGCTGCTGGTCGAGCAGCGGGTCGCCGAGGCGCTCGAGTCGGCCGACTACGGCTACGTGCTCGAAACCGGCCGCGTCGCGCTCGAGGGCCGGCACGAGGAGCTGAAGTCGAACGACCGCGTCCGCGCGGCGTATCTAGGCATGTGACATGGCAGCACAGATCAACCCGGGCATCCCGCCGCAGCTGCGGCGACAATAGAAGGAGACAGACGTGAGCAAAAAATCGCAACTCCGCACCGCGCTCAAGGCACTGTCGGCTCCGGTCGTTCTCGCGCTCGGCGCACCCATCGCGCGCGCCCAGGCCGCGCGCGAGGTGAAGGTCGGCCTGCTGGTGCCGCTGTCGGGCCTGTATGCGCGGCCCGGCGCGGTCATGCGCATGGGCGCCGAGATGGCCGTCGACCACATCAATGCCGCCGGCGGCGTCAAGGCGCTCGGCGGCGCCAAGCTCAAGCTCGTGGTGCTCGACTCGGGCGACTCCACCGAGAAGGCGAAGAACGCCGCGCAGCGCATGGTGTCCCAGGAAACCGACCTGGTGGCCGCGACCGGCGCCTACCTGAGCTCGTTCACGCTGGCGGTCACCGAGGTGACCGAGCGCGCCAACCTGCCGGTGCTGACGCTGTCGTACTCGGATCTGATCACCAGTCGCGGCTTCAAGTACGTGTTCCAGACCTCGGCGACCGCCGGCGCGCAGGCCGAGATGGCGCTGCCGGTGATGATCAAGCTCGCCGAAGCCAACGGCACGAAGCCGAAGACCGTGGCGATCATCACCGACAACACCGCCGCGTCGGTGGCGTCGGTCAAGCCGATGCGCGAGCGCCTGCTCAAGGAATTGGGGTTGCAGCTGGTCGTCGACGAGACCTGGACACCGCCGCTGGCCGACGCCACGCCGCTGATCCAGAAGGTGCGCACGGCGCGCCCCGACCTGCTGTTCTCGCTGCCGACCGCGGTGTCCGACGCCAAGCTGATCCTCGAGAAGCTCAACGAGTTCGGACTCGGCCAGGGGCGCCTGCCGACCGTGGGCTTCGGCATCGTGATGGCCGAGCCGGACATGCTGAAGACCATGGACGCGAACCAGCTCGAGGGCCTGATGCTGGCCGTGGGCAGCTGGGGTTCCAAGGGCCACGAGAAGCTGATCGCCGAGCTCAAGACCAAGTACAAGGAACCGTGGATGACGCAGAACGCGATCTCCACGTACGCCGACATGTGGGTCATCAAGGACGCGCTCGAAGCGGCCGGCAAGGCCGACCGCGAGGCGGTCGCCACGGCGCTGCGCACCATCGACGGCGGGCCATCGAAGTTCTATCCGGGCGGCCGCATCAAGTTCGACGACAAGGGGCGCCGCGTCGATGCCGGCCTGACGATCATCCAGTGGCAGAAGGGCACGCCGGTGACCGTGTATCCGCCCGAGCTGGCGATGGCGCAGCCGATCTGGGTGAAGAAGTAGGACCACCGGAGCTCCATGCGCATCACGATCGCCGCGGCGCGCACGCTGCTCGAGGACGTCATGCAGGCAGGAGGCCAGGGCCGCGGCGACTCCGCGGCCATCGCCGACCACCTGCTCGACGCCGAACTGCGCGGATTGCGCCAGGGCGGACTGGCGCGCGCGATCAGCATCCGCGAACGGCTCGCACGCCGCGCGACACCGCCCGCGACGCTGCGCGTCGAGCACGAGACGGCGGTGTCGGCGCGCATCGCCGGCGGCGACCAGCTCGGTTACCTGGTCGCGCGCCAGGCGACCGAACTGGCCGTGCGCAAGGCGCGCGCCGCGGGCATCGCGATGGTCGCGGCCAACGACACCTGGTACACGGGCATGCTGTCCTACTACGCCGAGATGGCAATCGCGCAGGATCTGGTCGTCATGATCGCTTCCAACGCCTCGGCGTGGGTCGCGCCGCACGGCGCCAGCGAAGGACGCTTCGGAACGAACCCGATCTGCTTCGGCTTTCCGAGCAGAGACGGACCGGTGATCTGGGACATCGGCACCTCGCGCATCATCCACGCGGATGCGCTGCTGGCGCGACGGCTCGGCCAGACCCTGCCCGAAGGGGTTGCCTACGACGCCGCAGGACAGCCGACGATCGATCCGGCCGCGGCGCTCGGCGGCGCCTTCGTCAACTGGGGCGGGGCCAAGGGCTCGGGCCTCGGGATGGTCGTGCAGTTGCTCGGGATCATGGCGGGATCGACGACGATTCCGCGCGAGCTCGAAGGGTTCGGCTTCCTCATCGTTGCCATAAATCCGGAGGTCCTGGGGCCCGGCGAGAACTTCGCGGCCCGCGCTGCCGAGTATGCGCAATGGCTGCGCAGTGCCCGGCCGCTCGACCCCGATGCGCCCGTGCGCTTGCCCTTCGAGCGCTCGGCGTGCGACCGTGCCGAGCGGCTGCAGGCCGGATGGATCGAGGTACCGGAGGCCATCCACGCCGAGTTGCTGGCGCTGGCCGCAGCGCCTGGCGTCACGCACTGAATCCGCCAAATTGCCACGAACCAACCACCGACGACGAGGCACGACCGTGATCTACGAAAGGCGCACCTACCACTGCTGTCCCACCCGCCTGCCGGCGCTGCAGGAGCGCTTCGCCAATCACACGCTGGCGTTCTTCCGCAAGCACGGCATCCGTCCGCTCGGGTTCTGGACCACGCTCGTCGGCGAGGACAACCATGCGCTGACCTACGTGCTCGAATGGAACGACATGGCCGAACGCGAGCAGCGCTGGAATGCGTTCCAGGCCGATCCGGAGTGGATTGCCGCGCGCGGCAAGAGCGAGGCCGAGAAGCCGATCGTCGCGCGCATCGCCTGCGAGTTGCTGGCGCCCTGTGCGTTCTTCGAGCCAGTGCGCGCGCGCACGCCTGAATAGCGATCTCGATACAAGTCAGTCGAACGAACTCAGCCGAACGAACTCAGCGGAAAGGAATCGCATGAAAGTCTTCCATGGTCGCAGCGAGGGCGCCGTCTCCGAAGCCCGCGCCGCCAACTTCACCGGCACGGTGTGGGCGGATCCCGTCATGCCCTCGACGCAGGGCGTCACCATCAACAACGTTTTCTTCACGCCGGGCGGCCGCACCAACTGGCATGCGCACGAGTTCGGCCAGGTGCT
>DATLIE010000146.1:0-7673 GCA_035539635.1 Burkholderiaceae bacterium
GCGCCGGCCAGGCGGCCGTCGGTCACGACCACCGCGCCCAGCGCCTCCTGGCGCTTGATGAACTCGGGGTCCTTCAGCGCGTTGCGCAGCGCGGCGTTGATCTTGTCCAGCGCCGGCTTCGGCGTGTTCTTGGGGGCGTACAGGCCGTGCCAGATGCTGACGTTGAAGCCTTTCAGTCCCGACGCGTCCAGCGTCGGCAGCTTGGCCAGCGCGGGCGTGCTCAACGGCTTGAGCGTGGTCACCGCGAAGGCCTTGATCTTGCCGCTCTCGATCTGGCTCGTGGTGTTGGTGGTCTGGTCGCACATGATGTCGACCTGGCCGCCCAGCAGGTCGGTCATCGCCGGTGCGGTGCCCTTGTACGGCACCGTGGTCATGTCGATCTTCAGGCTCTGCTGGAACAGCAGGCCGCAAAGGTGCGACGCGGCGCCCAGGCCGGCGTTGGCCAGGTTGATCTTGCCCTTGTTGGCCTCGAGCCACTTCACCAGCTCGGCGTAGTTGTTCGCCGGCAGGTTGGGGCGGCCGACGAGGGTCATCGGCACCTCGTTGACCATGCCGAGGTACTCGAAGTCGTCGAGCGTCTTGTAGGTCAGGTTGCGGTACAGCGCGGGCGAGGTGGCCATGCCGACGTGGTGCAGCAGCAGCGTGTAGCCGTCCGGCGCGGCCTTGGCCACCTTGGCCGCGCCCAGCGTGCCGCCGGCGCCACCGACGTTCTCGATGATCACGGTCTGGTTGTTCAGACCCTTGCGCAGCACCTCGGCCAGGTCGCGCGCCACCTTGTCGGTGGGTCCGCCGGCGGCGAAGGGCACGACGATCGTGACCGGTTTCTCGGGGTAGTCGGCCAGGGCGGCGCCGCTTGCCAGCACGGCGGCCAGGGCGATTAGGCGGTGTTTCATCATGGGGTTGTCTCCTGCGGGGATGGGGGTCGGGTCGCGTCTTGAACGCAGTGGCGCGATGCTAGGTCGACCGCGTCGCACGCGCGCGGCGGGAACTACTTAGGCACCCGCCCGGGCGGGCTTATGCCGGCCAGCCATATCGAATCGACGATTCGGTATTGGACGGGCCGGGCGGCGATCGCCACCATCGCGCCATGCGCCTGCCTGTCCTTGCCCTTATTGCGCTCATGGCCTCGCTGGCCGGCCCGATGTCGGCCCGGGCCGACGCGCTGGGGGCCACCCAGGCGCGCGAGGCGATCGAGCGCGGCGCCCAGGCGTGGGACGTGCGCACGGGCCAGCCGGCGCATCTGCTGCCTGGCAGCGTGCGCGCCGATCTGCAGACGTGGGAGCGCAGCGGTGCGATCGACGACCTGGCCCGCGCGGTGTCGGCGGCCGGCATCGACCTGTCGCGCGACGTCGTCGTGTACGGCCGCGTCGGCGATGCCCGGGCCCAGGCACTGGTCGCGGCGCTGGAACGGGTGGCGACCGGCCCCGTGCACTGGCTGGTGGGCGGCATCGACGAGTGGCAGGCGGCCGGGCTGCCGACCGAGGGCCGGGCCGCGACGCGCTGGCCGGTGCCGCAGCGCCTGGTCGTGCGCTCGCCGCTGCAAGGGGCGGCCGAACCCGCCGCCGCGACGCTGCGCCGCAGCGCCACCGTCGCCCCCTCGCTGCTGGCCAGCCGCGACTGAGCGGCGCTACTTCATGAAGCTGGGCAGCCAGAGCGCCAGCGGCTGAAACTCGAGCACCACCGCCAGCGCGACCACCAGCGCGGCGACGAACATCCACACCCCGCGGAAGATCTGCGCCAGCGGCACCGTCTTCAGCAGCGCGTTCAGCACGAACAGGTTCATGCCCACCGGCGGCGAGATGAGGCCGATCTGCACCACCAGCACGATCAGCACGCCGAACCAGACCGGGTCGAAGCCGAGCTGCACGACGATCGGGAAGAACACCGGGATCGTCAGCAGCACCATCGACAGCTCTTCCATGATGGTGCCCAGGATCACGTAGATCAGCATCATCGCGCCCACCACCGCCAGCGGCGGCAGGCCCAGGTGCAGGATCCAGTCCTTCAGGTCGTTGGGCATCGTCGTGAAGTTGACGAAGCCCGAGAACATCATCGCAGCGATCAGGATCGTGAACAGCATCGCCGTCGTGCGCGCCGATTCGATCAGCACCTCGAGCAGCACGCGCCAAGTCAGCGCGCGGCGCGCCAGCGCAAAGAAGAACGCACCCGAGGCGCCGATGCCCGCGCCCTCGGTGGCGGTGAACACGCCACCGTAGATGCCGCCCAGCACCAGCACCACCAGCAGGGCCACGCCCCAGATGTCGCGCACCGCGCGCATCCGCTCGGGCCAGGGGGTGCGTTCGCCGGCCGGCCCGGCCGCGGGGTCGCGCCAGGTGATGAAGGCCACGGCGCCCATCATCATGGCCGCGCACAGCAGGCCCGGCAGCACGCCCGCCGCGAACAGCTTGCCGATGTGCGTCTCGGTCACGATGCCGTAGATGACCAGGATGGTCGACGGCGGAATCATGATGCCCAGCGTGCCACCCGCCGCGATGACGCCGGTGGACAGGTAGTCGGCATAACCGAGCTTGCGCATCGACGGGTAGGCCACCTTGCTCATCGTGGCGGCGGTGGCGATCGAGCTGCCGCAGATCGCGCCGAAGCCGGCGCAGGCCAGCACCGTGGCATGGGCCAGGCCGCCGCGCACATGGCCGACGAAGGCGTAGGCGGCGCGGAACAGCTCCTGCGCCAGCCCCGCCCGGGCGACGAAGTTGCCCATCAGGATGAACAGCGGCACCACCGACAGCGTGTAGGCGAAGCCCGTCTCGTACACCACCTGGGCCGCACTGGCGGCGGTGGCCGGCCAGCCGCGCATCAGGCCCAGGCCGACGAATCCCACCAGCCCCATCGCGAAAGCCAGCGGCACGCGCAGCAGCGCGAACAGGAACACCGCGCCAAAACCGAGCAGGGCCTCGGTCATGTCGGGTCCGCGGGCAGGGCTTCCGTCATGCGGGCGCCGTCCTGTCGTCCACCCCGGGGTGGTGATGCGTCGTCGGTGCGAAGGCCAGCAACAGGTGGATCAGCGCCGTCACACCCAGCAGGCCGCTCATCAGGTAGACAAAGGGCGGCTGCGGAATCTGCAGCTGCGCTGTCGTGTCGCCGAAGCTGGCCATCTGGCCGGCCTTGCTCCACATCAGCCACGCCACGCCGGCGAGCAGGCCGCTGACGAGCACGTCGACCACCAGCCCCTGCGCGCGCCTCAGCGTGCGCTCGAGCAGCGGGTCGAGCGAGTCGAACACCACATGTTCACCGCGCAGCGACACCAGCGGCATGCCGGCGAAGATCACCACCACCATCAGCAGCTCGGTCAGCTCGAGCGAGCCCGGCACCGAGGTGCTGATGACCTTGCGGCCGCCGACGTCCACCAGCGTCAACAGCATGATGGCAAAAAGCGCTGTGGCGGCGATCGCGCCGCACAGCGCTTCCAGCAGTCGCTTCAGGCGTGCGATCAACTTACTTTTCGAGTTTCTTGATCTCTGCGCGGTACTCGGCCAGCACCTTCTTGGCGTCCTTCAGGCCCTTGGCCTCGGCGGCCGTCGCCCAGCGGTCCTCGACCGGGCCGATCTTGTCCTGCACCGCCTTCACGAACGCCGGGTCGGCCTTGCTGAACTGCACGCCGGCGGCCTGCATGAAGGCCATGCCGCGGCGGTCGACCTTGTCCCAGCCCTGGCCGAACTTGCGCGCCGCGAACTCGCCCGACAACTCGTCGATCGCCTTCTTCACGTCGGCCGGCTGCTTGTCGTAGGTGGCCTGGTTCATCATGAAGACGAAGGCCGTGTTGTACAGGCCACCGGGGAAGGTGGTGGCGTGCTTGATCACCTTGTCGATCTTGAACGACTCGACCGACTCGGCCGGGAACAGGGTGCCGTCCATCACGCCGGTGGACAGCAGCTCGTAGCTCTCGGGCGCCGGCTTGAGCGTCACGTTCATGCCCAGCGCCTTGCTGATCTCGTTGACCATGCCGCCGCCGACGCGGAACTTCAGCCCCGAGAGGTCGTCGGCCTTGGTGATCGGGCGCTTGGTGTTGAACACGATGCCCGGGCCGTGCGTGAACACGGCCAGCACCTTCACGCCCTGGTGTTCGGCCGCGAATGCCGGGTACTTGTTGTACATGCGCTGGAACGCGACCGAGGTCGACTCCGACGAATTGCCGAGGAAGCTCACCTCGGCCATCTGCGTCGTGACGAAGCGGCCCGGCGTATAGCCCTGCACCGTGTACGACAGGTCGGCCAGGCCGTTGCGCACGGCGTCGAAGGTGCCGGGCGGTGCCGCCACCGGTCGCGGCAGGATGTTGCACTTCAGCTTGCCGGCGGTCTTCTGCTCGATCAGGCCGCACCACTCCTTCTGCGTTTCCGACAAGGTGTGCGTCGGCGCGAGCCAGCTCGACACGGTCAGCGTGGTCTGTGCCTGGGCGGCGCTGCCGGCCGCCAGCAAGGTCGCGGCAATGGCGAGCGATCGGCGGGCGGTGGACACGGGAAGGGACATGGCGGTTCTCCTGGCGAGCTGTAGGAATGAGGAACTGACGATGCACCGATTGTCAAATCGGCGCCTGCCGTGGCAGGCCGTGGTTTTCCTTGAGCCGCGGCGCCAGTGTAGGGCGTGACTTCCTGCACACCTCGCGAGCCACCGGAACCCCGCGCTCGCGGGGAAGCCCCGGCCCGAGGGGAAGGCGCCACCGCGGCGCTTGCCTAGGATGAACCCAGATCATCCATCCAGGGTCACGCAACATGACTGTTTCCCAGCCGGAAGACGATGCGGCGCGCCGCGAACTGCGCGCGGCGGTGGCCGCGCTCGATGCGGCCGAAGCGGCGCGCGAGCCGGCGCAGCTGAGCCAGGCGCTGGCCCAGGTGGCGCGTTGCCACCGCGCCGTTGGCGCCCTGGCCGAAGCCGACTGGTATGCCAAGCGCGGCCTCGCGGTCGCGCGTGCCCTGTCGGCGGTCGACGCCAGTGTCGACGCACTGTGTGCGCTGGCCGAACTGGCGCTCGAGCGTGCCGAGCGGCTGGACACGCAGGACGAGGCCCGTGGCGCGCACCGCCTGCGCGACACGGCGCGCGACCGTGCCTTCGAGGCCGCCGGCCTGGCCCAGCGCGCCGCCGACCCGCAATGGGAGGTGACCGTGCTGCTGCGAGTGTCCGACCTGTTCGACCGCCTGGGCGACCATGAAGACGCGATCGCGCTGCAGTGCCGTGCGCTCGGGCTGATCACTGGCGCCACGGCGGGCCTGCGCGCCGACGCCGGGTCGCTGCACACGACGGGCTGAGCGCGCGCCGCTCAGGCGCGCGCCAGCACCGGCGCCAGCGCCACGCCGGTGTGGGTGCCGGCCGCGACCACCGCTTCGGGTGTGCCGGTCGCGACCACGCGGCCCCCCGCGTCGCCGCCCTCGGGCCCGAGGTCGATCACCCAGTCGGCCTCGGCGACCACATCCAGGTCGTGCTCGATCACGACGACGCTGTGCCCGCCGTCGACCAGGCGGTGCAGCACGCGGATCAGGCGCTCCACGTCGGCCATGTGCAGACCCACCGTCGGCTCGTCGAGCACGTACAGCGTGTGCGGCGGCTTCTGGCCGCGCCGCGTCACGTCGTCGCGCACCTTTGACAGCTCGGTGACGAGCTTGATGCGCTGCGCCTCGCCGCCAGACAGCGTCGGCGAGGGCTGGCCCAGCGTCAGGTAGCCCAGGCCCACGTCCTGCAGCAGCTTGAGCGGGTGCGCGATCGACGGCATCGACGCGAAGAACTCGACCGCCTCGTCGACCTCCATGCGCAGCACGTCGCCGATGCTCTTGCCGCGCCAGCTCACCGCGAGCGTCTCGGGGTTGAAGCGCTGACCGTGGCAGCTCTCGCAGGGCACCTTCACGTCCGGCAGGAAGCTCATCTCGATCGTGCGCATGCCCTGGCCTTCGCAGGCCGGGCAGCGGCCTTCGCCGGTGTTGAAGCTGAAGCGGTTCGGCGCGTAGCCGCGGGCCCGCGATTCGAGCGTGTCGGCGAAGAGCTTGCGGATGGTGTCCCAGAAGCCGATGTAGGTGGCGGGGCACGAGCGCGGGGTCTTGCCGATCGGGGTCTGGTCCACCTCCAGCACACGGTCCACCTGCTGCCAGCCGTCGATGCGCTCGCAGCCCGTCCAGCTCGGCTTGCCGCCACGCGTGTTGATGAACGTGAGGTTCGCGAGCAGCACGTCGCGCGCGAGCGTCGACTTGCCGGACCCGCTGACGCCGGTCACCGCGACGAGGCGCTTGAGCGGCACGTCCACGGTCACGTCGCGCAGGTTGTGCAGCGCCGCGCCCGTGACCGTCAGCACCGGGCCGCCGGCGACCTCGCGGCGCACCTGGATCGGGTGCACGAGCGGTTTCGCGAGCGACCGGCCCGTCACCGAGTCGGGGTGGCTCGCGAGTTCGCTCACCGTGCCCTGCGCCACCAGCGTGCCGCCGCGTTTGCCGGCGCCCGGGCCGATGTCGATGATGTGATCGGCCCGGCGGATGGTGTCCTCGTCGTGTTCGACGACCACCAGCGTGTTGCCCTTGTCGCCGAGCTTGTGCAGCGCGTTCAGCAGGATCTGGTTGTCACGCGGGTGCAGGCCGATCGTGGGCTCGTCGAGCACGTAGCACACGCCCTGCAGGTTGCTGCCGAGCTGCGCGGCCAGGCGGATGCGCTGGGCCTCGCCGCCGCTCAGCGTGGGCGCCGCACGGTCGAGCGTGAGGTAGCCGAGGCCCACCTCCTCCAGGAACTCGAGGCGGCTGCGGATTTCGGTGATCACGTCGCGGGCGATCTCGGCGTCACGTCCCTTCAGCTCGAGCGACTCCACCCACTTGCGGCAGTCGGCCACGGCCCACTGCGCGATCCATGCGATGGAGTGGTCCTCGAACTTCACCGCGCGCGAGACGGCGTTCAGACGCGTGCCGCCGCAGTCGGGGCAGGCCTCGTCGGCCATGCCCTCGACCTCGGGCTCCTCGGACGGGAAACTCTGCTCGCGGCCCTTGTTGTCGTCGTCGCGCACCGAGTCGTCGAAGGCCTTGCGCTGCTCGCGCGTGAGCGCGAGGCCCGTGCCCACGCAGGTGGTGCACCAGCCGTGTTTGCTGTTGTAACTGAACATGCGCGGGTCCAGCTCGGGGTAGCTCGTGGCGCACACCGGGCAGGCGCGTTTGGTCGAGAACACCTTCACCTGGCCGATCTTGCGCGTCGGTGTGCCCGCGAGCATCGCGCCGCGCAGCGCGCCGAGCGGGCTCAGCAGGTGCATCACGCCCTTGCCGAGGTCGAGCGCGGTGGCCAGCAGCGACCGCAACTGCGCCTCATTGCCGGCCTCGACCACGAGGTCGCCCACCGGCAGCTCGACGGTGTGTTCCTTGAAGCGGTCGAGCTTGGGCCACGGCTCCACCTTCACGAACTCGCCGTCCACGCGCAGGTGCGTGTAGCCGCGGGCCTTGGCCCACTTCGCCAGATCGGTGTAGAGGCCCTTGCGGTTGATCACGAGGGGCGCGAGCAGCCCGACGTGCTGGCCCTTGTGGTGCTTGAGGATCTGCGCGGCGATGCTTTCGGCACTCTGCGGCATCACCGGCGAGCCGTCGTTGACGCAGTGCTGGATGCCCAGCTTCACGTACAGCAGCCGCAGGAAGTGCCACACCTCGGTGGTGGTGGCCACCGTGCTCTTGCGCCCGCCCCGGCTCAGCCGCTGCTCGATG
>DATLIE010000147.1:0-10547 GCA_035539635.1 Burkholderiaceae bacterium
CCAGAGCATCCGCACTGCGATCGAGGAGGCGCGCCGCGAGGCCGAGCAGGCCAAGCAGGACGCCGAGGAAGCCAAACGCGAGGCCGAGGAAGCCATCGAAGAACTGACCAGCGGCTCGAGCCTGCGCACGCGCATCACACGCACCAGCCTCGGCGACGCGCTGCCCAACCTGGCGCTGCTGTGGATCCTGTGCTCGATCATCCTGAAGGTCACCTACAAGAAGCAGCTGACGGCACAGAAGGAAGCGGCGCAAGCGACCGAGGTGGCCGAGAGCGAGCAGCTCAAGCGCCAGGTGGTCGAGGCGCGCATGGCCGCGATGCAGGCCCAGGTGGAACCGCACTTCCTGTTCAACACGCTGGCCTCGATCGACCACCTGATCGAGACCGACCCGCCGCGCGCGAGCCAGATGCAGAAGAACCTGATCGCGCTGCTGCGCGCCTCGATGCCGACGATGCGCGAGGCCAGCAGCAACGGTGCGCCGCGCGACCTGGGGCGCGAGATGGCGATGATCCGGCCCTACCTCGAGATCCTGAAGGTGCGCATGGAAGAGCGCCTGGCCACGCGCATCGAGGTGCCCGACGGGCTGCTGTCGGCCGAGTTCCCGCCGATGATGATCCAGAGCCTGGTCGAGAACGCGATCAAGCACGGGCTGGAACCCAAGCCCGAAGGCGGCGAACTGTCGATCAAGGCCGAGATCGTGCACGGCAAGCTCAACATCGTGGTCGCCGACACCGGCCTCGGATTCGGCAAGGCCGCGACCGCCGGCACCGGTGTCGGCCTGGCCAACATCCGCGAGCGCCTGCAGCTGCTGTACGGCGCCACGGCGAGCGTCACGGTGACCGAGAACAAGCCCAGCGGCACCGTGGTGACGAT
The DNA here is from genome assembly GCA_035539635.1 of Burkholderiaceae bacterium. GTDB lineage: Bacteria > Pseudomonadota > Gammaproteobacteria > Burkholderiales > Burkholderiaceae_C > CADEEN01. Next base: position 874 of record DATLIE010000147.1, read on the forward strand.
CGCACTGCCGTATCGCACCATCGCGCCCGGGGCCGCGGCGTGAAGTCGCTGCTGATCAGGCTGTCCTGGGCCGCGCTGATCGCCACAGCGCTGGTGGCGTTGACCCTGGGGGCGTTTCTCGTATGGGGCCTGCCCGAGTTGGTGCCGGCCGGTACCACGGTCGTGGTCGACGGCGAGCGCTTCGTGCTGTCGGACCTGCGCCCCGCGCACGCCGGCCACTGGCTGCTGGCGTCGATGGGCGTGCTGCTGGCGGCTGCGGTGATCGTGGTCGTGGTGCCGCTGGTCATCGTGCTGTCGCTCGGCGTGCCGCTGGTGCTGGGCGGCTTCGGCGTGGCGGTGGCGCTGTTGGCGCTCGCGCTCGTGATGTCCCCGTTGATCCTGCTGCTGTGGTGGGTGTGGAAAGAGCCGAAGGACGCGTCGAAGACGACGACAATCTCGCCATGACATCGACACAGCCCCGTGCGGTGCTCGCCGACGACGAGCGCCTGATGCGAGAACAGCTGCGCGCGCGCCTGACCGAGGCCTGGCCCGAGCTCGATCTGGTGGCCGAGGCCAAGAACGGCAACGAGGCGGTGACGCTGGTGGAGGAGCACCGGCCCGACATCGTGTTCCTGGACATCCGCATGCCGGGCCTGACCGGCGTCGAGGCGGCCAAGCAGATCGCCCAGATGGAGGTCGGCCCCGACGAGCTGCTGCCCGAGATCGTCTTCATCACTGCCTACGACCAGTACGCGGTCGAGGCCTTCGAGCAAGGCGTGGCCGACTACGTGCTCAAGCCCGCGGAGCGCGAGCGGCTGGCGGTCACGGTGGCGCGGCTGAAGAAGCGCCTGGCGGCGCGCGAGTCGGGCGACGCGTCCGAGGCGTCACCGGCCAAGCCGCTGCAGCAGCTGCTGCACGAGCTGTCGGCCAAGATGAACCCAGGCGGCGGTTCGCCGCAATACCTGCAGTGGATCCAGGCCAGCGTCGGCCAGGCGATCCAGATGATCCCGGTCGAGGATGTGCTGTTCTTCATCAGCGACGAGAAGTACACGCGGGTGCAGACCGCCACCCTCGAGGCGCTGATCCGCAAGCCGATCAAGGAACTGGTCGACGAGCTCGACCCGAAGCTGTTCTGGCAGATCCACCGCTCGACGCTGGTCAACGTCAACGCCATCGCCGGCGTGACGCGCGACTTCCGCGGGCGCCAGATCGTGGCCGTGAAGGGCCACAAGGAACAGCTCGAGGTCAGCCGCAGCTACCTCGGGCTGTTCAAGGGCATGTAGCCGCGGGCGCCTCAGCCCTTGAGCTTGCCGTCGCGCGACACCATGCCCAGGTCCACGTAGCTGCTGCCGTGACGGCGGCCTGCGCCGTAGTGCACGACGAAGCCGCCGGCGTCGTAGCTGCCCAGCGAGGCCATCGCCGCGAGCAGTGCGGTCGGGTCGCCGGGCTTGCGAGCCCGGCGCATCGCCTCGGCCAGCACCTTGGCGCCGATGCAGGCTTCCAGGTGCGTGCTGTTCATCGGTGCGGTGATGCCGGCGTCGGCCAGCGCCTTGGCGCACTCGCGCACCACCGGCGCGCCCGACGAGGGGTTGGGCACCACCTGCGCGATCGACACGCCTGCCGCGGCGGCCCCGGCGGCGTCGATGTACTGCTGCGCGCCGACGAAGGACAGGCTGGACATCGGCACGAAGCTGCCTCGCTTGGCCAGGCGCTTGCTGATCTCCGACGCGGCGCCGGACAGCGCTGTGTTGATGATCACGTCGGGCTTGTGCTCACGCAGTTGATCCACGTGCGCGTCGTCGACCGCCTGGTTGCGCTTGAGCGCCAGCGCCGCCGGCGGCGTGCCGCCGTTCTTGCTCAGGTACTGCGACACCAGCGCGAAGTTCTGCGTGCCGACCTCGTCGTCGTAGTGCACGACGACCACCTTCTTCATGCCCAGGCCAGTCCAGAAGCCCAAGATTTTGTCCATCTCCTCGCCGTACGACGCACGCATCGTGTAGACCACCGGCGGTGCCTTTCGCACCGGGTCGGCTCCGGACAGCGGTGCGAAGAACAGCGTATTGGTCTTCTCGGCCTGCGGCATCGCGTCCAGGCTCAGCGTCGCCGACGCGAAGCCGAACAGCGCGACCGCGCGCCTCTCGGCGAGCAGCTTCTGCGTATTGGCGCCGGCCGTCTGGCGGTTGTTGGCGTCGTCGAGCGTCACCAGTTCGATCGGCCGGCCGGCGATGCCGCCGCGCGCGTTGACGGCCTTGAAGTAGGCGGCCGCGCCATCGCGGATGTCACGCCCCATCGCGGCGTTGCTGCCGGTCAGCGGCGCCGACTGGCCGACGATCCAGGCGTCCTGGGCCGACGCGACACCCGCCAGGACGGCGAGTCCACAAGCGGCGACGAGTGGGGCGAGCTTCATGGGCATGTCTCCTGTGCGTTGCAATGCGGGCGCCGGTCCGACCGTCGTCGCGGCGTTGCGCGGCGAATGTCAAACAGGCGCACCGCGGCGGCGCTTGACCGCGGTCAAGTCGCGCGGCGCGGTGGGTGCAGTGCGAGACATCTGGCACGCATCGGACGGTGATCCTCGCGCGCGAACCGCGATGGATTACGCGGGATGGGTCGTGCCGGTTGGGGCTTGCCGCGCCGCGAGTTCGGCGCGCAGCCGCTTGAGCTTCTCGCGCGGGTCCTCCTTGGCCTGGCGCTCGTTGAGCTTCATCTCGGCGATGAAGCGGCTCGGCAGGCCGGCCACCAGCTCGCGCCCGCGCTTGCGGCGGCGCAGCGTGCTGACGGCGAGCGTGGTGCGCGCGCGCGTGATGCCGACGTACATCAGGCGCCGCTCCTCCTCCAGGCGCTGCGGCGTCATGTCCTCGGCCTCGCTCTTGAAGGGCAGCAGGCCCTCGTTGATGCCGGCCAGGAAGACATGCGGCCACTCCAGGCCCTTGGCGGCATGCAGGGTCGACAGCGTGACCACGTCCTGATCGTCGCCGCGCTCGGCGAGGCTGGCGATGATCGAGATCGTCTGCGCCACCTCGAACACGCTCTTCGCCTCGTCGGCGATCTCGCCGGCCGCGAGCGCGCGGTCCTCGGGCGCGCCGCCGCAGCGGCGCGCGATCCAGTCGACGAAATCGAGCACGTTGCTCCAGCGCGCCGCGGCCAGCTTCTCGCTGTCCTCGCCGTCATACAGGTGCTGCTCGTACCCGATGTCCTTCAGCCAGCCGAGCAGGAAGCTGCGCGCCGCGTCGGCCCCTAGGGTCTGGCGCGCGCGGTGCTCGAGGTCGTTCACGAAGCGGCCAAACTCGTGCAGGCTGCCGCGCGCCTTGGCGCTCAGAACGCTGGCCAGCGACTCGGCGAAGAGGGCCTCGAACAGGCTGACCTTCCACTTCGAAGCGAACTCACCGAGCGAGCCCAGCGTCTGGTGTCCGATGCCGCGCTTGGGCGTGGTCACCGCGCGCAGGAAGGCCGGGTCGTCGTCGCTGTTGACGACGAGGCGCAGCCACGCGACCAGGTCCTTGATCTCGGCGCGGTCGAAGAAGCTCTGGCCCCCTGAAACCTTGTAGGGAATCTGCGCCGCGCGCAGCTTCTGCTCGAACACCCGCGCCTGATGGTTGGCGCGGTAGAGGATCGCGAAGTCGCTGAACCGGACCTGGCCGCCCTCGGCGCGGCGCGCCTGGATCGAAGCCACCGCGCGCTCGGCCTCGTGCTCTTCGCCGTCGCACTCGAGCACGCGCACCGGCTCGCCGTCGCCGAACTCGCTCCACAGCTTCTTCTCGAAGATCTTCGGGTTGGCGGCGATCACCGCGTTTGCGGCCGCGAGGATCGCCCCGGTGGAGCGGTAGTTCTGCTCCAGCGCGATGACCTTGAGCCTCGGGTAGTCCTGCGGCAGGCGCTTCAGGTTGTCGATCGTCGCGCCGCGCCAGCCGTAGATGCTCTGGTCGTCGTCGCCCACCGCGGTGAACAGGCCCTGCTCGCCGACCAGCGCCTTCAACAGCTCGTACTGCACGGCGTTGGTGTCCTGGTATTCGTCGACCAGCACGTGGCCGAACGTCGACCGCCACTTCGCGCGCGCCTCGTCGTCGCGCGTCAACAGCTTCAGCGGCAGCCCGATCAGGTCGTCGAAGTCGACCGCCTGGTACGCCGCGAGCCGCTCCTCGTAGCGCTGCATCACGCGCACGGCCACGCGCTCGTCGTCGCTCGCGGCCACGCCTTCAGCCCCCGTTGAATCCAGGCCCTGGTTCTTCCACAGGCTGATCGCCCACTGCCAGCGCCGAGCCAGCGCGGCGTCGGTCGTGCCGCCGGCGTCGCGCAGCACGCCGAGCACGTCGTCGCTGTCGAGGATCGAGAAGTTGGGCTTGAGCCCGACGCGCTCGCCGTCGGCGCGCAGCAGTCGCACCCCCAGCGAGTGAAAGGTGCTGACCACCAGCGGCTTGGCGGCGCGTGGGCCCACCAGCGCCTTGGCACGCTCGCGCATCTCGGCCGCGGCCTTGTTGGTGAAGGTGATGGCCGCGATCTGCGACGGCTCCAGGCCGGCCAGCAGCAGGCGCGCGATCTTGTGCGTGATGACGCGCGTCTTGCCCGAGCCGGCGCCGGCGAGCACCAGGCAGGGCGACGAGAGGTGGTGCACCGCGTCGAGCTGGCGCGTATTGAGCGTGTCGGTCATGGAGGGCGGCGGATCATATCGGTGGCTCTCGCGGCGCGATGTGCTAGGGGGCGCTGAGATACTCGCGCCCACGCATGGGCCCGATCCTCTCCGTCACGCTGCCGTTCTTCGCCCTCGTGCTGATGGGTTACGTGGCGGCGCACAAGCGCGTGCTGCCGGAGTCGGCGATCCCGGGGCTCAACGCCTTCGTCCTGTACTTCGCGCTGCCGGCGATGCTGTTCCGCTTCGGCATGAACACGCCGATCGGCCAGCTGCTCAACCCGGTGGTGCTGGTGGTGTCGCTGATTGCGTCGCTCGCCATCGTGGCCTTCACGCTCGCGGTCACGCTGTCGCCGCGCGTGCAGCTCAAGGACGCCGCCTTCGGCGCGCTGGTCGCGGCGTTTCCCAACACCGGCTTCATGGGGGTGCCGTTGCTGACCGTCCTGCTCGGGAAGGACGCCGCGGGGCCGGTGATCTGCGCGATGCTGACCGACCTGTTCGTGACCACGTCGCTGTGCATCGCGCTGGCGCAGGCGCATGAGGCCAAGGGAGCCGGCGCGCGCGCGGCGCTGAAGAAGGCACTGCTCGGCGCGCTGTCGAACCCGCTGCCCTGGGCCATCGCGCTCGGCGCGCTGTGCTCGGTGCTCGACTGGCGCTGGCTCGGCTCGGGCGGCCCGGTGGCGCGCATCGTCGACATGCTGGCCGACGCGGCGAGCCCGGTCGCGCTGTTCACGATCGGCGCCGTGCTGTGGCGCGCGGGCCAGCACGCGCACACGCGCACGCCGGCGTCGCTCTACCTGCCGGTGGCGGCCATCAAGCTGTTCGCGCACCCGCTGCTGGTGTTCGCGCTCGCCGCGGCCGCGCGCCAGCTCGGCGCGCCGATCGGCACCTTCGAGGCCATGGTGCTCACGCTCGCCGCCGCCCTGCCGAGCGCGAGCAACGTATCGCTGCTGGCCGAACGCTACGGTGCCGACAACGGGCGCGTGGCGCGCATCATCCTCAGTTCCACCGCGGCCGCCTTCGTGACCTTCACCGCGCTGGCAACGGCGTTCCGCGTGGCGGGCACCCACTGACAAACCTGCCGCCGTGCGCCATGAACGATTGCACGGTATGCGTTCTTGTCCTACGCAAGTGGGTCAACGCGCGGCGTCACACTCTCGTTGTGTGCCCTGAATGGAGGACGCCCACATGAACCACAAGTTTCGAATCCTTGCCGCCGGCGCGTTGATCGCTGCCGCCGCGGCGCCTGCCTGGTCCGCCGTCGACGTCGGTGTGGGCATCACGATCCGCGAGCCGGGCGTGTACGGCCGCATCGAGATCGGCAGCGCGCCACCGCCGCCCGTGTACTACCCGCAGCCGGTGATCATCACCCGCCCTGCGGTGGTGGTCGCGCAGCCGCCGATGTACCTGTACGTGCCGCCGGGCCACGCCAAGAACTGGCGCAAGCACTGCGGCGCGTACAACGCCTGCAGCCGTCAGGTGTACTTCGTGCAGGAGTCCTGGGTCGAGGACCAGTACGCCAAGGCACACCCGGGCAAAGGCCCGCCGAAGCACGCCAAGGACAAGGGCAAGGGCCGCAACAAGGACTGAGCCCCGCGCGCTGGCTCAGATCGCCAGCGGGTCCACATCGACAGCCCACCGCAACACGCGGTGGGCTTTTTCTTTGCCCAGCGTCGCGAGCCCCGGCAGCCACGCCGCGAGCAGGCGCTGCAGCGCGGCACGCGAGCGCGACTCGACCAGCATCTGCATGCGCTCGACGCCGGCCACGCGCGCGATCGGCGGCGGCACCGGCGGATAGACCATCACGCCCGCGGCCTCGGGCAGTGCGGCCGCATGCTCGGCGGCGGCCTGCAGGAAGGCCTGCGCGGCGCTGGCCTGCTTCGCTTCCGCGCGCAGCAGCGCCAGGCTGGCAAAGGGAGGCAGCCCCGCACCCTCGCGCTCGGCGAGCTGGCTCGCGGCGAAGGCCGCGAAATCGTGCTGCGCGAGTGCGGCAAAGAGCGGGTGGCGCGGGTGCCAGGTCTGCACCCACATCTCGCTCGCGGCGCCTTGCGCCGCATCGCGCCCGGCGCGGCCGGCGGCCTGCATCAGCAACGCGAACAGACGCTCGGGGGCGCGGAAGTCGCTCGCGAAGAGCGCGCTGTCGGGGTTGACCGCGGCCACCAGCGTCATGCGCCGGAAGTCGTGGCCCTTTGCGATCATCTGCGTGCCCACGAGCACGTCCACCTCGCCGGCATGCACCGCGCCGAGCTGGGCCTCGAGTGACCCCTTCAGGCGTGTCGTGTCGGCATCGATGCGCGCGATGCGCGCGTCCGGCAGCAGCGTCGTCAACTGCTCCTCCAGGCGCTCGGTGCCGCGCCCGATCGGGTGGATGTCGAGGTTGCCGCACTCCGGGCAGGCGCGCGGCACGCGCTCGGTCAGGCCGCAGTGGTGACAGCGCAGCGTGCGGTCACCCTTGTGGAACACGCGCCAGGCGCTGCAGTGCGGGCAGCCGCTCTTCCAGCCGCAGGCGCCGCAATGCAGCACGGGGGCATAGCCGCGGCGATTGAGCAGCACGAGGCTCTGTTCGCGGCGCCCGAGCCGCTCCTGCAGCGCGGCCAGCAGCGGCGCCGAGATCGGCGTGTCCTGCCCGGCCTGGCGTGGCTGGGTGCTCATGTCGACCACGCGCACGCGCGGCAGCGCACCACCGCCGACGCGCGTGGGCAACGCGATGCGCCGGTACGCCCCCTGCTCGGCACGCTGCCAGGTCTCGAGCGACGGCGTGGCCGAGCCGAGCAGCACCGTCACCCCTTCGAGGCGTGCGCGGTAGACCGCCAGGTCGCGCGCCGAGTAGCGAGCACCCTCCTGCTGCTTGAACGACGGGTCGTGCTCCTCGTCGACGATGATCAGCCCCGGCTGCGGCAGCGACGCGAACACCGCCAGGCGCGTGCCCAGCACCAGCTCGGCCTGGCCGAGATGCGCCGCGAGCCAGTGCTTCAGGCGCTGCGCCGGCGTCAGCGCGCTGTGCAGCGTGACGAGGCGGTGGCCCGCGAAACGCTCGGCCAGCCGCGCCTCGAGCTGCGGCGTCAGGTTGATCTCGGGCACCAGCAGCAGCACCTGGCGGCCGGCCGCCAGGGTCGCCGCCGCCGCACGCAGATAGACCTCGGTCTTGCCGCTGCCGGTCACGCCGTGCAGCAGCACCGGGCCAGGGGGCGCGTCTGCCAGCGCCGCGCCCGCGGCTTGCTGGTCCGGCGTCAGGTCGGGCAGCGCGGCCACCCTGCCGGCGTCCGTCGGCTTGAACTTCAGGCGCGCGATCCGTCGCGCGAGTTGCGTGGCGTCGAGCCGCCGCAACTCGGGCGGCAGCACCGACAGCGCGAGCTCGCCCACGCTGCGCTGGTAATAGCCGGCCGCAAACCCGACCAGCTGGCGCCAAGTGGCCCCCAGCGGCGGCATCGACACCAGCACCTCCCCGACGGCTCGCAGCATCACGCCGGGCGGTAGTGACTCGGGGGCCCCGTCCCACACGATGCCTGGCACTTGGCGCCGCCCAAGCGGCACGCGCACCAGCGTGCCGGGCGCGAGTGGCCGCTCGCTTGTGTAGGCCAGTGCGGCGGCCATCGCCGCGTGCTGTGGCGCCTCGACCGCGACCGCGACCAGGCCGGGCGATGACGGGTCAGTCATGAAGCAGATAGCGCCGATTTCGCGGCAGAGCTTCAAACATCGGCTCTAAGCCCATGATTCAGAACATCATTTGGAGCTTTCCACCGCAGCTGTGGGCAACTTTGTGAACAAGCTGCCCGCAGACGCGCTAAGCCCTTGATCCGCCAGCAGGCGCAACACCCTGCGCAGCCAACGGGCAGCGTTGCTGGCCCAATGGAATCAACCACTTAGAACAACCTAGGGCAAGCCCGGATGGCAGCGACGCCGGTCGCTTCGCTTGTTGCACCGCACAGCCCAAGGTGGGGATAAGTTAGTCTGAGTGCTCACTTACCGCGTGCGGAAACAATAGCCTCAGCGAGCGGCCCGGCGTATACGCGAATGGGTGTGCACCTCATCCACCAGGGCAGCGACGGCCTCGGGCGGCGTGTGCTGGTGGATGCCGTGGCCGAGGTTGAACACATGCCCGGGCCCATGCCCGAAGTCGTCGAGCACGCGCCGCGCTTCGGCGCGCACCGCGGCTTCACCGCCGAACAGCACCATCGGATCCAGGTTGCCCTGCAGCGCCACGCTGTCGGCCACGCGAGCGCGCGCGCCGGCGAGGTTCACGGTCCAGTCCAGCCCGACCACATCGGCGCCGATGCCGGCAATGGCTTCGATCCAGGGCCCGCCGCCCTTGGTGAAGACGATGGCCGGCACGCTGCGGTCGAGCCGCTCGAGCACGCGTTGCGTGTACGCCAGGCTGAAAGCCTGGAACGCGCCGTCGGCGAGCACGCCGCCCCAGCTGTCGAACACCATCACCGCCTGCGCGCCGGCGGCGATCTGCGCGTTCAGGTAGGCCGCCACCGCATCGGCGTTGATGGCCAGGATGCGGTGCATCAGGTCCGGCCGCGCGTAGAGCATCGACTTGACGAGTCGGTAGTCGTCGCTGCCCGCGCCCTCGACCATGTAGCAGGCCAGCGTCCACGGGCTGCCCGAGAAGCCGATCAGCGGCACGCGGCCATTGAGTGCCTTGCGGATCGAGGTGACCGCGTCGAACACGTAGCGCAGCTTGTCGAGGTCGGGCGCCGCCAGCGCGGCCACCGCGGCCTCGTCGCGCACCGGGCGCGCGAAGCGCGGGCCCTCGCCCTCGGCGAACGACAGGCCCAGGCCCATCGCGTCGGGAACGGTCAGGATGTCCGAGAACAGGATCGCCGCGTCGAGCGGGTAGCGATCGAGCGGCTGCAGCGTGACCTCGGTGGCGAAGTCGGGGTTCGTCGCCAGGCCCATGAAGCTGCCGGCCTTGGCGCGCGTGGCGCGGTACTCCGGCAGGTAGCGCCCGGCCTGGCGCATCAGCCACAGCGGCGTGTGCTCGGTGGGCTCGCGGCGGCAGGCGCGCAGGAAGCTGTCGTTGATCAGGTCGGCGAAAGGCATGGCGGCGCCATCATAGGCGGGCCTT
>DATLIE010000148.1:0-3735 GCA_035539635.1 Burkholderiaceae bacterium
GGCCGTGATGCGCCAGGAAGTGCGTTTGATGCTCGCCGAGCGCGGCCTGTGGGTCGTCGGTGCGCTGTTCCTGCTGCTCGTGGCCTATGCATTGGGCAACGGCCTGCTGCAGACCGCCCAGCGCGACCGCGCGCAGGCCGCGGTGGTGCAGGCCGACCGCGACACCCGCACCGCGCAACGCACCTTGCTCGAAGCCATCCTGGCCGGCACCGCGCAGCCCACGCCCTTCGAGAACCCGGCCGACCCCTCGCGCATGGCCAGCAGCTATGGCGGCCAGCACGTGCTGCTGCCGACCGCGCCGCTGGGCCCGGTCGCGCTGGGGCAGAGCGACCTGTTCCCGAGCCAGTACCAGGTCACGAACCAGAGCCGCGTGGTGTTCATGAACCCCAGCGACATCGAGAACCCGTGGCACCTGCTGAGCGGGCATTTCGACCTGGCCTTCGTCATCGTCTACCTGCTGCCGCTGCTGATCTTTGCGCTCAGCTACAACCTGCTGTCGGCCGAGCGCGAGAACGGCACCTTGCGCCTGCTGCTGTCGCAACCGCTGCGGCTGCGCACGTTGCTCGCGGGCAAGCTCACGGTGCGCGCGGCGGTGCTGCTGGGGCCGGCCGTGCTGCTGCCGGTGGCGGTGCTGTGGATCGCGCGCCATGCGGGGCTCACCGCCGGCGGCGCGGGCAGCGCCACGCTGTGGTGGGCGTTGCTGGTCGGCGCCTACGCGCTGTTCTGGTTCGCACTGGTGGTGGCGGTCAATGCCTTCGGCGCCTCGTCGGCGACGAACGCGATGGTGCTCGTCATCGCCTGGGTGCTGCTGGTGCTCGTGGCGCCGGTGCTGCTCAACCTGGCCGTCACGCAGGCCGCGCCTGCACCGTCGCGCACCGAGCTGGCCACGCGCCAGCGCGTGGTCACGGCCGAGGCGATGAAGCGCTACCAGGACCTGCTGGGCACCGAGTACCAGCACGTGGGGCAGGGCGCCATCCTCGTGCCGCGCGACGGCAAGATCGAGATCGCCGGCCGCTCGCTGGCCAACTACCGCATCCAGCGCGAGGTCGATGAAGCGATCCGCCCCGCGCTCGCGCGCTTCGACGCGCAGCAGGCACAACAGCAGGCGCTGGTGGGCCGCTTCGGCGCCGTGTCGCCGGCGGCCGTGGCCTACGAAGGCATGACCGCGCTGGCCGGCAACGGCGCACGCCGCCACGCGCGCTTCGACGCCCAGACCGTGGCGCACCACGAAGCCTGGAAGGCCTTCTTCTTCCCGCGCATCGACGCACGCGATGCGCTCGCCCCAGCCGACTTCGACCGCATGCCCACCTTCGCCTGGCGCGAGGAGCCCGCCGACCTCGTGCGCGGGCAGGCCGCGCTCGCCGTGCTGCAACTGCTGGTGCCGAGCCTGCTGCTGTTCGGCCTCGCGGCCTGGCGGCTGCGGCGCTTCTCGGTGGCCTGACGCTTTCTTCATTTCTTCCACGCACCGCTCCATGACCCCGTTCACCCGCACCACCGTCGCGCTGGCCGCCTTCACCGCCTTGCAAGTCGCCTCTGCACAAGACAGCCGCAACAACGCCGAACTCGGCACCGTCACCATCGAAGGCAGCCGTGACGCGAACAGCCTGCACCTCGATGATTCGAGCGGCACGGCCTCGCGCCTGGGCCTGTCGGTGCGCGAGACGCCGGCCTCGGTCGAGATCCTGTCGCAGGACGCGATCCAGCAGCGCGGCGCGCGCACCTTCAGCGAAGCATTGCGCGGCATGGCGGGCCTCTCGGGCGGCGGCCCGCCGTCGTCGCCGACCACGCTGTCGCTGCGCGGCTTCACCAGCCTCATGTACCTGTACGACGGCGTGCGCAGCTCGGGCGCGGGCGTCACCAACCGCGTGCAGGACACCTGGAACTACGAGCGCATCGAAGTGCTCAAGGGCCCGGCCTCGGTGCTCGACGGCGAAGGCGCCATCGGCGGCATCGTCAACTTCGTGACCAAGCGGCCCGACCGCAGCAACCCGCACAAGGAAGCGCTGCTCTCGTACGGCAGCTACGGCTCCACGCGCGCGGCCTTCGGCTTCGGCGGCGCGCTGGGCGAGGCCAGCGCCTACCGGCTCGACTACAGCCGCAACGACACCAAGGTGGGCACCATCGACCGCAACGGCGAGCGCATCGACCACTTCACGAGCGGCCTGCTGGTGGACCTGGGCGGCTCGGTGAAGCTCGACCTGTCGTTCGACTACCTGCGCGACGACAACGACGCCTACTGGGGCACGCCGCTCGTGCCGCGCAGCTTCGCCACGCAGCCGACGAACGTCGTCAGCACGCCCGACGGCCGCGTGATCGACCGGCGCATGGCGCGCACCAACTACAACGTGCGCGACGACGAGAACTCGTCCGAGACCTACTGGCTGCGCGCGCGCCTCACGGGGCAACTGGACGGCGGCTGGTCGTGGCGCAACGAGTTCTCGGCCAACCAATCGAAGCGCATGTTCCGCAATTCAGAAAGCGCGACCTTCGTGCCGCCCGCCAGCATCGCGCGCGACCAGACGCTCATCACGCACGACCAGGACTTCTGGCTCGACCGCTTCGACGCCACGCACAAGGGAAAGATCGCCGGCCTGGACAACCGCTTCGTCGTCGGTGGCGAGTACAGCGAAACCCGCTTCGGCAGCCAGCGCCGCTTCTCCAACAGCAGCCCCACCACCGCCGCGCAACTGCGCGTGCCCGTGTTCAACCCGTACACCGGCTACTTCGACGACAACCCCGCGCTGACCACCGGCGCGGGCAACCGCGCCGACACCTTCTCGCGCGTGAAGGTCGCCTCGGTCTTCGTGGAAGACGCGCTCAAGCCGATGCGCGACCTCACGCTCGTCGGTGGCCTGCGCCACGACCGCACCGAGGTCGACCGCCGCATCTGGGACCTGAACGCGGGCAGCGTCACGCGCTTCGGCGCGAGCTACCGCGCCACCTCGGGGCGCATCGGCGCGGTGTACGACCTGTCGCCGCAGTCGAGCCTGTATGCGCAGTACACCAACGCCACGCTGCCGGTAGGTTCGCTGTTCCTGCTGTCGGCGTCGAACGCCGCGTTCCCGATGTCGCGCGGCAAGCAGGCCGAGGTGGGCTTCAAGCAGAGCCTGCCTGCAGCGAACCTGGAGTGGACCGCGGCGCTGTACAAGATCGAACTCGACAACGTGCTCTCGCGCGACCCGAACACCGCCGCCACCACCGTGAACAACGGCCGCCAGTCGTCGCGCGGCCTCGAGCTGTCGGCCGTGTGGAAGCCCACGCGCGAATGGACGCTGGCGGGCAACCTGGCGGCGCTCGATGCGCGCTTCGACACGCTGGTCGAAGCCGGCAACGTCTCGCGCGTGGGCAAGACCCCGCCGAACGTGCCCGAGCGCATGGCCAACATCTTCGCCACCTACCGGCCCGACGGATCGAAGTTCGAGTACTTCGCGTCGTTGAACCACACGGGGCCGATGTACACCGACAACGCCAACCAGATCCGCATCAACGGCTTCACCACGGTCGATGCGGCCGTGAGCTACCGCCTGAAGAACGCGCTGCTGAGTTTCCGCGTGCGCAACCTGACGGACCGGCTCTACGCGACCTGGACCGGCCGCGCCGCGAGCCAGGTGCTGCTGGCGCCGCGGCGGACCTTCGTGGTGTCGGCGAAGTTTGATTTTTGAGGGACCGAGTGTTCGGGGTGGCGCTCCCGCCGACGGGGAGCCTTGCTCGGCGAATGTCCCCCGCCCTTCGGGC
>DATLIE010000149.1:0-22910 GCA_035539635.1 Burkholderiaceae bacterium
AACTCGCGCAGCGAACGCAGCCCCGCGGGGCTGCGTTCGCTGCGCGAGTTGGACGCCGACCTGTTCGACTGGGCCGACGACACCGACGCGGCGCTCGAGCGCCTGCTCGCGCTGGCGCCGGGCCTGCCGCTGCTGGTGGTCGGCCACAGCCTGGGCGCGCAACTGGCCGGCATGCTGAAGCACCGCGACCGCATCGCCGGCCTGGTGTCGGTGGCGGCGGGCAGCGGCTACTGGCGCGACAACGCGCCGCCGCTCAAGCGCATGGTGCTGTACTTCTGGCACGTGCTGGTGCCGGTGGCGACTTGGGCCTGCGGCTACTTCCCGGGCGCGCGCCTGCGCAAGGTGGGCGACCTGCCGCGCGGGGTGATCTTGCAATGGCGGCGCTGGTGCCTGCATCCGCGCTACCACGTCGGCGCCGAGGGCGAAGCCTTGCGCGCGAAGTTCGCATCGGCACGCTTCCCGGTGATCGCGCTGTCGATCACCGACGACGAGCTGATGACCGAGCGCGGCACGCGCGTGCTGATCGACTGCTACGAGAACGCGCCGCGCGAGCTGCACCGCATCGCGCCGGCGGACGCGCAGACACGCCGCATCGGCCACTTCGGCTTCTTCCGTGCCCAGTTCGAGTCCACGCTGTGGCTGCGCGTGGCGGGCCTGTTCCAACGTTTGTCCACCGGAGCTCCCGCATGAGCATCAAGACCGCCACCCTCAACGGCGTCGCGACGATCGAGATCGCGCGTCCGGAGAAGAAGAACGCGCTGACGGTCGAGATGTACCAGGCGATGGCCGATGCCATCGATGCTGCGGCGGCCGACGCGGCGGTGCGCGCCCTCCTGATTACCGGCCAGCCCGGCATCTTCACCAGCGGCAACGACCTGCAGGACTTCCTGAACCGGCCGCGGCCGAACATCGGCGAGTCGCCGGTGTTCCGCTTCATGCATGCGCTGATCGCCTGCGACAAGCCCGTCGTCGCGGCGGTGACGGGCGGGGCGATCGGCATCGGCGTCACGATGCTTCTGCATTGCGACTTTGTCTACGTCTCCGACGAGGCGCGCCTGGCCATGCCGTTCACCAGCCTGGGTCTCGTGCCCGAGTTTGCGTCAAGCCTGATCGTGCCGCAGTTGATGGGCGGCAGGCGCGCGGCAGAGAAGCTGCTGCTCGGCGACCCGTTCAACGGCGAGGCTGCGGTTGAATGCGGCATTGCCAACGCGGTGCTGCCCGCCGGTGAGGTGGCGGCGCACGCGCGGCGCGTGGCCGAGCGATTCAATGCCATGCCGCCCGGGGCGGTGCGCGACTCCAAGCGCCTGATGCGCGATCCGCAGCGCGCGGCCTGGCTCGACGCGATCCGGCGTGAGGGCGCGGTCTTCACCGAGCGGCTGAGCAGCGGCGAAGCGCGCGAGGCGATGCAGGCCGTGCTCGAGAAGCGCAAGCCCGACTTCTCCAGTCGCTGAGCCGTGCGCTTCATGCGCGCGCCTCGATCAGCGAGAAGCCGAGCGCGAGCGGCGTCACGCGCTCCCAACGCCAGCCCGACCCAGCCAGCAGCGCCTGCAGCTGCGCTGCGGTGCGCTCCCGGCCGCCGAGCATCACCAGCATGTTCAGGTCGCTCAGGGCGACCTCGACATGCTCGGGCGAGCACGCGACGTCGGTCGGCAGCAGACGCTCGATGATGCAAAGCCGGCCAGCCGCCTGCACCGACGCGCGGCACGCGGCGAGGATGTGCCGGCAGGGATCGTCGTCCCAGTCGTGCAGCACGCGCATCAGCACGCACACGGGCGCGCGCACCGGGAAGGGCTGGAAGAAGTCGCCGGCGAGCAAGGTGCAGCGCGCCAGCAGGCCGCGCGACTGCAGCGTCTCGCGTGCTCCGCCGAGCGCATGCGGCAGGTCGAGCAGCGTCGCGTGCAGTGCGGGGTGGGCCGCCAGCAACTCGCTCAGCAGCACGCCGTAGCCGCCGCCCACGTCGATCACCGACGCGACGCCGGCGAGATCGAGCTTGGCAGCGACGTCGGCAGCCACGACGTGGCTCACGCCGGTCATCGCGTCGTTGAAGGTGGCGGCCGCCGCCGCGTCGCACGCCAGACGGTCGAAGCCCGACGCCTCGGGTGCGGCGGCGCGCACGGGCTCTCCCCTGCGCAGGCTGGCCGCCAGCTGTGCCCACGCCGGCCAACGGTAACGGCTCCACCACAGAGCCAGGCCGCGTGCGCCGCGCGCCCCGCCCGGCGCCAACGCGGCACCGAGTGGGGTGCATGAGAACCGCCCGGCGCTTGCGCAGGGACGCACCAGGTCGGCCGCCACCAGCACACGCAGCAGGCGCTGCAGCCCATCGCGCGAGCAGTGGGTCGCGCCGGCCAACGCGTCGAGGTCGCAAGGCGCCTCGGCCAGATGGTCGAAGACGCGCAGCTCGACGGCTGCGCCGATGGCCTGCGACAGCGCTGCGGCGGAGATCAGACCGCGCAGGTAACGTGCAGGGTCGTCCCTGTGCACCGCGTCGGGGGATGCCAGCGCGCGCATCGTCACTCGGCCTTGATGTTCGCCTCGCGCACGACCCGACGCCAGTGCGCGATCTCGCTGCGGATCAGCGCTGCGAACTCGTCGGCCCCGCCGCGCGCCGGGCTCATGCCCATGGTCTCGAAGCGAGCCTGCAGGTCCGGCTGCGCCACCACCTGCGCGACGGCAGCCGCCAGTTGGTCGACGATCGCGCGCGGCGTTCCGGCGGGCGCCACGATCCCCTGCCAGTCATTGACCACCACCGCCGGATAGCCCAGTTCGCGGGTGGTGGGTAGCGCCGGGTAGCCGGGCAGCCGCTGCGTGGTCAGTGCCGCCAGCGGCCGCAGCTTGCCGTCGGCGATGTGTGGTGCCAGCGCCGGCAAGCCCGCCTGCACGTCGACGTCGCCCGACAGCAGGGCCGTTACCGCGGCCGGGCCGCCGCGGTACGGCACATGCAGCAGCTCGATGCCGCTCGCCTGCTCGAGCAGCTTGAGCGCCAGGTGGCCCGGCGTGCCGATGCCGGTCGACGAGTACTTGAGTGCGCCGGGCCGGGCGCGCGCCGCGGTCACCAGCTGCTCCAGCGAGCGGTGGGTCGACTCGGCGCGCACGGCAAGCAGGAAGTGGTTCTGGTTCAGCAGCGCCACGGGCTGCAGGTCGCGTTCGGTGTCGTAGGGCACCTGCGGCAGGATCAGCGGCGCCACCACGAACGGCATGTTGAGCAGACCGAGCGTTTGGCCGTCGGCGGGCGCTCGGGCCAGAGCGGCCAGGGCGATCGTGCCGCTCGCGCCGGGCCGATTGTCGATCACGATCGCCTGCCCGAGCAGCGCGGCGATGCGATCGCCGAGCATGCGCGCGACGACATCCGGGCCGGTGCCGGGGGTGGTGCCGACGATCAGCCGGATCGGCTTGTCGGGGAAGGCGCCGGCGCGGGCGTCGTGCGGCGCGATCGCCGAGGCGATCGCCAGCAGACCGCACACTGCCAGGCTTCGAATGAAGTGATTCATGCTTCGCTCCGTGGTCAAGCTGGCGCCACTGTGCGCGCCGGTGGTGTCGCCGAGCCAGCGGGCTGGCCGAAAGCCGCTCTTAAGTTCCGCTTAACATCGGCGGGCCGCGTTGCGGAGCCTGGCTCTTGGACAAGCTGCGTGCGATCGAGTACTTCCTGCGGGCCGCCGAGGCCGGCTCGTTTGGCCGCGCTGCGCGTGCCCTGGACGTCAGCACGCCGGCGCTGACGCAGTTGGTGAGCGCGCTCGAGCGTTCGCTGGGCGTGATCCTGCTGCACCGCAGCCCGAGCGGTGTGGTGCTGACGGCCGATGGCGAGCGCTACTACGGCGTGGCGCTCGGGGCCTGCGCCGAACTGGCCGACATCGAAGACCGGCTCGGCCCGCGTGGCACCCGACTGCGTGGCACGCTCAGCCTGGGTATTCGCAGCGGCATGGCCCACGCGCTGGTGCTGCCGCATCTGTGGCGCTTCCTGCAGCAGCACCCGGACGTCGATCTCGTGCTGAAGGCCGTCGAGACCCTCGACGAGACCACGTCGCAGCAGGTCGACGTGACGCTGACCACCGGCTGGCCGCCGACGAAGGACTTCGCGGTGCGCGTCTTGGCGCAGACCCGCAACCTGGTCTGCGCGGCACCCGCGTACTGGGCTCGTCGGGGCGAACCGACGGACCCCGACGAACTGCTGCAGCACGACTGCCTGGTGATGCGCAGCTCGGGCGGCACGCTGATGGACCAGTGGGTATTCGAGCGCGAAGGCGAGCGCCGCACGGTGAACGTTCGTCCGCGCATCGTCAGCTATCACAGCGCCTGGGTTCACGCGGCCGCCTGCGGCGGCGCCGGCGTGATCCGCACCGTCGAGTCCTCGATCCGTCCGGAACTCGCGTCGGGTGCGCTCAAGGCCGTGCTCGCCGACTGGCAAGGGCTCGAGCCGCCGCTGCAGTTCGCGATCTACCGCCCCAAACAACGCCAGTCGCGGTTGGTGCGCGCGTTCCTCGACTTCATGGTGGACGCCTTTGCCGCGCTCGACGAAGCACCCCGCCACGACCCGGCACCTCCTCGCACGCCGAGGCCGGACTGGTTCGGCCGGGCGCAGGGGCGCCAGTCCACGTTTGCCGCTAGGCACAAGCCCCCAGCGCGAAAGCGCGGGTCTGCATAGACTCGGCAGCCATGAGCCTCACCGCCAAGTTGCTGCTGTCCCCGGTTCTCGTCGCCCAGGCGCTGGCGACGCGCGCGCGGCTGCCTCGCCTTGCCGAGGCTGCGGGTGACCGGCATGGTGTGGTCGGGCGCGGGGCGCCGTTGCGCCTGCTGATGGTCGGCGACTCGTCGGCCGCGGGCGTCGGCGTCGCCAGCCAGTCGAGTGCCTTGGCCGGCGTGCTGCCGGCTGTGCTGGCACGACTCGGCGGCGTGAGGGTGCACTGGCGCCTGCTGGCGAAGTCGGGTGTCACCAGCGCGCAGTGCCTGGCGATGCTCGAAGCGGATGGGCCGTTCGAGGCCGATGTGGCGGTGGTCGTGCTCGGCGTGAACGACGTCGTCGACCAGGTGCCGTCGCAGCGCGCGGTGGATGCGCGCGCGGCCATCGCCAACCGCCTGCGCAACGCGCATGGCGTGGCGCATGTCGTGTTCGCGCCGCTGCCACCGGTGCACCGGTTCCCGGCCCTGCCGCAGCCGTTGCGCTGGGTGGCGGGACGGGACGCGCGGCGCCACGACGCCGCCGTCGCGCAATGGGCGGCCACGCGCCACGACGTAAGCCATGTGCCGATCGAGCTGCCGCTCAACGCCGGCGTGATGGCGCCGGACGGCTTCCACCCGGGCGAGACGGTCTACCGCGTCTGCGGCACCGCGCTGGCCGAGCACATCGCCGAACGCGTGCTGCCGCGCTGGCGCGGCTGAGGGCCTGCCTTCAAGCCGGCTGGGCGCCGGCTTCGCTGCCGCAGCTCGGGCAGTAGTGGAAGAAGGCGTTCTTTCGCGTCTGGCAGCGGCCGCACTCGTCGAACAGCTTCAGCCCGCAGTGGACGCAGAAGTTGGCCGGTGCGGTGCCCGTGGTCAGCACCGGGCGTTCGCAGGCCGGGCACACGTTGGCTGCGAGCTTCTTCACCGCCTCGTCGGCCGACAGGGCCTTGCGCCGCTCGGCCTCCGATTGCGCGGCCGCGGCCTGGCGCTTGGCGAGGTAGCGCCGCATCGCCTTGATCACGTAGTGGCCGACCACCGCGGTGAGCACCACGCCGACCGCGTAGCGCACGTAGCCGCCGTAGCTCGGCAGGTAGGGCACGAGTTCGAAGAAGAAGGTGAAGGCCGCGAACAGCACGAAGCCGCGGAACAGCGGCCAGTAGTCGCTGCCGCGCTTCCTGGCCCAGAGCCAGCCGGCGATGCCCAGCAGCGGCAGCGTCAGGGCCAGGCGCGCGGCGAACACGCGCAGCTCCTGGCGGAAGAGGGCGGCTTGGTAGGCCGACTGTGCCTGTTCGCGCAGATCGGCCTCGCGCACGCGCAGCGCGTCGGCGCGCTGCGACAGGTCGAGCTGCTCGCGCTCGATCGTCTCCACGGCCACCTGGGCTTCGCGCTCGCGCGCCTTCAGGGCGTCGAGCTCGCGCGTGCGCCGGATCACTTCCGGGTCCTGCGCCGGGTCGGTGGTGGCGGTGCGGGTGGCGAGCCAGTTCTGGTGCGTGGCGCGCGCCGCGTTGTAGGCGTTGCGCGCGGCGTCGAGAGCGAGTCGCGCCTGGCGCGACCGCGCGACCGCGTCGCGCACCTTGGGCTGCTGGGCCTCGAGTTCGGCCTGCAGCGATGCGATCGCGCCCGGGGGCTGGACGAACTGGTCGATCGACAGCGAGTGTTCGAAGCGCGGCAGGTCGGCGACGACCTTGCCGCCCAGGCCGACCAGGAAGGCGGCGAAGGCCAGCGACACCAGCCACATGACCAGCGCGAACAGTTTCTCCGGCACGCGCAGGAACTTGAACATCGGCGCTCTCCTCCTCGGGGGCGGTCAGTCCCTGGGCAAGGGACGCGGCTTGCCTTCGCGGTCGATCGCCACGTAGGTCAGGTTGGCTTCGGTGACCTTCACCACTTGCGGATTGGCCGGGTTGCGCTCGGCCAGCACCTCGACATGCACGGTCACCGACGTGTTGCCGATGCGCTCGACGCGCGCGTAGAACGACAGCAGGTCGCCCACCGACACCGGCTGCTTGAACAGGAACTGGTTCACCGCCACGGTGGCGATGCGGCCGCGCGCAATGCGCACCGGCAGCACGGCGCCGGCCAGGTCCACCTGGGCCATCAGCCAGCCACCGAAGATGTCGCCGTTGCCATTGGTGTCGGCCGGCAGCGGCATCACCCGCATCACCAGTTCGGCGCCGTCGGGCAAGACGGGCGGGGCAAGGAGGGAGGAGGCGGTCGAGGTCATGGCAGGCGGTGTGGGCAACAAGGCGATTCTTCCACGACACTTGCGCCATGCGCCGTTCGTCCTCGTCGGTGGCTGCGCCGCTGCCACCGCTCGGTACTCCCGCCCCTGCGCCGACTTCTGTCGGCTTCGCCCCGGTTCGCCGCCTGCTGCCCTACGTCTGGCAGTGGAAGTGGCGCGTGCTGTTCGCGCTGGCCTGCCTGGTGGCGGCCAAGCTGGCCAACGTGGGCGTGCCGCTGGTGCTCAAGGCCCTGGTCGATGCGCTGGACCTGAAGCCCGGCGACCCGCGTGCGCTGCTGGTCGTGCCGGCGGGCCTGCTGCTGGCCTACGGGGCGCTGCGCCTGTCGGTGACCCTGTTCACCGAGCTGCGCGAGTTCCTCTTCTACCCGGTGGCCGCGCGGGTGGCGCGCAAGGTGGCGCTGCAGACCTTCGAGCACCTGCTGGCGCTGTCGCTGCGCTTCCACCTCGAGCGCCAGACCGGCGGCGTGTCGCGCGACATTGAGCGCGGCTCGCGCGCGATCCACTCGCTGCTGAACTACTTCATCTACAACATCCTGCCAACGTTGGTGGAGATCGGCCTCGTGATCGTGCTGCTGGCGACCACCTTCGACGCCTGGTTCGCTGGCATCGCCTTGGTGGCGCTGACCCTGTACATCCTCTACACGGTCAGCGTGACCGAGTGGCGCACGCACTTCCGGCGCGCGATGAACGAGCAGGACAGCAAGGCGAACACGCGGGCGATCGACGCGCTGATCAACTACGAGACCGTCAAGTACTTCAACAACGAGCGCTTCGAGGAAGGGCGCTACGACGAGAACCTGCAGCGTCTCGAGAAGGCCTCGATCAAGAGCCAGACCTCGCTGTCGGTGCTCAACCTGGGGCAGAGCCTGATCATCGCCATTGCGGTGACGCTGCTCGTCTGGCGCGCGACGCTGGGTGTCGTGGACGGCCGCCTGTCGCTGGGCGACCTGGTGCTGGTCAAAGCGCTGATGATCCAGCTCTACATCCCGCTGAACTTCCTCGGTGTGATCTACCGCGAGATCAAGCAGAGCACCGTGGACATGGAGAAGATGTTCGCGCTGCTGGGCCAGCACCGCGAGATCGCCGACGCGCCGGACGCGCTGCCGCTGGTCGTGACGCAAGGAGCCCTGCGCTTCGAGAACGTCAGCTTCGCCTACGACCCGGCACGGCCGATCCTGCACGAGGTGAGCTTCGAGGTGCCGGCCGGCAAGACGGTGGCGGTGGTGGGTCCCTCGGGTGCCGGCAAGTCGACGCTGGCGCGCCTGATGTACCGCTTCTACGACGTGGGCGGCGGGCGCATCTCGATCGACGGCCAGGACCTGCGCTCGGTGACGCAGGCCAGCCTGCGCGCGGCGATCGGCATCGTGCCGCAGGACACCGTGCTGTTCAACGACACGGTGGAGTACAACATCGCCTACGGCCGACCGGGGGCCGGGCGGCCCGAGGTCGAGGCCGCGGCCAAGGCGGCCCACATCCATGCCTTCATCGCCAGCACGCCGGCCGGCTACGACACCATGGTCGGCGAGCGGGGACTGAAGCTTTCCGGCGGCGAGAAGCAGCGTGCGCGCGATCCAGGCCGAGCTGAAGAGCGCGGCGCAGGGCAAGACGGCGCTGGTGATCGCGCACCGCCTGTCCACCATCGTCGACGCGCACGAGATCGTCGTGCTCGAACAGGGCCGGGTGGTGGAGCGAGGGTCGCACCCGGTGCTGCTGGCCGCTGGCGGGCGCTACGCTCGGATGTGGCAGCTCCAGCAGTCGGGATCGGACTTCACCTAGGAACATGGACACCAAGTGGCTCGAGGACTTCGTCAGCCTCGCGCAGACGCGCAGCTTCTCCCGCTCGGCCCAGCTGCGCCACGTCACGCAGCCGGCGTTCTCGCGCCGCATCCAGGCGCTCGAGGGCTGGGCCGGCGTGGACCTCGTCGACCGTTCGATCTACCCGACGCGCCTGACGCCCGCGGGGGAGACCTTCCTCGCGCAGGCGCACGAGATGCTCGGAAACCTGCAGGCCACACGCAACCTGATGCGCAGCCACCAGGCGAGCAGCAGCGACATGATCGACTTCGCGCTGCCTCACACGCTGGCCTTCGCCTTCTTCCCGCAGTGGCTGCTCGACCTGCGGCGCAGCTTCCCGCAACTGAAGACGCGCCTGATCGCGCTCAACGTGCACGACGCCGTGCTGCGCTTGACCGAAGGCCATTGCGACCTGCTGCTGGCCTACGACCACCCGTCGCAGCCCTTGCAGCTCGCGCCCGAGCGCTACGAGATGCTGACGCTGGGGCAGGAAACGCTGGCGCCGTTCGCGCGCGCCGACAGCGAGGGGCGGCCGATCTGGCGCCTGCCCGGCTCGGCGTCGGGCAAGCTGCCGTTTCTGAGCTACGCCTCGGGTGCCTACATGGCGCGCCTGGTCGAGCACATCCTGAAGGGCGCGCCGCAGGCGGCTTACCTGAACCTGGTCTACGAAACCGACATGGCCGAGAGCCTGAAGGCGATGGCGCTCGAGGGTCACGGGCTGGCCTTCCTGCCCGCCAGCTCGGTGCGCAAGGACGTGCGTGCCAAGCGCCTGGCCGCCGCCGGCGAGGCGGGGCAGTGGGAGCTGACGATGGACGTGCGCCTGGTGCGCGAGCGCCCCGAGTCGGCGCGCGTGGTCAAGCCCGGCGCCGCGGCGCTGTGGGCGCATCTGTCGCAGCCCGAGGGTTAACCCGGTGCCGTCATGTGCGACTCGCATCGAGGCGCCCGCAAACGGCATTGGCGCCGGTCGCGGGCCCTCGTTACATTGCCGCCCCACGCCGAGGTGCTGGCCCGGACCTTGCGGGTCACTACGGGCAACCGAGCACAACCGCGTTCCTACAATCCGCGTTCCCCGGTTTCCATCCCTCCTCAAGGAGTCTGAGTTCATGAAGAAGTCGCTTCTCGTCCTGGCTGCCGTGGCTGCCTTTGCGGCCCAGGCCCAAACCACGGACACGCTGAAGAAGATCAAGGACAGCGGCAGCGCCACGATGGGCGTGCGCGAGTCCTCCGGTGCGCTGTCGTACACGCTGGGGGACGGCAAGTTCGCGGGCTTCCACATCGACGTGTGCAGCAAGGTGCTGGCCGACGTGCAGAAGCAGCTCGGCCTGTCCAAGCTGGACGTCAAGTACCAGCCGGTCACCTCGCAGAACCGGATCCCGCTGGTCCAGAACGGCACCGTCGACATCGAGTGCGGCTCGACCACCAACAACGCCGCGCGCCAGAAGGACGTGGCCTTCGCGGTGACGACCTACGTCGAGGAAGTGCGCATCGCCGTGAAGGCCAACTCGGGCATCAACTCGATCGCCCAGCTCAACGGCAAGAAGGTGGCCACCACCACCGGCACCACCTCGGTGCAGCACCTGCGCAAGCACGAGCGCGGTGCCAACGTGAACTTCGAGGAGGTGTTCGGCAAGGACCACGCCGACAGCTTCCTGCTGCTCGACACCGGCCGTGCCGATGCCTTCGTGATGGACGGTCAGATCCTGGCCGGCAACATCGCCAAGGCCAAGAACCCGGCCGACTTCAAGATCGTCGGCGAGGTGCTGTCGGTCGAGCCGATCGCCATCATGATCCGCAAGGACGACCCGGCCTTCAAGAAGGCGGTGGACGACAGCATCAAGGCGATGATGAAGTCGGGCGACATCGCGAAGATGTACGACAAGTGGTTCATCCAGCCGATCCCGCCGACCAACACCAAGGTCGGGCTGGCGCTGTCGGACGCGACCAAGAACGCGTGGGCGAATCCGAACGACAAGCCGCTCGAAGACTACCTGAAGAAGTAAAGAGGCGGGCCCGCTGATGCGGGCCCTGTCCTTATTGGAGGAGGGCAAGCGTGGCGATCTTCGGCATCGATACCTTCTGTCGCGACACGATCGACAAGGAGTTGATTCCCAACTGCCTGAAGTCGGCGGCCGGCGACACGAGCTACCTGCACTGGCTGCTGCAGGGCTGGGGCACGGCGGTGGCACTGGCGCTGCTGGCCCTGGTCGTGGCGATGTTCTTCGGCATCCTGATGGGCATCCTGCGCACCACGCCGAGCAAGGCGCTGGTGCTGCTGGGCGACGCCTGGACCGAGCTGTTCCGCAACGTGCCGCTGATCGTCCAGCTCTTCCTCTGGTACTTCGTGATGCCCGAGCTGATCCCGCCGTTCAAGGCGCTGCCGGGCTTTGTGCTGGCCTTCATCGGCCTGGGCCTGTTCACCTCGGCGCGCATCTCGGAGCAGATCAAGGCCGGCATCAACGCCCTGCCGCGGGGCCAGCGCTACGCCGGTCTCGCAGTGGGCTTCACGCTGCCGCAGACCTACCGCTACGTGCTGCTGCCGATGGCGTTTCGCATCGTGATCCCGCCGCTGACCAGCGAGAGCATGAACATCATCAAGAACTCGTCGGTCGCCTTCGCGGTGAGCGTGTCCGAGCTGACGATGTTCGCGCGCCAGGCCGGCGAGGAGACCTCGCAGCCGGTGCTGATGTTCATGGCGGTGACGTTGCTGTATTTCGTGTCGGCCTTCGTGGTGAACCGGATCCTGAAGTGGGTCGAGGTCAGGGTGCGGGTGCCCGGCATGATCGGCGGAAAGTGAGGGCCGGGACATGAATCTCGACTTCTCCTTCCTCAGCTGGGACGTGATCCGCAGCTATGTGGCCAGCGGCTTCATCTTCTCGATCCAGCTGACCCTGGTCGCGATGGTCGGTGGCATCGCGCTGGGCACCGTCCTCGCGCTGATGCGCCTGTCGGGCAAGAAGTGGCTCGAGCTGCCGGCCACGGTGTACGTCGACACGCTGCGCTCCATCCCGCTCGTGATGGTGATCATGTGGTTCTTCCTGCTGATCCCGTTCCTGATCGGGCGCCCGATCGGGGCCGAGGTGTCGGCCATCGTCACCTTCACGCTGTTCGAGGCGGCCTACTACTCCGAGATCATGCGTGCGGGCATCCAGAGCGTGCCCAAAGGCCAGGTCTATGCCGGCTATGCGGTGGGCATGACCTACTCACAGACCACGCAGCTGATCGTGCTGCCGCAGGCCTTCCGCAACATGCTGCCGGTGCTGCTGACGCAGACCATCATCCTGTTCCAGGACACCAGCCTGGTCTACGCGATCGGTGCCTACGACCTGCTCAAGGGCTTCGAGACCGTGGGCCGCAACTTCAACCGCCCGGTGGAGACCTACCTGGTTGCCGCGGCGCTGTATTTCGCGATGTGCTTCTCGCTGTCGTACATGGTGCGCAAGCTGCAGCAGAAGATCGCCATCATTCGCTAGGGCGAGGTCAATGCCCCCGAGCTCACATTCGTTCGCTGCCCCCCAAGGGGGCGCCGTCCTCCTCGAGGCGGCTCTACGGAGGACCCGATGATCGACATCAAGAACGTCAGCAAGTGGTACGGCAGCTTCCAGGTCCTCACCGACTGCACCACGAGCATCCAGAAGGGCGAGGTCGTCGTCGTCTGCGGCCCATCGGGCAGCGGCAAGTCGACGCTGATCAAGACCGTCAACGCGCTCGAGCCGTTCCAGAAGGGCGACATCGTGGTCGACGGCATCAGCATCAGCGACCCGAAGACCAACCTGCCCAAGCTGCGCAGCCGCGTCGGCATGGTGTTCCAGCACTTCGAGCTGTTCCCGCACCTGTCGGTGACCGAGAACCTGACCATCGCGCAGATCAAGGTGCTAAACCGCAGCCCCGACGACGCCAAGGTGCGCGGCCTGAAGATGCTCGACCGCGTGGGCCTGATCGCGCACAAGGACAAGTTCCCCGGCCAGCTCTCGGGCGGCCAGCAGCAGCGCGTCGCGATCGCGCGGGCGCTGTCGATGGACCCGATCGTCATGCTGTTCGACGAACCGACCTCGGCGCTCGACCCTGAGATGGTCGGCGAGGTGCTCGACGTGATGGTCAAGCTGGCCCAGGAGGGCATGACGATGATGGTCGTCACGCACGAGATGGGCTTCGCCAAGAAGGTCAGCCACCGCGTCATCTTCATGGACGCCGGCAAGATCGTCGAGGACTGCAAGCGCGACGAGTTCTTCGGCAACGCCGACGCGCGCTCGCCGCGGGCGAAGGACTTTCTCTCCAAGATCCTCCAGCACTGAGCCGACGCTAGGCCAGCACCTTCGGTAGCGCCGAGACCAGCATCACCAGGCCCGCCGCGGTGAGCAGAGACAGCACGACGCGGCGAAACCCCGTCTGACCCAGGCCGCGGTAGAAGCGCGTACCGAGCCACGCGGGCAGCACCACCGCGGCGGCCACCCACGGCAACAGGGGCCACATCGGCTGCGTCACCGCGCCGGTCGCGACGTACGCCGCCATCGTGACCGCCAGCGTCGCGAGGTTGAAGTTCTGGATCACGGTGCGCTGGCCGTCCTTGTCGAAGCCGCGCAGCGAGCACCACAGCGTCGGCGCCACGCCGGTGAAGCCGCCGAGTCCGCCCATCACGCCGCCGGCCACCCCGGCCACGCCGTCGGCCAATTGCGTGCTGCGCGGCCCCGGCAGGCGCACGGCGGGCAGGCGCGAGGACAGCAGCATCGCCGGGCAGACCACCACGAGCAAACTACCGAGCACGAGCTTGAACGCATGCACGTCCAGGCGCGGCAGCAGCCACACGCCCAGCGGAATGCCGAGCAGGCCGCCGGCCAAAAAGGGGGCCAGCGTCGTCAATGCCAAGCTGCGCCGCACCGAGAAGGCCGCGACGACCTGGCCTGTCAGCGAGCCGAACACCCCCATCGCGGCGGCCAGCGGCGGCGACAGGCCCCAGACCCAGATCGACATCGCGACCATGCTGAACCCGAAGCCCGACAGGCCCTGGACGAAGCCGGCGACCACCGCGCCGACGATCAGCAACGTCAACTCGGCGGGGCTCACCGGCACCGCGCGTCAGGCCGCGCCGCGGCCAAGGCGCCTCACGCAGGGTGGGTCGGATCGACCCAGCGCACTTCCTCGGGCGGCTCGGCCGGCTCGATGTCCAGGTTCACGGCCACGGCCTGGCCGTCGCTGCGGCACAGCACGCACTCGAGCACCTCGGTGCGGCTGGCGTTGATCTCCTGGTGCGGCACGAAGGGCGGCACGTAGATGAAGTCGCCCGGGCCGGCCTCGGCAGTGAACTCCAGCCGCTCGCCCCAGCGCATGCGCGCACGCCCGCGCACCACGTAGATCACGCTTTCGAGCGGGCCGT
This sequence comes from Burkholderiaceae bacterium, assembly GCA_035539635.1. GTDB lineage: Bacteria > Pseudomonadota > Gammaproteobacteria > Burkholderiales > Burkholderiaceae_C > CADEEN01. The sequence continues at coordinate 14,061 of DATLIE010000149.1, forward strand.
GGTGATGGGCGCCCGTCTTGGCGTTGGGGTGGATGTGCACGGTGCCGGCCCACAGCTTGTTGGCACCGACGCGGGCGAAGTTGATCGCCGCCTTGCGGTCCATGCCCTGGGTCTGCGGTACGTTGGTGGCGTCGAGCTGGTCGCCGGGGACGACGCGCACGCCGTCGTGCTTCCAGCGCGGGTCGCCGGTTTTTGCGTCGGGGCTCATCGCCATGCACCTTCGAGGTTCAGTCGAAGGCCGATTGTGCTCCCGGCACGCCGGGGCGGGCTCAGCGCTGCGCCTGCTGCCTCGGGCTGGCGGCATCGGGCCGTGCCGCGGCAGCCGCCACGCCCTGCAGCACGTCGCCGACGATCAGCACCGCCGGGCTGCCGATGGCTGCGGCGCGCGCGTCGGCCACCAGACTACCGAGCGTGCTGACCAGGCGCCGCTCGCGCGGCGTGCTGGCCGCCTGCACCAGCGCGGCGGGCGTGTGGGCGGGCAGCGCGTCGGCCAGGCCGGCGCAGATCGACTCGAGCTGCGCCACGCCCATGTAGACCACCAGCGTCAGCCCCTGCGCCGCGGCGGCGCCGAGCGTCGGCCAGTGTGGCGCGGCGCCGCCTTCCTTGGCATGGCCGGTCACCAGCATCACGCCGCGCGCGTGGTCGCGGTGCGTCCAGGGCACGCCGAGTGCGGTGGCGGCGGCCAGGCCCGAGGTGATGCCGTTGACCACCTCCACCTCGACGCCGGCGGCGCGCAGGTGCTCGGCCTCCTCGCCACCGCGTCCGAACACGAAGGGGTCGCCGCCTTTGAGGCGCACGACGCGCTCGCCGCGCTGGGCCTCGGCGATCATCAGTCGCTCGATGAAGGCCTGCGGTGTGCTCGCGCAGCCGCCGCGCTTGCCGACATGGACCGTGCGCGCAGTGCGGCGCGCATAACGCAGCACGCCATCGCCGACCAGGTCGTCGACCAGCAGCACCGTGGCGCGGCGGATGGCCCGCACCGCCTTCACGGTCAGCAGTTCGGGGTCGCCGGGGCCGGCGCCGACCAGGGTCACATGCCCGCTGAGAGTCTTCATGTTCATGCCACCGCCATCTGCCGGCGCACCATCGTGCGCAGCTTGGGAAGGCACGAACCGCAGTTCGTGCCGCACTTGAGTTCGCCCTGCAGCTGCGCGAGCTGGGTCTCGGGCGTGCCGCTGCAGCGGGCGAGCACGGCTTCGATCTGCGGTTCGGTGACGTCGAAGCAGCTGCAGACCTGCGCACCGCGTGCCGGCACCGCCACCGGCGGCTTGATGCTGCCGGCCAGCAGCGCGCGACCGTAGGCGTCGGCCGGCAGGCGGTCCTGCAGCAGCTCGCCGATCCAGCCCGCGGCGCGGGTGTCGCCGGCGAGCAGGAAGCCGCCGACCTGGGTCACGTCGGGGCTGCGCTCGAGGCGGATCAGTCGCGTCTGGCCCAGGCGCGGGTCGGCATAACGCAGGACCTCGGCGCCTTCGAGGTCGAGCAAGGCCGCGATGCGGGCAAGCAAGGCATCGTCGAGGGGCGCGGCGCTCGCCGCGCGCAGCCACACGCCGACTTGGGCCTCGGGTTCGCGGCCGAAGGGCACGCAGGCGGCATAGGGCAGGCCAGCGAGCAGCGCCATCAGCTCGCCGCGCCGCGCCAGCGCCTCGTCGGCGGGCAGCCAGGCGCGCGCGACGAGTTGCCAGGGCAGCTCGGCCTTGGTCAGCTTGATGGCGGCATGCTTCAGTTCGGGCTGTTTGCTCTGCGGGCAGAAGGCCGGCGAGGTCAGCGCATTCACGCCGCCGGCGGAGACGAGGAACTCGTCACCCCAGTGCATCGCGACGAAGGCCTGCGCCGGGGCGACGGTGTCGGTCGGCGACACCGGCAGCACCACGCTGCCGCGGCGCGACTTCAGCGTGATCAGCTCGCCGGCGTTGATGCGCAGGCGCACGAGGTCGCTCGGGTGCAGCTCGACCACCGGTTCGCTCGCGTGGCCGAACAGGCGGCCGAGCGTGCCGGTGCGCGAGGCGCCATGCCACTGGTCGCGCAGGCGTCCGGTGTTGAGCGAGAACGGGTAGTGCGCGTCGCGCTTCTCGGCGGTGGGCCGCGCGTGCACGGCAGCGAAACGCGCGCGGCCGTCCTCGGTGGCAAAGCGCCCGTCCTCGTAAAGCCGCGCGCGGCCGGCTGTGGCGCCCGCGGGGCAGGGCCATTGCTGCGGCCCGGCGTGTTCGAGCAGCGGGTAACTGAGCCCGGTGATGTCGAGGTCGCGCCCGCGCGTGCTCTCGCGGTGCTCGTTCCATACCGCCTCGGCGCTGTGGAACGCGAACATCGAGCGGCCATCGGCGCGGCGCAGCGGCAGCCGCGCTTCCAGGCGCTGGGCCACGTCGACCGCGATCTGCCAGTCGGCGCGTGCGGCGCCGGCCGGCGGGATGGCCGCGCGCACGCGGCTGATGCGGCGCTCGCTGTTGGTGACGGTGCCTTCCTTTTCGCCCCAGGTGGTGGCCGGCAGCAGGATGTCTGCGTAACGCGCCGTGGCGGTGGTGGCAAAAGCCTCCTGCAACACGACGAAGGGGCAGCGCTCGAGTGCGCGCCGCACCATGGCCTGGTCGGGCAGCGATTGGGCGGGGTTGGTGCAGACGATCCACAGCGCGTCGATCGCACCGTCGGCCGCGGCCTGGAACATCTCGACCGCCGTCTTGCCCGGCTTGGCAGGCACGTCCTCGACGCCCCACAGCGCAGCGACCTCGGCGCGATGCTGCGCGTTGGCCAGATCACGGTGCGCACTGAGAAGGTTGGCCAGGCCGCCCACCTCGCGTCCGCCCATCGCGTTGGGCTGGCCCGTCAGCGAGAAGGGGCCCGCGCCGGGCTTGCCGATCTGGCCGGTGACGAGGTGCAGGTTGATCAGTGCCGCGTTCTTGTCGGTGCCGCTTGCGCTCTGGTTCAGGCCCTGGCAGTACAGCGACAGCGTCGGCCCGGCACCGAACCAGCGCGCCGCCTGCACCAGCGCGTCTTCCTTGATGCCGCACAGCTGCGCGGTCAGCGCCGGCGTGCAGTTGCGCACCGCGTCGCGCAGCCCGTCGAAGCCGCTCGTGTGCGCGTCGATGAAGCGGCGGTCGGCGAAGCCCTCCCACAGCAGCAGGTGCGCCAAGCCGTTGAACAGGGCCACGTCGGTGCCGGGCAGGATCTGCAGGTGCAGGTCGGCCGCGTCGGCGGTCTCGGTGCGGCGCGGGTCGACGACGATCCACTTCTGCTCCGGCTTCGCACGCTTGGCGTCCTCGAGCCGGCGCATCAGGATCGGGTGCGCCCAGGCCATGTTGCTGCCGGCGATGAAGACCGTCTGCGCGTGATCGAGGTCCTCGTAGCTGCAGGGCGGCGCATCGGCGCCGAGCGTGGCCTTGTAGCCCGCTACCGCGCTGCTCATGCACAGGCGCGAGTTGGTGTCGATGTTGTTGGTGCCGAGCAGGCCCTTGGCGAGCTTGTTGAAGACGTAGTAGTCCTCGGTCAGCAGCTGTCCCGACACATATAGGCCGATCGCATTCGGCCCCTTCGTCATCGCGATGTGGGCCAGGCGGTCGGCCACCTCGTCGAGCGCGACGTCCCAGCCGATCGCCTGCGCGGCCTCGCCGCGCGCGGCGCGCCGCATCGGCGTCAGAAGCCTCGTCTGGCGTGTTACCGACACGCTGGCGGTCAGGTGCAGCGACTGGCCCTTGGTGCACAGGCGCCCGAAGTTTGCAGGGTGCTCGGGGTCGCCGCGCACACCGGTGATCTGCGAGCCTTCGGACTCGATGATCACCCCGCAGCCCACGCCGCAATAGGGGCAGGTGCTGCGGGTTTCGGTCATGCCCGTATTCACGCGGTGACCGGCTCCACGGCCTTGGTGCGCAACTCCTCGTCGTCGAGCATCACGCGGCCGTCGCCATCCACCTTGCAGGCGAACGGCGTGGTGCAGCCTTCGTCGGGCGCCTTGGCGCATCCGTCGGCCAGGCCGATCGTCCAGTTGTGGAGCGGGCAGGCCACGCTCTCACCGAACACGATGCCCTGGGAGAGCGGACCGCCCTTGTGCGGGCAGCGGTCGAGCAGCGCGAAGACCTTGTCCTCGGCGTTGCGGAACACCGCCACGGCCACCGCGCCGTCGCGCGCGACGCGGCGTGCGCCGAGCACCGGGATGTCCTCGACGCGGCAGATCACTTTCCAGTCGCTCATGGTCAGGCTCCCACCGGCTCGAACTGCCGCAGGTCGACGCGAGCCTTCTCGTACTCGAACCAAGGATCGGGCTCGCCGTCCAGGCTGTACTGCAAGCGCTCCCACAGCGCCTTGCGGCCCGCAGCGTCCTCGAGGATCTTCTTCTTCACGTAGTCCAGGCCGACGCGCGACACGTAGTGCACCGTGCGCTCGAGGTACCACCCCTCCTCACGGTAGAGCTGCAGGAAGGCGCCGCTGTACTCGAGCACCTCCTCGGGCGTCTTGAGCTTGCAGAGGAACTGCGCCACCTCGGTCTTGATGCCGCCGTTGCCGGCGACGTAGATCTCCCAGCCCGAGTCGACGCCGATCACGCCCACGTCCTTGATGCCCGATTCGGCGCAGTTGCGCGGGCAGCCCGAGACGGCGAGCTTGACCTTGTGCGGCGCGTACATGCGCCACAGGGCCCGTTCGAGGTCCTTGCCCATCTGTGTCGAATCCTGGGTTCCGAAGCGGCACCACTCGCTGCCGACGCAGGTCTTCACCGTACGCAAGGCCTTCGCGTACGCGTGCCCGCTGGGCATGCCGATGTCCTGCCACACGGCGGGCAGGTCTTCCTTCTTCACACCGAGCAGGTCGATGCGTTGTCCCCCGGTCACCTTCACGGTCCGGATCTTGTACTTGTCCACCGCGTTGGCGATGCGGCGCAGTTCGTCGGCCGTGGTCTCGCCGCCCACATGCGCGGGATCACCGAATACGTGCCGTCCTTCTGGATGTTGGCGTGGCTGCGTTCGTTGATGTAGCGGCTCTGCGGGTCGTCCACCGCTTCCTTGGGCCAGGTCGACAGCAGGTAGTAGTTCAGCGCCGGCCGGCACGAGGCACAGCCGTTTGGCGTGCGCCAGCCCATGCCGCGCTGCACCGCGTCGATCGTCAGCAGGTGCTGGTCGCGGATCGCCTGGCGCACGTCGGCGTGGCTGGCGTCGGTACAGCCGCACATCGCCTTCTTGGTCGGCGCCTTGGAGTAGTCGCCGCCGGCGGTGAACATCAGCAGCTGCTCGACGAGGCCGGTGCAGGAACCGCAGCTCGCGCTCGCCTTGGTGTGCTTGCGCACCTCGTCGAGCGTGAACAGGCCCTTGTCCTTGATGGCCTTGCAGATGGTGCCCTTGTTGACGCCGTTGCAGCCACAGACCTCGGCCTCGTCGGGCATGCTGGCGGCCCTGCTGTGGCCCTCGTGCCCCGTATCGCCGATGTTCGATTCGCCGAACATCAGCTTGTCGCGGATTTCGGCCACGCTGCGCCCTTCGCGCAGCAGCTTGAAGTACCAGCTGCCGTCCACCGTGTCGCCGTACAGGCAGGCGCCCACCAGTTTGTCGTCCTGGATGACGAGCTTCTTGTAGACGCCGCCGCCGGGGTCGCTCATCACGATCTCTTCGGTGTTGTCGCCGCCCATGAAATTGCCGGCCGAGAACAGGTCGATGCCGGTGACCTTGAGCTTGGTGGAGGTGAGCGAGCCGCTGTAGCGGCCGATGCCGAACTCGGCCAGGTGCGTGGCCAGCACCTTGCCCTGCTCGAACAGTGGCGCGACCAGGCCGTAGGCGATGCCGCGGTGCGCCGCGCATTCGCCCACGGCGTAGATGCGCGCGTCGGTGACGGTCTGCAGGGTGTCGCTGACCACGATGCCGCGGTTGACGTGCAGCTTCATCGATTCGGCCAGGGCGGTGTTGGGGCGGATGCCGACGGCCATGACGACCAGGTCGGCGGGGACTTCGCTGCCGTCCTTGAAGCGCACCGATGTCACGCGCCCGCCAGTGCCGTCGTTTTGATCGCCCACCAGCTCCTGCGTCTGCGCGCCGATGAGGAAGTTCATGCCGCGCGACTGCAGCGACTGCTGCAGCAACTTGCCGGCCACGTCGTCGAGCTGACGCTCCATCAGCCAGGGCGCCACGTGTACCACGCTCACCGTCATGCCGCGCTTCATGAGGCCGTTGGCGGCCTCCAGGCCCAGCAGGCCGCCGCCGATGACCACCGCGTGCTTGTATTTCGCGGCGGCGTCGATCATGGCCTGGGTGTCGGCGATGTCCCGGTAGGCCAGCACGCCCTCCAGGTCCTTGCCGGGGATCGGCAGGATGAAAGGGTTGGAGCCGGTGGCCATGATGAGGCGGTCGTAGGGCGCGCTGATCGCGTCGCCCGCGGCGTTGGTGGCGTGCACCACGCGCTTGACGCGGTCCACGCTGCTCACCTGCCAGCCCGCGTGCAGGGTGATGCCGTTGTCCTGGTACCAGGACCAGTCGTTGAGCACGATCTCATCCAGGGTCTGCTCGCCTGCGAGCACGGGCGAGAGCAGGATGCGGTTGTAGTTCGGGTGCGGCTCGGCACCGAAGACGGTGATGTCGTAGAGCCCGGGGGCGATCTTGAGCAGTTCCTCAAGCGTGCGCACCCCGGCCATGCCGTTGCCAACCATCACCAGCTTGGGTTTCTTCATCGTGGGCACTCCAGGACGTGTTTCGCGGAACGAGTGAACCGCCCGGCGCGGGGACAGGGCAGGGGGGCATGCGCCCCGCTCAGGCGGTGGGTGTTTCTTGCGCCGGTCGAACGACCGGGTGGGCGCGCGCCCTCGGGCGCTGGCCGCTGCCATGTCTGCGCGCGTCGTTGCACGCAGTGCCCCGGCTGGGCCGCCGGGGCGGGACGCCTCGTCGCGTCCGGGCGATTCAACGCAAGAGCCGTGCCACGGGCTTGCAGCGTCTTTCGAGGCCCCCGTTCTGGTGCACCATCGCGGGGTCGCGGGCGTGCCGCAGCGCCGCGACCTCGCCTTTCTTGCTGCGCAAGTGATTGATTCGCATGACTTCCGTGCTGGTTCTTCTCGATGGCGCCAAGGCCTCGCCGCTGGCGGCGGACCTGCAGGCCGCCGGCCTGCAGGTGCCCGAGGTGCTTGATGCGGTGCACCAATTGATGGCGGGCGTGGTCCGCCATGCACCAGATCTGGTGGTGGTGGACGCGCCGCTGCCCGGCGAGGCCCTGTTCCAGGCGCTGGCGGCCCTGGCCGGCACCGCGCCGCGCCCGGTGCTGGTGTTCACCAGCGACGTGGACGCGCAGAACATGGAGCGCGCGCTGGACGCCGGTGTGCAGGTCTGGGCCGTCAACGGTTACGGCGCGCCGCGCCTGCGTCCGCTCATCCATCTGGCGCAGGCGCGCTTCCAGCGCGAGCAGGCGCTGCGTGAAGAGTTGCGCGACCTCTCGCAGCGCTTCGAGGAGCGCAAGCTGGTGGAACGCGCCAAGGGCATCCTCATGCGCGCGCGGCAGATCCCCGACGAGGACGCCTTCCAGTTGCTGCGCGGCACCGCCATGCAGACGCAGCAGCGCATGGGGCAACTGGCGCAGCAGATCATCCATTCCGCGCGCTACGCCGAGGGCGTGAACCGCGCGGGCCAGTTGCGCATGCTGTCGCAACGCGTGGTCAAGTTGCACCTGCTGTGCCTGGCCGGCGTGGACGAGGCGCGCCACCGCGCGCTGCTCGACGAGTCGGCCGCGCGCATCGAGGCCAACCTCGCGCTGCTGCAACGCAACCTCTCGCAGCCCACCTTCGGCGACCTGATCGCCCCGCCGAGCGAGGCCTGGGCCCGGCTGAAACCGCTGCTTCGGGGGGCACCCTCCGCCGCGCCTGGCGAGGCCGACGCCCTGGCCGATGAGCTGCTGGCCAGCGCCGAGCGCCTGACCACCAGCCTGGAGAGCGCGGGCTCCGTGGCGCCGCTGCGCGCGCTCAACACCGCCGGGCGCCAGCGCATGCTGTCGCAGCGCTACGCCAAGTGCGCGCTGCTGGCGCTGCTGGAGCCCACCGCCGTGTCGCAACACGCGCAGGCCATGGACGAGGCCCGCCTGGCCTTCGAGCAGGGCCTGGCCTATCTGCAGGCGGCGCCCCTGTCCACGCCCGAGATCCGCGCCGCGATGGACGCGGCCCTGGGCGCCTGGCAGCAGATGCTGGCCGGCGCCGCGTTGGCCGAGCGCGCCGCGGGCCGCGAGCGCCAGAACCGCCTGGGCGGCTTTGCCACCGCCAGCGAGGCGGTGCTGGACGCTGTCGAGCGGCTCACCGCGCAGGTGGAGCACAGCATGCAACTGCTGATGGGATAGCTGCATGGCCGGCATCGACCTCGACATCGGCTTCTGGAGCCGGCCCGGCCGATGCCCGGTCAACGAGGACTTCTGCGGCGCCCAGCTTGCGCCGCCGGGGCAGGAGGCGCGCGGCAGCGTCGTCGCCGTGGCCGATGGCGTGAGCGCCGGTGGCCTGGGCCGCGAGGCCGCGCAGACCACCGTCACCAGCGTGCTGCGCGACTACCACGGCACGCCCGAGACCTGGGACACCACCGTGGCGCTGGACCGGGTGCTGGCCGCGCAGAACGCCTGGCTGGCCGGCATGAACCACCGACGCGCGCCGGCCATGGGGCTCACCACGCTCACCGCGCTGGTGCTGCGCGGCCAGTCGTACACGCTGGCGCACGTGGGCGACAGCCGCTGCTACCTGCTGCGCGAGGGCGAACTCATGCAGCTCAGCCACGACCACGTGGTGCCGCACCCGGACCTGCGCCACCGCCTGCTGCGCGCCGTCGGCCTGGAAGACCACGTGGTGGTGGACTACCAGCAGGGCGACCTGCAGGTGGGCGACACCTTCCTGCTGCTCACCGACGGCGTGCACGGCAGCCT
>DATLIE010000150.1:0-8113 GCA_035539635.1 Burkholderiaceae bacterium
CTCGCGCCTGCTCGCGGTGGCCGGGCAGTGGCAGGCCCAGGACGGCGTCAACCACCTCGTCGCGCGACGCCTGGTGGACGTGACGCCGTGGCTGGGGGCGGTGGCGACGAGTTCGAGGGACTTCCACTGAGTCGGTCGGGCCTCGTCAGTTTTGACGACTCGATGCCGTCGCCGTCAGCACGTACAGTTGCGTAGAGGGGGCCGCGCGGCTTCCCACACCATCCAGAAATTGCGCCGCTCGCGGCACTGTCGAACCGGAGGCCCGTGTGATCAAGATCCTGCGAATGCACCTTCTCGCCGCAATCTTCCTGATTGCGGGTGGTGCGCATGCCCAAGTGGACAACGCCACCGCAGAAAGCCTGCTCAGGAAGTCAGGCCTGTGGGAGCAACTCGCCAGCATCGCGCCGCAGGTCCAGGCCGGATTGTCTCAGTCACTTGCACAACTGGGAACAAAGCCAACCGATGTCGAGGCGGGCCGCATATCACGCGTGATTGGCGACGCCTACGCAGCCACACGGCTGCGAGCGGTCAGCATGAGCGTTGTCTCCCAGAAGCTGAACGCAAACCACGTCCCCGAACTGCAGCGGTGGTTCGACTCGCCTCTCGGGCGCTCGATCGCCAAGCTCGAAGAGGCCGCATCGGCGGCACAAGGCGGTGACTCCCAAGCGCTGCTGCAGCAGGGCGTGGCAACGCTTCAGAAGCTACCGCAGACCCAAAGGCAACTGCTCGAAGAGCTGGTGACCGAGACGCATGCCGCGGAGGCGCTGGTCCAGATCACGATCAAAACCGCGGTGGCGGCGCAACGAGCAGCGGCGGGCGCGGCGCCCAACGCGCCCCGCATGTCCGAAGGTGACCTCCAGGCGGCTCTCGAGGCCCAGCGTCCCCAGCTTCTAAAGGCAATCTCGGCGATGGCCTTGGCCAGCTTCGCCGGAACGTACGCCACGTTGTCGCCGAGCCAAATGCAGGACTACGTCAACTTCATCAAGTCGGGCGCGGGAAGTCACTTCAACACCATCGGCATCGTGGCCCTCGATGCTGCGCTGACCGATGCGGCAGCCGAGCTGGGGCGCAATCTGCCGCGCACCAAGGAAGCCGCCAACAGCTAGGCGGCGCAGGCATGGCGGCAAGCGCGCGTGACCGGTTCACCGCGCTGAGATACTGCGCGCAACCCCCATGCGCCTCGACACCCTCCGCCACCGCCTGCGCACCCTCGGCGCCAACCCCGCGCACGAGCTGCACGTGCTGCGCCGCTGGGTCCAGGCCAAGCCGCAGACCGCCGGCCGGCGCCGCATCGAGAACTACCTGCCGCAGGCCCTGCGCGACGCGCTGCCCGCACTGACCGACGAACTCGCGGGCCTCGCGCGCCTGCACTCCGAGCATCCCGGCGCCGACGGTTCGTCGCGCCTGCTGGTCGCACTGGCCGATGGGCAGACGGTGGAGGCGGTGCTGCTGCCCGGCGGCAGTGCGAAGAAGAGCCATGGCCTGTGCGTGTCCACCCAGGTCGGCTGCGCGGTGGGCTGCGTGTTCTGCAAGACGGGCGAGGGCGGACTCGCGCGCCAGCTCGGCAGCGCCGAGATCGTGGCGCAGGTGGCGTTGGCGCGCGCGCGGCGCGCGGTGGACAAGGTGGTGTTCATGGGCATGGGCGAGCCCGCGCACAACCTGGACAACGTGCTCGACGCAATCGAGCTGCTCGGCACCGCGGGCGGCATCGGCCACAAGAACCTGGTGTTCTCCACCGTCGGCGATGCGCGCGTGTTCGAGCGCTTGCCGCAAGGTACGGTGAAGCCGGCGCTCGCACTGTCGCTGCACTCCACCTTCGACGCGCGCCGTGCGGCGCTGCTGCCGCGCGCGCCCCGGATCACGGTGGCCGAGCTGGTGGCCGAGGGCGAGCGCTATGCGCGCGCGAGCGGCTACCCGGTCCAGGTGCAGTGGACGCTGATCGAAGGCGTGAACGACGGCGACGACGAAGTCGAGGGCTTGGTCGCGCTGCTGCGCGGCAAGCACGCCATCCTCAACATGATCCCGTTCAACCACGTCGAGGGCTCGCCCTACCGGCGCCCGGGCGTCGAGCGCAGCACCGCACTGTTCCGCACGCTCAACCAGCGCGGCGTGCTGACACGCCTGCGCCAGTCGGCGGGGCAGGACGTGGACGCCGGCTGCGGCCAGCTGCGCTCGCGTGCGGCCGTGATCGAGTTGCGGGCGGCGTAGCGCCCTCGGCCCGGCGCCCATGGCCATCGTGTTCTGGATCGCGGCCGCGTGGCTCGCGCTGCTCGCGGCGGTCTACTTCTGGCAGGACCGGCTGCTCTATTTCCCCGAGCGAGCGGACGTGGCACAGCTGGCGGCTGGCGGGCTGCAGCCCTGGCCGTCGGCGCAGGACTTCCGCGGCCTGGTCGCCGAGCCGGCGGGTGCTGCGCGCGGCACCGTGATCGTGTTCCACGGCAACGCGGGGCATGCGGGCCACCGCGGCTTCTACGCGCAGGCGCTGGTGCCGCAGGGCTGGCGCGTCGTGCTCGCCGAGTACCCGGGCTACGGCCCGCGTGCGGGCCGGCCCGGCGAGGCCCGCTTCGTCGGCGACGCGCAGGAGACGATCGCGCTCGCACACACCCGCCACGGCGCGCCGCTGCTGCTGGTGGGCGAGTCGCTGGGGGCGTCGGTCGCGGGCCTGGCCGGGGCGGCGCAGCGCGATCGCGTCGCGGGGCTGCTGCTGATCACGCCCTGGGACCGACTCGCGCATGTCGGCGCCCACCACTACCCCTGGCTGCCGGTGCGCTGGCTGCTGCGCGACCGCTACGACACGCTGGCCGCGCTGCAGGGCTTCGACCGGCCGGTCGTCGTCGCGGTCGCCGAGCACGACGACATCGTGCCGGCGCCGTTCGGCCAGGCGCTGCACGCGGGCCTGGGCGCGCCCAAGCGCCTCGTCACGATCGCGGGGGCCGGGCACAACGACTGGCCGGCGCGCGTCGACGCCGTCTGGTGGCGCGACGCGGCGCTGCCGGGCACGAGCCGTTAGCGCGGCGCCGATTCCACGAGCGCGATGCGCCGCTGCAGCGCCTGCAGTGCGGCCGCATCACCCGCCTTCTCGGCGCGCAGCGCCTGCACCTTCAGCCACGCCAGCAGCGGCCGGCGCCAACCCTGCGCCGACGCGGTGTCCGTCGCCTGCTCGATCATGGACGGGCTGGCCTGGCCGGCCTGGAACAGCACGGCCAGCGCAATCAGGCGCGACAGCGGGTCCTCGACAGCCTGCGTCACGGCCGGCGTGGCGTTGCCTGCGGCGCGCGCACTCGCAGCGGTTTGCTGCGCCACCGGCAGCAGTGCGATCGCCTCGCGTGTCAATGCACGGCCCGCCAGGTAGTCCGCATACGCCCGCTCGGGCGCCGCCGCGTCGGCGCGCAGCGCCTCGAAGCGCGGGCATGGATCGAGGTCGAGGCTGGCCGCGCGCAGCGCGCAGTCCATCAGCTCCACGCGTGCCGCCAGTTCGGCGCGGCCGGTGGCGGCCACCGCGGCGCGGGCGCGCGCGAGTTCGGCCTCGTGCCCCTTGCTCTGGCCGCTCAGGTACGCCGTGGCCGCCCGTTCCATCGCGCCCTTGGCCTCGGCCTGCCAGAGCGGGGCCGGCGGGCCGCTCGCGCAGGCCGCCAGCAGGCCGGCGAAGGCAAGAGCGACAAACGCGCGCGGGTTCATTTGAGCTTGAGCTCGCTTTCCTTCGCGTCCTTCGCGAACGGCCACTTGCGGTTCACCTCGTCGACCATCGCCTCCACCTTGCGCACCGTGGCGTCCACCTCGCGCCGCAGCGACGCGAGGTCGGTGGTGCCTTCGCGCACGTTGCCGGCCACGGCCTGCGCCTCCACCAGCAGTGCGTCCACCTTCTTCAGCGTGCCGCGCGCATCGGCCAGCACCGCCTGCAGTTGCACCACGGCCGCGCGCGTTTCGGGCAGCAGGCCGGCGGGGCCGAGCACCTGCGCGTCGGCCTTCGCGGCCATGCCGTCCAGGCGCGCCAGCAGCGCGTTCACGCGGTCCACCGTGCCGGCGATCTTCTTGGGGTCGAGGTCCTTGCCGAGCAGCGTGCCGGCCGCGCCCTGCGGGCCGTTGAGTTTCTCGGTCAGCGCCTGCAGGTTGGCCAGCGTGGTCGCCAGCGCCGAGTCCTGCGCGGTCAGGCGGTTCAGGTTGGCGATCAGCTCCTGCGCCGAGGACAGCAGCACCGGCAGCTGCGCCGCGGTGTCGCCCACCAGCACCTTGCGCTCGGCGCCGTCGGGCAGCGGTGGGTCGGTGAGCACGCCGCTGTAGGCGCGCAGGCTCGCACCGCCGACCAGGCTGCGCACCAGCGTGAACATGCTCGACTCGCGCAGCCAATGCGCGTCCTTCTTCGGCACGTCGATCAGGATGCGTGCCGTGCCCTCGGGCGACAGCTCCACGCGCTGCACGCGGCCGATCGGGAAGCCCGAGAAGGTGAGGTCCATGCCGACGCGCACGCCGTCGGAGTCGTCCACCAGCAGCACCAGGCGCTGCGTCGCCTCGAACACGCCGCGCGCGTACATCAGGTACAGCGCCGCGCCGGCCACCAGCGAGGCCAGCAGCAGCAGCAGCGCCGCGGCCTTCAGCTCCAGGTGGCGCACCGGCGGTGGTGTCGAAGGGGCGGGGTCCATGCTCAGTAGTAGTTGCCGACCAGGGCGCAGCCTTCGATCAGCAGGATCAGGAAGAACATGCGCACCAGGCCGCGCAGCTCGGCGCTGGTGCCCGGGCGCGGCCGCGGCGGGTCGATCAGCACCGACGCCAACGGCAGCAGCGCCACCGCCAAGGCCATCGCCAGCACCTTGAGGCCGAACACCAGCGCGACGCCGGTGCTGAACACATGGCCGACGGTGCGCGTGTAGGCCGGAAAGCCCGCGCTCGTGAAACCGTAGATCGACAGGTAGGCGAGCACCAGCGTGACGCCGCAGCTCACCGCCGCCAGCAGCAGCGCGCACACCACGCCGGCGCTGACGCGCGGCAGCAGCTCCATGTGCATCGACTCGGCGTCGACGGGCGACGTGGCCTGCAACCGCCCCTGCGCGCGCAGCGCCGCCACCTCGGTGGCCTGCGGGATCGTGCAGCGCAGCGCCGCGAACAGCGCGGCGGTCAGCGGAATCAGCTCCAGCACCAGCACGCGCACCACCATCTCGAGCGCGTACTGCGTCAGGCCGTAGCTGACCGAGGTGACGATCACGATGCGGATCACCACCAGGCTCAGCAGCGTGGTCAGGACGGTGAACCACACCAGCGACGGCGCGCTGCCGAAGTAGATGTGGCGCAGCAAGCGCTGGCGGTAGGCTGGCGTGTAGCGCGTCGGCGACAGCGCCAGCGCGAACAGCTCGCCGCCCAGCAGCAGGATGCGCCACCAGTTGTGCAGCCACAGCGCCAGCGCGCGCACGCCGTCGACGAGCAGGGCCTGGAGCGACGACGCCGAGGTCATGCGGCCATCATAGGCCGCGGGGCAGCGGACCTCAGCCCGGCCGGCGCGCCTGCCGCTCGTCGCGCGCGAGCGCCAGCGCCGCGTCGAGGTCGGCCTCGCTGATGCGCTTGAGCACGCAGAAGTTGGCCTTGCTCAGCGGCGAACTCTCGAAGGCGCGCAGCAGCAGCGCACGGTCACGCTGCGCCGGGTCGACGGGAAGCGCCGTGCTGGGGGCGTCCTCGGGCGCGGGCGCCTGGCGCGGCGCGCGCTCGGGCCGGGAGCTCGGGTAACGCGGGTCCGACGGCCGCGGCGGACGCGCAGGGCGCGGGCCGGCGGCGCGTGCATCGGGGCCCTCCCGGCGCGGCGGGCGCGACTCGTGGCGCGGCGGTCGGCGGTCCGGCCCGCGCTCGCCCTCGCGCGGCTCAGGTGCACGGGGCGGGCGCGCCGGCGGTGCATCCACGGGTGCCGCGTCGCGTGGCGGACGCGCCTCTCGCTTGTAGGCGGCGCGCCGCTCGGCCACGATCGCCTGGCGCCGCGCCACCTCCTCTTCCGCGGCCTTGCGGTGTTCCTCGGCGATTTCGCCCGCGGGCTGGCCGTCGAGGTCGACACGTTGCGCGCCCGGCGCGGCCAGCGCCTTCAGGTAGGCGGTGGTGGTGGTGTAGCGCGAGAAGAAGATGCCCAGCGCGCGCTTGCTGAATTCGCCCGGTGCGCGCGCCTGGATGTCGGCGTGGATGCGCAACTTGATCGCCTTCCACTCGCCACGGCCGTCGGGGCCGACGAAGAGCGCAGGGAACAGCTCGGCCAGGCGTGCCCCGGTGGCCGCGGGCGACAGGTCCTTGGCAGGCGATGGTGCGGCGGGCGCGTCGGTCGAAGGCTCGACCGGGGCAGCGGCGTCGGGGACTTGCGCGACGGCGACCTCGGCGACCTCGGCGGGCGTGGCTTCGCTCGGCGCGACAGGTTCGCCGGACGGCGGCTCGACAGGGGGCGTGGACTGCATGATGGGGCGCGATTGTCGTTCACGCGCGGCGATCCTGTAATCTGCGGCATCGCCGCACCCGCGGTCCCCGCCTTCCGCCCATGTTCGGCATCACCGATTACGGCGCCTTCTGCGCCGCCATCCTGCTCTTCCTCGCGCTGCCCGGCCCGGGCACCTTCGCGCTGCTCACCTCCACCGGCAAGGGCGGCCTGCGCGCCGGCGCGGCCGCCACGCTCGGCCAGATCGCCGGCGCCCAGGTGTTGCTGTGGCTGGCGGTGGCCGGCGTGGCCGCGCTGCTCGCGGCCCACCCGGCGGTTTTCACCGCGGTGCAGGTGGCGGGCGCGGCGTACCTGGCATGGATCGGGCTGCGGCTGCTGCTGGCCAGGGGCGACGGCAGCGCGTCGCCGATCCATATCGAACCGCGCCACTACGCACGCCAGGCCTTCTTCGTCACCCTGCTCAACCCGAAGGCAATCGTGTTCTACATGGCCTTCTTCCCGCTCTACATCGACCCGGCCACGCACCGCGGCCTGCCGACCTTCGGCGCGATGGCGCTGACCATCGCCGCGATCACCGCGGTGTACTGCCTCGCGCTGTGCGCCTTCGCCCAGGCGGTGGCCGAGAAGGTGAAGGCCCACCGCTCGCTGACGCGCTGGCTCGAACGCGCGGCCGGCGTGTTCCTGATCGGCTTCGGCATCCGCCTGGTGAAGGACTAGCCGATGTCGGTCAGGGTGTTCTGCGTCGCGAACCAGAAGGGCGGGGTCGGCAAGACCACCACCACGGTGAACCTGGCCGCCGGCCTGGCCCAGGTGGGCCAGCGCGTGCTGGTGATCGACCTCGACCCGCAGGGCAACGCGACCATGGGCTCGGGCATCGACAAGCGCAAGCTCGAACTCTCGGTCTACGACGTGCTGCTCGAGTCGGCCTCGATCGCCGAGGCGAAGCAGCACAGCGACAAGGGCCGCTACGACGTGCTCGGCGCCAACCGCGAGCTGGCCGGTGCCGAGGTCGAACTGGTCGGCCTCGAGCGCCGCACCGAGCGCCTGGCCGCCGCGCTCGAGGCGGTCGAAACCGATTACGACTTCGTGCTGATCGACTGCCCGCCGTCGCTGTCGCTGCTCACGCTCAACGGCCTGTGCAGCGCGCATGGCGTGATCGTACCGATGCAGTGCGAGTACTTCGCGCTCGAAGGCCTCACCGACCTCGTCAACACCATCAAGCAGGTGCACGCCAACTTGAACCCCAAGCTGCAGATCATCGGCCTGCTGCGCGTGATGTTCGATCCGCATCACGCTGCAACAGCAGGTCAGCGAGCAGCTCAAGTCGCACTTCGGCGACAAGGTGTTCGACGCCGTGATCCCGCGCAACGTGCGCCTGGCGGAGGCGCCGAGTTATGGCCAGCCGGGCGTGGTGTTCGATCCGAACGCACGCGGCGCGCAGGCCTATGTGGCCTTCGCCCAGGAGATGGTCGGGCGGGCCCAGCGCCTGGCCGCATGAGCGCCGGGCCTGTCGCACTGGCCGGCAACGCCGGCCTGAACCCGGCGTTCGACGCCGCGCTGCTGCAGCGCGTGGAGGACGCGGGGCTGAACGCCAGCGCGCCGCCGCAACAGCTGTGGCTCGACGGCTGGCTGGTTCGCTTCTCGCCCGGCAAGGCCAAGCGCGCGCGCTGCGTCAACGCGGTGGCGGTGGGCCTGCGGCCGCTGGCGCACAAG
>DATLIE010000151.1:0-1588 GCA_035539635.1 Burkholderiaceae bacterium
GTCGAAGTCCATCAGCAGCTGGCCGCTGTCGGCTTGCCACTGGCCGTTGCGGTCGCGCACCGCGACGTCGGCACCGATCGCGGTGATGCGCAGGCCGGTCAGCGGCAGCGACTGCGGCAGGGCGGCCTTGAGCCGGGCCAGCGCGCGCAGGACGCGGCGCGGCGGGATCTTCGAGGCCTGCAGCGCGTGCGCGGTGCGCAGCAGCATCAGGTCCTGGAACGTGAAGCGCCACTCGTTGCGCGGGCCGCGCGTCGGGGCGACGAAGCCCTCGGCGATCAGCCCGGCCACGATTCTGCGCGACAGGCCCAGCAGCGCCTGGACCCGGCGCAGGGTGTAGGTCGCGTGGGCGTCGCCGGTGTCGCGCGTCGCCACTACTTCCGGGCGCGGGCCTGCTTGGGCTGCGACGCCGGTGCGGTCGCGGCGGCCTCTTCGGCCCTGGCCGGCGCGGCACGCTTGGCGCCCTTGCGCTCCTTGGCGGCCGGCGCCGCCGCGTCGGCGGGTTCGACGACCACCGGCTTGGCGGCTGCGCCGCCCTTCTTGCCCAGGCTGGCGCGCAGCGCCTCCATCAGGTCGATGACCTGGGCGGTGCTCGGCGCCTCGTCGTGCGCCGAAGCCACCACCTGCTTGCCGGCGATCTTCTGGTCGATCGCAGCCAGGATGCGCTGGCGTTCCTCGTCGACGTACTGCGTCGGGTCGTAGGCGTCCTTCGAGATCTGGTCGATGAGCTGCAGCGCGAGCTGCAATTCGCCCTTGCTGACCTCGACCTTCTCGATGCCCAGGTCCTTCAGCGAACGCACCTCGTCGGCGTAGAGCAGTTGCTGCAGCACCAGGCCGTCTTCCACCGGGCGCACCTGCACCACATACTGCTTGGACTTCCAGGCCCACTTGGCCAGCGCGCAGCGGCCGCTCGCACGCATGGCCTCGGCCAGCAGCGCGTAGGGCTTGCCGCCGCGCTTGTCGGGCGCCAGCAGGTAGGCCTTGTCGTAGTACAGCGGGTCGACCGACTTCTCGGGGATGAAGGCCATGATCTCGATCGTCGGGCTGCTCGACTCCTCGAGCGCCTTCAGCTCCTCGGGCGTGAACAGCACGAAGCGGTCCTTCTCGAACTCGTAGCCCTTGACCATGTCGGCGCGCGCGATGACGGCCTGGTCCTTCTCGGACACGTACTGCTGCTTCAGGCGCGAGCCGTCCTTGGCCAGCAGGTTGAACTTGACCGCGCTCGCAGTCTCGGTGGCCGAGTACAGCTTCACCGGAATCGAGACCAGGCCGAAGCTCAGGGTCAGGGAAGCGATCGAACGTGCTGCCATCACCAACCTCACTGTCCTGCCCGGGGCGGGCGGGGGGCCATACTAGCCCGGAGCGCCCCTGCGATGGAACACCCTTCGACCCGACGCCTCGGTATCACCCTCGACGACGGCGTGACTTCCGTGTCGGCGCTGTTGCGTGCACCCGACGCTGCCTGGGCCGGCTACGTGTTCGGGCATGGCGCCGGGGCCGGCATGGCGCACCCCTTCATGGCGGCCTTCGCCAACGGCCTGGCCGAGCGCGGCATCGCCACGCTGCGCTACCAGTTCCCCTACATGGAGCA
>DATLIE010000152.1:0-23976 GCA_035539635.1 Burkholderiaceae bacterium
ATGTGCCCGAGGCTGAGCTCGGCAAGCTGAGGGTGGGCCAGGCGGTACAGGTGCAATGTGATGGCTGTGGCACGCCGATCGCCGCACGCATCAGCCGCATCGCCACGCAGCCCGAGTACACGCCGCCGGTCATCTACTCGAACACACAGCGCACGAAGCTGGTGTTCCTGGTTGAGGCGAAGCCGGAGGCCGCGGATGCGGTGAAGCTGCACCCGGGTCAGCCGCTGGACGTGAAGCCGATGCCATGAGTGATTTGGCCATCGACGTTCGCGGGTTGACCAAGCGCTACGACGGCCGCGCGGTCGTCGACGGCGTGTCGCTGCGCGTCGCGCGCGGCCGCATTTGCGGCTTCCTCGGCCCCAACGGCAGCGGCAAGACGACGACCATCCGCATGCTGTGTGGCCTGCTGACCCCCGACGCGGGCGAAGGGCAATGCCTCGGCATGGACCTGCTGCGCGACGCGCCGCGCATCCGGCGCGAGGTGGGCTACATGACGCAGCGCTTCGGCCTCTACGAGGACCTGTCGATCCGCGAGAACCTGGAGTTCATCGCGCGCCTGTACGAGCTGCCGCAGCGCCGCGCCGCGGTCGACGGCGCGCTCGAGCGCCTGGGCCTGGCCGCGCGCCAGAAGCAGCTCGCCGGCGCGCTGTCGGGCGGCTGGAAGCAGCGGCTGGCGCTCGCCGCCTGCCTGATGCACGCACCGCAGCTGCTGCTGCTCGACGAGCCGACGGCCGGTGTCGACCCCAAGGCCCGGCGCGACTTCTGGGACCAGATCCACACGCTCGCGGCCGACGGCATCACGGTGCTGGTGTCCACGCATTACATGGACGAGGCCGAGCGCTGCCATGAGCTGGCCTACATCGCCTACGGCAAGCTGCTCGCGCGCGGCACGCAGGCCGAGATCGTGCGCGACGCGGCGCTCGCGGTGTGGTCGGTGCAGGCGGACGAGCCGATGGGCCTGGCGGCGCTGGTGGCACCGCTGAAGGCCGCGCCCGGCGTGCTGTCGGTGGCAGCCTTCGGCAACGCGCTGCACGTGGCCGGGCGCGACGCGGCGGCGGTCGGTGCGGCGATCGGGCCCTGGCGCGAGCGGCCCGGCCTCACCTGGCGGCGCACCGAAGCCAACCTCGAGGACGTGTTCATCAGCCTGATCGCCGCCGCGCCCGACAACTTCAAGGTCGCGGCATGACGGCGTTTTCCTGGCAGCGGACGCTGGCCGTGTTCATCAAGGAGTTCCAGCAGATGCTGCGCGACCGGCTGACGTTCGCGATGGCGATCGGCGTGCCGATCCTGCAGCTGGTGCTGTTCGGCTACGCGATCAACACCGACCCCAAGGGCCTGCCGACGGTGCTCGTCTCGGCCGATGCCGGCACGCTCGGGCGCAGCCTGGCCGCCGCGGTGCAGAACAGCGGCTACTTCCGCGTCGTGCACCAGGCCGCCGGCGCGCGCGAGGGCGCGGCGTGGGTCGAGTCGGGCGAGGCGCAGTTCATGCTCGTGATTCCCGACGACTTCACGCGCCGCGTGCTGCGCGGCGAGCGGCCCGCGGTGCTGCTGGAGGTGGACGCCACCGACCCGTCGGCGTCGGGCAACGCGATCGCGGCGCTGGCGGGACTGGCCGACAGCGCGCTCGCGCACGACCTGCGCGGCGCGCGCTCCGCCGTTGCGCCGGGCAGCGCGCCCTTCGAGTGGCGCGTCCACCGCCGCTACAACCCCGAAGGCCTGTCGCGCTACAACATCGTGCCCGGCCTGATCGGCACCATCCTGACGATGACGATGGTGATGCTCACGGGCCTGGCGATGACGCGCGAGCGCGAGCGCGGCACGATGGAGAACCTGCTCGCCACGCCGGTGCGGCCGTTCGAGGTGATGGCCGGAAAGATCCTGCCGTACGTGGTGATCGGCTACGTGCAGCTCGGCGTCATCCTCGCCGCCGCGGCGCTGCTGTTCGAAGTGCCGATGGTCGGCAGCCTCACGCTGCTGCTGGCGATGATCGGCGTGTTCATGCTGGCCAACCTCGCGGTGGGCTTCACCTTCTCGACGCTGGCGAAGAACCAGCTGCAGGCGATGCAGATGACCTTCTTCTTCTTCCTGCCCTCGATGCTGCTGTCCGGCTTCATGTTCCCGTTTCGCGGCATGCCGCGCTGGGCTCAATACGTGGGCGAGGCGCTGCCGCTGACGCACTTCCTGCGCATCGTGCGCGGCATCATGCTCAAGGGCCATGACGCGTGGCAGGTGCTGCCCTCGCTGTGGCCGCTGCTGGCCTTCCTGTTCGTGGCCGGCGCGCTGGCCCTGAAGCGCTACCGGCGCACCCTGGACTAGGCGCGCATCAGCGTTGTCCCGCGCGCGCCGGCACGGGAGTGCCGGCTACCATGGGTCGCGAGGAGGCATCTTCATGCACGAGTGGTTGACCCGCATCGACCGCCAGTTCCCGGTGCGCTACACGGCCTGGGCCCTGTCGGCGGTGCTCGCGCTGCTGATGGGCTTCTGCTGGGTCGCCTTCGGCTTCGGTGGCGGCTGGGCCCTGCTGTTCCTGTTCCTCACCGGCCTGGGCTTGCGTGACACCCGCCAGTCGCGCCACTCGGTGCTGCGCAACTACCCTGTGATCGGGCATGTGCGCTTCCTGCTCGAGTACATCCGGCCCGAGATCCGGCAGTACTTCATCGAGAGCGACCGCGAGGCCGCGCCGTTCTCCCGCCAGCAGCGATCGCTCGTATACCAGCGCAGCAAGGGGCAGCAGGACAAGCGGCCGTTCGGCACCCAGCTCGACGTTCACGCGCATGGCTACGAGTGGATCAACCACTCGATCGCGCCGACCGTCGTGGCCAGCCGCGACTTCCGCGTCACGGTCGGCGGCGTGCTGTGCACGCAGCCCTACAGCATCAGCGTGTTCAACATCTCGGCGATGAGTTTCGGCGCGTTGAGCGCCAACGCCATCCTGGCGCTCAACCAGGGTGCGAAGCGCGGCGGCTTCGCGCACGACACTGGCGAGGGGTCGATCAGCGTGCACCACCGCGTGCACGGCGGCGACCTGGTCTGGGAGATCGGGTCGGGCTACTTCGGCTGTCGCAACGACGACGGCACGTTCAGCGCCGAGAAGTTCGCCGAGAACGCGCGCGACCCGCAGGTGCGGATGATCGAGCTCAAGCTGTCGCAGGGCGCCAAGCCGGGCCATGGTGGCGTGCTGCCGGGGGCCAAGGTGACGCCCGAGATCGCCGCGGCGCGCGGCGTGGCGGTGGGCGTGGACTGCATCAGCCCGGCGCGCCACAGCGCCTTCGACACGCCGATCGGCATGCTGCGCTTCATCGCCCGCCTGCGCGAGCTCTCGGGCGGCAAGCCGGTGGGCTTCAAGCTGTGCATCGGCCATCCGTGGGAGTGGTTCGCACTCGCCAAGGCGATGATGGAAACGCAGCTGCTGCCCGATTTCATCGTCGTCGACGGCGCCGAGGGCGGCACCGGCGCGGCGCCGCTCGAGTTCACCGACCATGTCGGCGCGCCGCTGCAGGAGGGCCTGCTGCTGGTGCATAACACGCTGGTGGGGCTGAACCTGCGCGACCGCGTCAAGCTCGGCGCGGCGGGCAAGGTGGTGAGCGCCTTCGACATCGCGCGCCTGATGGCGCTGGGCGCCGACTGGTGCAACGCGGCGCGCGGCTTCATGTTTGCGCTCGGCTGCATCCAGGCCCAGAGCTGCCACACCGGCCACTGCCCGACCGGGGTCACGACGCAGGACCCGCAGCGCCAGAAGGCGCTCGTGGTGCCGACCAAGGCCGAGCGCGTGTGGCGCTACCACGAGAACACGCTGGAGGCGCTGAAGGAACTGGTGCAGGCGGCCGGCCTGACCCACCCGAACCAGATCACCGCCCACCACATCGTGCGCCGCACGGCGGAGCAGGAAGTGCGGCTGCTGGTCAACCTGCTGCCCTTCGTCGGGACGGGCGCGTTGCTGGCGGCGATGCGCGGCGACGCCGACTGGCCGCACAACGTCTACCGCATCTACTGGCCGCAGGCCGACAGCGCAAGCTGGCAGAGCGCGGCGACCGCCTGAGGCAAGGCCTGGCCGACCCGCGACCCCGGGGGGTTCCCACGGGCGCGGGGATGGCCTCGCGCGTCGGGCTTCGGACAATCGGGCACGAGTTCTCACCGCCTGCCCTGCTGTTCCGATGCCCTCCGTCTTCATCGTCCGCCGCGACGCCCAGCGCGCCGGCCAGGCGCGCGCGCCGATCGACACCTCGCGCGAGATGCGCGTGCTCGGCGTGGCCCAGTCGCTTTACCGTGCGCGCGCCGAACTGGCCCGCGCCGAGCCGGATGCGGTGCTGATCGACCTGCGCCTGGAGGACGGCGCGGCACTGTCGCTGGTGCGCGAGTTGCGCGAGCGCCGCGCCGACCGGCCCAAGGTGATGCTGCTGGTGGCCGACGCGGCCGATCCGCTGCTGTTCTGCACCCTGGCTGCCGGTGCCGACGGCTACCTGCTCGAAAGCGAAGTTGCCGTGGCCGCCCCGGCGCTCGAGCGCCTGCAGCGCGGCGAGGCGACGATGGCGCCGCCGCTGGCGTGGGAGCTGCTGCAGTTCTTCGGCGAACCGGTGTCGCCGGCTCGCGAGGACCGTGCGCCGGACGACCGCGCGCTCGACTGGCACAGCCACGCCCACAACCCGATGCGCCTGTCGCCGGGCGAGCGCCGTCTGGCGCAGCTGGTGGCGCAGGGCGCGCGCGCCGCCGAGCTGGCGGCGGCGATGGCGATCTCGCTCGAGTCGGTCGGTCGCCGCATCGGCAACATCTACCGCAAGCTCAGCTGGGACGTGCGCAGCGGCTCGCTGATGCTGCTGGCCGCCTAGGCGCGCCAGCCGTCACTTCGGCAGCGTTTCGACGAAGCTCGGCCGCTGGAACATCTTCTCGGCCAGCCGGGCCAGGCTCGGGTGGGTGCCGCGCCAGTCGATCTGCGGGAAGCGGAAGTCGAGGTAGCCGAGCGCGCAGCCGACCGCAATGTCGGCCAGCGTCATGTGGATGCCGGCGCAAAAGGGTTTGTCGGCCAGCCCCTTGGCCATGGCCGCCAGCGCCGAGTCGATCTTGCCCATCTGGCGCGCGATCCACTGCGGGCTGCGCTCCGCCTCGCTGCGGCCGGCCCAGGTTTGCTCCAGGCGCGCGAGGAGGGCGGCGTCGAGCAGGCCGTCGGCCAGCGCTTCCCAGGTGCGCACCTCGGCGCGCTCGCGCCCGTTGGACGGGATCAGCTTGCCCACCGGCGACAGTGTGTCGACGTACTCGACGATCACGCGCGAGTCGAACACCGCCTCGCCGCCCTCCATCACCAGGCAGGGCACCTTGCCCAGCGGGTTGCCTGCTTGATGGCGTCGCTGTTCCAGACGTCCTCGAGCATGAACTGGTAGTCCAGCTTCTTCTCCGCCAGCACGATGCGCACCTTGCGCACGTAGGGGCTGGTGATGGCGCCGATCAACTTCATGGGCAGTGCGGAGGGCGAGCTCGTCGTTGGGTCGAATTCATTCTGCCCTACTTGGTGCCGAAGATACGGTCGCCGGCATCCCCCAACCCCGGCAGGATGTACCCGTGGTCGTTGAGGCAGCGATCGATCGCGCAGGTGTACAGCGGCACGTCCGGGTGCGCCCCATGCAGGTGCGCAATGCCCTCGGGCGCCGCCAGAAGGCAGGCCAGGCGGATCGAACGCGGCCGGGCGCGCTCCTTGAGCTTGCTCACCGCGGCGGCTGCCGAGTGGCCGGTGGCGAGCATCGGGTCGAGCACGATCGCGTCGCGCTCCTCCATGTGGTCGGGCATCTTGAAGTAGTACTCCACCGCGGCCAGCGTCTTGGGGTCGCGGTACAGGCCGATGTGGCCGACGCGCGCGCCGGGCACCACCTCGAGCATGCCGTCCACCAGGCCCAGGCCGGCGCGCAGGATCGGCACCAGCACCGTCTTCTTGCCGTCGATCTGCCGGCCGGTCATCGTCTCGAGCGGCGTCTCGACCGTCACCGGCTGCGTCGGCATGTCGCGTGTCAGCTCGTATGCCATCAGCATGCCGATCTCGTGCAGCAGGCGCCGGAAGCCACTGGTGCTGCGGTCCTTCTCGCGCATCAGGGTCAGCTTGTGCTGGATCAGCGGGTGCGTCAGTTCGTGCACCACGGCCGTGGCGGCGGGGGGGCTCGTCATCGCGGTCTCCTGTCAGGACCAGTCCAGCATACGACGCAAGTCACGCGCCCGCCCGCCAGGGCGTCGGGGTCGGGCGCGGCGCGCTGCCGCCCGGGGGCCGCCACCTACAATTCGCTCGCCCATGAACCTGTCCTCCCTCACCGCCCTGTCCCCGCTGGACGGCCGCTACGCCGGCCGCGTCGCGCCGCTGCGTTCCCTGCTGTCCGAGTTCGGCCTGATGCACCGCCGGGTGCAGGTCGAGGTCGAGTGGTTCATCGCCCTGTCGGATGCCGGTTTTGCCGAGTTCAAGCCGCTGTCGGAGGCCGCGCGCGGCCTGCTGCGCGGGCTGGTCGTGCGCTTCTCGGAACCCGACGCGCAGGCGATCAAGGAGATCGAGAAGACCACCAACCACGACGTCAAGGCGGTCGAGTACTGGCTCAAGTCGCGCTTCGAGAACAGCGCGGAGCTCAAGGCGGCCGGCGAGTTCGTGCACTTCGCGTGCACCAGCGAGGACATCAACAACACCAGCCATGCGCTGATGCTGCAGGCCGCGCGCCAGGAGGTGTTGCTGCCCGCGCTCGACGGCCTGATCGACGCACTGGTCGCGATGGCGCATGCGCAGGCCGCGCAGCCGATGCTGGCGCGCACGCATGGCCAGACCGCGAGCCCGACCACGGTCGGCAAGGAGATCGCCAACGTGGCCGCGCGCCTGGTTCGCGCGCGTGAGCGCATCGCCGCGGTGCAACCGCTGGCCAAGATGAACGGCGCGGTGGGCAACTACAACGCGCACCTCGCGGCCTACCCGGATTTCGACTGGGAGGCCTTCTCGCGCCGCGTCGTCGAGCAGCGCCTGGGCCTCGCGTTCAATCCGTACACGATCCAGATCGAGCCGCACGACTGGATTGCCGAGCTGTTCGACGCGATGGCGCGCGCGAACACGATCCTGATCGACTGGGCGCGCGACGCCTGGGGCTACATCTCGCTCGGCTACTTCAAGCAACGCACGCGCGAAGGCGAGATCGGCAGCTCGACGATGCCGCACAAGGTCAACCCGATCGACTTCGAGAATGCCGAAGGCAACCTCGGACTGGCCAACGCGTTGCTCACGCACATGGCCGGCAAGCTGCCGGTGAGCCGCTGGCAGCGCGACCTGACCGATTCCACCGTGCTGCGCAACATGGGCATCGCCTTCGGCTACACGCTGCTCGGCTGCGACGGCATCGCCAAGGGCCTGGCCAAGCTCGAGGTCAACGCCGAGGCGCTGGCCGCCGACCTCGACGCGGCCTGGGAGGTCATGGCCGAGCCGATCCAGACCGTGATGCGGCGCTACGGCGCGGCCAACCCCTACGAGCGCCTGAAGGCGCTGACGCGCGGGCGCGCGATCACGCGCGAGGCGATGCTGGCCTTCATCGACACCCTGACGGAGGTGCCGGCGGCCGAGCGCGAGCGCCTGAAGGCGATGACGCCGGCCTCCTACACCGGGCAGGCGGTGGCGCTGGCGCGCCGCTTCACACCCAAGCCATGAACTTCCTGCAGGGGCTCCTCGCCGCGCAGACGCGTCGCGATTCGCTGCTGTGCGTCGGCCTCGACCCCGAGCCCGAGCGCTTCCCCGAGCCCTGGCGTGGCGACGCGTCGCGCCTCTTCGACTTCTGTGCCCGCATCGTCGACGCGACCAAGGACCTGGCCTGCGCCTTCAAGCCGCAGATCGCCTACTTCGCGGCGCAGCGCGCCGAGGACCAGCTCGAGCGCCTGATGGCGCATTGCCGCCGCGTCGCGCCCGACGTGCCGGTGATCCTGGACGCCAAGCGCGGCGACATCGGTGCCACGGCCGAGCAATACGCGCGCGAGGCTTTCGTGCGCTACCAGGCCGACGCGGTGACGCTGTCGCCCTACATGGGCTTCGACTCGATCGAGCCCTACCTGAAGTACGACGGGCGCACCCTGTTCCTGCTGTGCCGCACCTCCAACCCCGGCGGCGCCGACCTGCAGTCGCTGGCGCTGGCCTCGGGCGCGCGCCTGTACGAGCAGGTGGCCACGCTGGCGGCCGGCGCCTGGGGGCGCGGTGCGGCGGCGGGACGCCTGGGCCTGGTGGTCGGCGCCACGGTGCCGGCGGAAATCGCGCGCGTGCGCCAGCTGGCGCCGACGCTGCCGCTGCTGATTCCCGGCATCGGCGCGCAGGGCGGCGACGCGCACGCCGCGGTGCGGGCGGGCTGGCGCGCCGACGCGCCGGTGATCGTCAACTCCTCGCGCGCCATCCTCTATGCCGGCGCGTCGGCGGACTTTGCGCAGGTTGCGCGCGAGGCCGCGCGCGTGACGCGGGACACATTGGCCGCGGCGCTGCGCTAGCGACGGCGCATGGGCAACGGACAAGGCAGTCCGACGGCCGTGCGCGGCGGCCGCGAGCTGCGCGACCTGGGCGAGGGGACCCCGGGCGGCGAACACCGCATCGTGCGCGTCTTCATGGTGGTCGGTGTGCTGGTGGCGGTGCTGTACATGCTGCTGTTCGCGGCCGTGCCGCAAGCCGCTGCGTTTGGTTCCGCGCGGGCGTCCGCCGCCGTGTGCGGCGCGCTGGCCTGCCTGTTCGCCGGGGTGGCGCTGCGCCCCCGCGCCTTCAGCCTCGCGCGCACGATGCAACTGGCGGTGGTGGCCTGCGGTGTCGGCGCGGGGGCGGTGGCGGTGCTCAGCGGTCAGGGCCTGTCGCTGATCGCGCTGGCCTTCCTGCCGCTGCTGCTGTGCGCGGCGGCGACGCTGATCTCGCCGCGCGTCACGGTCGCGCTGGCGCTGCTGCACAGCGCCTTCCTGCTGCTGCTGGCCTCGGCCGAGCTGCACGGTCTGGTGGGTCCGGTGCGCGAGCCGGCCGAGGTGTTGTCGCTGCTGGCGGGCCACGCCGGCCTGCTCCTGGCCGGTAGCACGATCGGCCTGCTGATGCGGCGCTCGATCGATGCCACGCTGGCGCGCGTCAAGCGGCGCGAGGAGCGATTTGCCGGCCTGCTCGCGGTGGCGGCCGACTGGTACTGGGAGACCGACGCGCAGCTGCGCTTCACCCATCTGTCGGAGCAGGCCAGCGGCGGCTCGGGCCTCGCGCTCGACCAGCGTCTGGGCAAGGCGCCGTGGGAGATCGAGGACTTCGGCCTCGACGCCGACGGCATGGACTCGCACCGGGCCGACCTCGAGTCGCGCATCCCGTTCAACGACCTGCTGCTGCGCCGTCGATCGCCGGAAGGCTCGCTGCGCTGGCTCGCGGTGAGTGGCCGGCCGCGCTTCGACACGCGCGGCGTGTTCGTCGGCTACTGGGGCGTCGGGCGCGACATCACCGCCGAGCACGAGGCCGAGCTGGCGCGCCAGGACACCGAGGCGCGCTATCGCGAGCTGTTCAACCGGTCGCCGTCGGCACTGGTGCTGCACCGCGACGTGCGCGTGCTCGACGCCAACGTCGCCGCGCTGGCGCTGTTCGGCGCCTGGACGCCGGAGGAGCTGATCGGGCGTCCGCTGCTCGACTTCTACGAGGAGGGCGACGGGTCGCGCGAGCTGGCGGCGCGCCGCGCGGCCCGGCTCGCCACGCTGCCGGTGGGCGAGGCCACGCCGCCGCAGCAATTCGGCCTGCGCACCACCGCGGGCCGGCGCCTGACGGTGCAGGTGACCAGCGTGAACATCGAGGCCGAGGGCGGCCCGGCGATCCTGTCGATCTATCGCGACGAGACCGAGCGGCTGCGCGCCGAGCTGGCACGCGAGCGCAGCGAAGCGCTGCTGTCGCATGTGGTGGCCACCAGCCCGGACCTGATCACGCTGACCGACATCACGACCGGCCGCTACGTGATGGTCAACGACGCCTTCGTGGCGCTGTCGGGCTGGACGCGCGAGGAAGCGATCGGCCGCACCTCGCTCGAACTCGGCGTCTGGGGCCGTGCCGAAACGCGCGACCGGTTCGTCGGCCTGGTGCGCGAGCAGGGCGAGGTGCGCAACATGGCCGTCGAGTTCTGCGACCGCATGGGGCGCGAGTTCTCGCTGCTGGTGTCGGCGGCGCGCTTCGGCATGGAAGGACGCGAGTACCTGGTGCTCAACGGCCGCGACGTGACGCGCAGCGAGCGCGAGCGCCTCGAGCGCGAGGCCATCCTCAGCAACGCCTCGATCGGCATCGCGCTGACGCGCGACCGCTGCTTCCAGCTCGTGAACCCGAAGTTCGCCCAGATGTTCGGCTGGCCGGCCGACGAGCTGGTGGGCCAGCCGGGCGCCGTCACCTCGGTCGACGAGGCCGAATACGAGGAGCTGGGCGGCCTGATCGGTCCGCGCCTGGCGCGCGGCGAGGCGGTGGAGTTCGAGCGCACGATGAAGCGGCGCGACGGCAGCACCTTCCTGTGCCGGCTGCTCGCGCGACCGATCGACCCCAACGACCCGGCCCAGGGCGCGACGATCTGGATCGCCGAGGACGTGACCGATCGGCGCGCGGTGCAGGAGGCGCTGGCGCGCGCGCGCGACGAGGCCGAGGCGGCCAGCCGCGCGAAGAGCGCCTTCCTCGCCAACACCAGCCACGAGATCCGCACGCCGCTCAACGGCCTCGTCGGGCTGGCCCGCCTGGCCCGCCAACCCGGCCTCGACGAGGCGCGGCGCAGCCAGTACCTGACGCAGATCGACGAGAGCGCGCGGGCGCTGTCGGGCGTCATCAGCGACATCCTCGACCTGTCGAAGATCGAGGCCGGCAAGCTGCGCCTCGAGCAGGCCGAGTTCGACCTGCACGCGCTGCTCGAGTCGATCGAGCATGGCTATGCGGCGCTGGCCGAGGCACGTGCGCTTTCGCTGTCGATGCATGTCGGCAGCGGCGTGCCGCGGCGCGTGCGCGGCGACGCGTTGCGCGTGCGCCAGATCCTGTCCAACTACCTGAGCAACGCGCTGAAGTTCACCGAGACCGGCGCCGTGCGCGTGCACGTGCGCACGGCCGACGGCGCCAGCGTGCGCTTCGAGGTCGAGGACACCGGGCCGGGCATCGCCCCGCTGGTGCAGGCACGCCTGTTCATGCCCTTCACGCAGGCCGACGATTCGACGACGCGGCGCTACGGGGGCACGGGGCTGGGCCTGTCGATCTGCCGCGAACTCGCGCACCTGATGGGCGGCGAGGTGGGCCTGGACAGCGAGCCTGGGCGCGGCAGCCGCTTCTGGGCCGAGCTGCCGTTGCCGGCGGGCGACGAGGGGGGCCCCGAGTCGGCGTTCGCCACGCCCGACCTGCAGGCCGGGCCACTGGTCGGCCTGTCGCTGCTGATCGTCGAGGACAACCCGGTCAACATGATGATCGCGGTGGCGCTGCTGGAGCAGTGGGGCGTCGAGGTCACCGAGGCCGGCAACGGCGCCGAGGCCGTGGCGCTGGTGACCGAGAGCGCCGACGCGGACCGGCCCTTCGACCTGGTGCTGATGGATGTGCAGATGCCGGTGCAGGGCGGCAACGACGCGACGCGCGAACTGCGCCGGCGTTTCCCGGCCGACACGCTGCCGATCATCGCGCTGACCGCGGCGGCCCTGACCTCCGAGCGCGACGACGCGCTGGCGGCCGGCATGAACGACTTCCTGACCAAGCCGATCGACGCCCAGCGCCTGCACGACACCTTGCTTCGCTGGGGCGGCACGCCGGCGCAGCGCCGGCTCAGGCGCTCGACAGCGAGCCCGACAGCAGCGGCCGTGCCACCCACGCCGCCAGCCACAGCATCGTGAAGCCGACCGCAGCGTCGAGCGCGCGCCATGCCGAGGGCCGCGCAAACCACGGCGCCAGTGCGCGCGCGCCGTAGCCCAGCAGCGCGAACCAGGCCGCGCTGGCGCTGCAGGCGCCGGCCAGGAAGGCGCCGCGTGCCGCGAGCGGCTGCTGAGCACCGACCGCCCCGACGAGCAGCACGGTGTCGAGGTAGACATGCGGGTTCAGCAGCGTGAACGCCGCAGCCTGCGCGAGCACCGCGGCCCGCGTCGTGCGCGCGTCGCTTCGAGCCGCTTCGAGCCGCCCCGGGCACCAGGCGCGCGCGAGCGCACGCACGCCGTAGGCGAGCAGGAAGAGCGCGCCGACGCCGGCCAGCAGCGCCGCCAGCTGCGGCGTGGCCGCCAGCGCCCGCCCGGCGCCGAGCACGCCCAGCGTCATCAGCAAGGCGTCGGCCAGCGCGCAGAACAGCACCACCGTGCCGACATGCTCGCGCGCGAGCCCCTGGCGCAGCACGAAGGCGTTCTGCGCGCCGATCGCCACGATCAGCCCGGTCGCGAGCGCGAAGCCGGTGCCCGCGGCATGCAATGAAGCAGCATCCATCGGCCGATTGTCTGCACCACCGGGCTTCGATCAAGCTAAAGTTCCTGAAGATGATGAAGAACCGCTAATGCGGCTCGACTACCCGCAACTGGCCGCGCTGGCCGCCGTGGTGCGCGAAGGCAGCTTCGAGCGTGCGGCGCGCGCGCTGCACGTCACGCCCTCGGCGGTGTCGCAGCGGATCCGCGCGCTGGAGGAGCGCATGGGCGGCGTGCTCGTCACGCGCGGCACTCCCTGCAGCGCCACCGAGGCCGGGCGGGCACTGGTGCGCCATGCCGAGCGTGTCGCGCTGCTCGAGAGCGAGCTTGCGCTGCCGGGGGCGACGCGCGGCGGACCGGCGGCGGCGGCGCGTGCCACGCTGCGCATCGCGGTCAACGCTGACTCGCTGGCCACCTGGTTCGTCGCCGCGCTCGCGGCGTTCGCGCGCGACCGGCCGCAGGTGTCGATCGACCTGCTGCTCGACGACCAGGAGCACACCGGCGAGGCACTGCGCCGCGGCGACGTGCTGGCCGCGGTCAGCGCCTCGGCCGACCCGGTGCAGGGCTGCAGCAGCACGCCCCTGGGCCGCATGCGCTACCTGGCCACCGCGAGCCCGGCCTTCGTCCGGCGCTGGTTTCCGCGCGGGGTCGATGCCGACGCGCTGGCAGCCGCGCCCTGCCTCGTGTTCAACCGCAAGGACCGGCTGCAGGAACGCTGGCTGCGGCGCGCCACGCGGCGCGAGCTCGCGCCGCCGTCGCACCTGCTGCCGTCGTCGCAGGCCTTCGTCGACGCGGCGCTCGCCGGGCTTGGCTGGGGCATGAACCCGCAGTCGCTCGCCCGGCCGCACCTGGCCGCGCAGCGCCTGGTCGAGCTGCTGCCGGGCCGCGCGATCGACGTGCCCCTGCATTGGCAGGCGAGCCGGCTTGCGCTCCCGGCGCTGGCGCACCTGACCGACGCGGTGCTCGCGGCCGCGCGCGAAGGTCTAAGCTAGGCCCCGTGGCCGCCCCCAAGACCCTCGCCGACCTGCGCAGCCGCCGCTGGTTTGCCGCCGGCGGCATGCGCGCGTTCGCGCACCGCCAGCGCGCGCAGCAGATGGGCCTGCGCCGCGAGGACCTGCTAGAGCGGCCCTGCATCGCGATCGTCAACACCTGGAGCGACCTGTCGCCCTGCCACGCCCACCTGCGCGAGCGCGCCGAAGCGGTCAAGCGCGGCGTGCTGCTGGCTGGCGGCCTGCCCTTCGAGCTGCCGGCTTTGAGTCTGGGCGAGGTGATGGTCAAGCCCACGACCATGCTCTACCGCAACCTGCTGGCGATGGAGGTCGAGGAGCTGCTGCGTTCGCTGCCGGTCGACGGCGTGGTGCTGCTGGCCGGGTGCGACAAGACGACGCCGGGCACGGTAATGGGTGCGATCAGCATGGGCCTGCCGACCCTCTTCTGCGCCGCGGGGCCGATGCTCAACGACCGCTACCTCAAGCCCGGCGAGCCGGCGCGCACGGTCGGTGCCGGCACGCACACGCGCATGTTCTGGGACGAGTACCAGGCCGGGCGCATCGGCGAGGCCGAATGGGTGCAGCTCGAGTCGCACATGACGCGCAGCCCCGGCACCTGCAACACCATGGGCACGGCGAGCACGATGACCTCGATCGTCGAGGCGCTCGGCCTGGCGCTGCCCGGCTCGACCGCGATCCCGGCGATGGACGCGGCGCACACGCGCATGGCCACCACCTGCGGCGAGCGCATCGTGCAGATGGTGTGGGAGGACCTGACGCCACGCGCCTTGCTCACGCGCGGTGCCTTCCTCAACGCCGCGGCGGTGCAGATGGCGCTCGGCGGCTCGACCAACGCCGCGGTGCACCTGATCGCGCTGGCGCGCCGCGCCGGCGTCGACCTCACGCTCGACGACCTCGACGCGATGGGCCGCCGCGTGCCGGTGCTGGCCAACCTGTTCCCGAGCGGCGACCGGCTGATGGAGGACTTCCACTACGCCGGCGGTCTGCCGGCGCTGATGACGCGCATCACGGCGTACCTGGCCCTCGACGAACGCAATGCCAACGGCCGCACGCTGGCCGAGAACCTCGACGGCGTGCAAGTGCTCGACGACGATGTGATCCGCCCGCTCGAACGGCCGGTCAGCGCCGGCGGCGCGCTGGCGGTGCTGCGCGGCAACCTGGCGCCCGAGGGGGCGGTGATGAAGGCCAGCGCGGCGAGCCCGCAGTTCTTCCGCCACCGCGGGCGCGCCATCGTGTTCGACGACCCCGGCGAGATGAACCGCGCCTGCGCCGACCCGGCGCTCGAGTGCGACGAGTCGAGCGTGCTGCTGCTGCGCAACGCGGGCCCAGTGGGCGCGCCCGGCATGCCCGAGTGGGGTGGCCTGCCGATCCCGAAGAAGCTGCTCGACCGCGGCGTGCGCGACATGCTGCGCATCTCCGACGCGCGCATGAGCGGCACCCACTACGGCAGCTGCATCCTGCACGTCAGCCCGGAGAGCGCGGTCGGCGGCACGCTGGCGCTGGTGCGCACCGGCGATGTGATCGAGGTCGACATCGACGCGCGCCGCCTGCACCTGCACGTGAGCGACGAGGACCTCGCGCGCCGCCGCACCGCCTGGCAGCCGCCCGCGCAGACACCGTCGCGCGGCTACGTGCGCCTGTACCGCGAGCACGTGACGCAGGCCCACGAGGGCTGCGACTTCGACTTCCTGCAGGGCAGCGCCGCCACGGCCGAGCCCGTCATCTACTGAAGGAGTCCGCGATGAATCCGCTGCGACAACTGCTCAAGTCCGCCGGCTCCCAGGCCCCGCTGGGTACCTGGATCATGTCCGCCAGCCCGCTCGTCACCGAGGCGATGGGCCATGCCGGCTTCCAGTGGGGCGTGATCGACATGGAGCACACGCCGCTGGACATGATGGAAGTGATCCAGTTGCTGCAGGCGGCCGGCAACACCAAGATGCTGCCGATCGTGCGCGTGCCCTGGAACGACGCGGTGACGATCAAGCGCGTGCTCGACGCCGGCGCCACCACGCTGCTGATCCCCTTCGTGCAGGACGCCGACGAGGCCCGGCGTGCGGTGGCCGCCACGCGCTACCCGCCCGAGGGCACGCGTGGCCTGGCCGGCATGAGCCGCGGCTCGAAGTTCGGCACGGTGCCCGACTACGCGCGCACCGCCAACAAGACGATCGGCGCGGTACTGCAGCTCGAGACACCGGCGGCGGTAGCCAACCTCGAGGCGATCGCCGCGGTGCCCGGCGTCGACTCGCTCTTCATGGGGCCGGGCGACCTGTCGGCGGCGCTCGGGCACCCGGGCAACACGACCCACCCCGAGGTGATGACGGTGATGGCCGACGCCGCGCGCCGCTGCCAGGCGATCGGCATGTCGGTGGGCACCGTCGGCGGCACGCCCGAGCTCGTCGTGCAGTACCGCGCGATGGGCTTCAACTACGTGGCCATCGGCAGCGACCTGGGCCTGCTGATGCGCGGCGCGCAGGCGGCGGTGAAGGCGCTGACCACGCCCGAGGGCGAGACGGTCGTGCACACGCTGGCCGGCGGCACCCGCACCGGGTCCTACTGAGGGGGTGGCGGTGGTGAAGACGCTGCGCTACGGGATCATCGGCTGCGGCAGCATGGGCCGCGAACACATCGAGAACCTCAAGGCGCTCGGTGGCGCGGCGGTCACGGCGGTGGCCGACCCCGACGCCGGCAGCCGCAGCCAGGCCGCGGCCCTGCTCGACGGCGGCGCCCAGCTGTTCGAACGCCACGAGGACTTGCTGGCCAGCGGCCGCTGCGACGCGCTCGTCGTCGCGAGTCCGAACTTCACGCACGCGGCCGTGATGCGCGACGCGCTGGCGACCGACCTGCCGATCCTGTGCGAGAAGCCGCTCGTCACGTCCGTGGCCGACGGGTTGGACCTGATCGAGCGCGCGCGCGGCCGGCGCGGCATCGTCTGGGTGGCACAGGAGTACCGCTACATGCCGCCGGTGGCCGAAATGATCCGCCTGGCGCACGCGGGCGAGGTCGGCCGGGTCCACCAGGTCGCGATCCGCGAGCACCGCGAGCCCTTCTATCCCAAGGTCGGCGACTGGAACCGCTTCAACGCCAACACCGGCGGCACCCTGGTCGAGAAGTGCTGCCACTACTTCAACCTGATGGATTTCATCCTGAAGGAGCAGCCGCTGCGCGTGTTCGCTTCCGGCGGGCAGCGCGTCAACCACCTCGACGAGTCGTACGACGGCAAGCGCCCCGACATCCTCGACAGTGCCTACGTGATCGTCGAGTACCCGAGCGGGGCCCGCGCGTCGCTCGACCTGTGCATGTTCGCCGAGAACTCGATCGACAACGAGCATGTCGTGATCGTCGGCGCCGAAGGCAAGCTCGAGTCGCTGCTGCCCTCGGGCGTGCTGCGCTTCGGCCGGCGCGAGGATTGGGGCCGGCGCGAGGTGTGGGGCCAGCCCTCGGGCACCGCGCGTGGCGTGTCGGTGCGCCAGGTCCGCGACACCAACATCAAGTACCTGGGCCAGCATTTCGGCGCCAGCTACGTCGAGCACCAGAGGTTCGCGCGGGCGCTGCGCGAGGACCTGCCGGCCGAGATCCCGCTCGAGGAGGGCCTGCGCGCGGTGGCCACCGGCCTGGCCGCGCACCGCAGCATTGACGAAGGCCGCGTGGTCGCGCTGAGCGAGGTGCTGCCGAAGGGTTGGTGACAGGCCGGTGAGGGCGCGCGCGGGGCCGGTAGGATCGGCGGGTCAGAGTTCGGACGAGGCTTGCGATGGACCAGGACAAGAAGAAGACCCCCGACGCCGTGGAGTTGCGCGTCGGCGACCTGCGGCTCGCGCTGCGGCCCGACCTCGGGGGCTCGATCGCCGGCCTGTGGCTCGCGGACCGACCGGTGTTGCGCAGCGTCGAGCCGGCCGCACTGACCGCGCCGCGCCAGTCGGGCTGCTTTCCGCTCGTGCCCTACTCGAACCGCCTGGGCTACCGGCGCTTTCGCTGGCAGGGGCGCGAGTACACCACCGCCGCCAACTTCGGCGACGACTATCCGCACTCGCTGCACGGCAGCGGCTGGAGCCAGCCCTGGCGCGTGGTGGGGCGCGACGAGCGCAGCGCCGAGCTGATGCTGACGCACCGCAGCGACGCGCACTGGCCGTTCACCTTCGACGTGTCGCAGCGCTTCGAACTGACCGAGAACGCGCTGGCCATCAGCATGACGTTCACCAACATCGATGCGCGTTCGCAGCCGGTCGGCCTGGGCTGGCACCCGTACTTTCCGAAGCGCGCGCGCAGCCGCATCCACGTCGAGTGCAGCGGGCGCTGGGAGTCGGACGTCACGACACACCTGCCGACGCGCCGCGTGGCGCAGACCAGCGTCGACGGCGAAGTGCGCCACCTCGACTTCGACAACTGCTTCGAAGGCTGGCGCGGCCCGGCGCGCGTGCGCGACGAACTGATGTCGGTGTCGGTCACCTCGTCGTTGCCCTACCTGGTGGTGTTCACACCGCCGACGCGCGACCACTTCTGCATCGAGCCGGTGAGCCACGTCAACAACGCCGTTCATATGGCCGACCCGGCCGCACACGGCTTGAGGGCGCTCGGCGCGGCCGAGACGATGGAAGCCTGGATGAAGATCGAGGTGGCCGCAGCGTGACGGGCCCACCCCCGTTGCGGCTTCGCCGCTCCCCCTCGAGGGGGCAACGCCAGCGGCCGGGCGCAGCCCGATCCGAGGCGTTTGCGTGGCGGCCATGATCACGGCGTTGCCGGCGGTTGCGCCGAGCCTGCTTGGCGAGTCGCCTGTGTGGCATCCGGCCGAGCAGGTGCTGTACTGGTGCGACATCCCCGGCCGCGCGCTCCATCGCTTCGACCCGAAGTCGGGCGCACATCGCCTCTGGCCCTTCGACACCGAGCCGGGCTGCTGCGCGCCGCTGATGGAAGGCGGCCTGCTGATCGCGCTGCGCAGCGGCCTGGTGCGCTTCGACCCCGCCACCGGCGGCGCCAAGCCGCTGCCGGGCAAGCTGCCCTACGACCCGAAGCGCGAGCGCTTCAACGACGGCAAGGCCGACGCGCAGGGGCGGCTGTGGGTCGGCACGGTTTACGAACCGCGCGACAGCGCGGCGGCGGCCCTGTACCGTTACGCGGACGGCAAGCTCGACCGCATGGCCGACGGCATCACGGTCAGCAATGGCCTCGCTTGGAGTCCCGACGCACGCACGCTGTACTGGGCCGACACCAAGGCGCACACCGTGTTCGCCTTCGACTTCGAGCGCGCCGGGGGCGCGATCTCGATCCAGCGCGTGTTCGCGCAGTTCCCGCTCAAGTCGTCGGACCAGGACCTCTCCACCTATGGCGGGCGGCCCGATGGGGCGGCCGTGGACGCCGAGGGCGGCTACTGGGTCGCGATGTTCGAGGGTGCGCGCCTGCTGCGCCTGGGCCCGGACGGTACGGTCACGCGCGAGGTCGCGTTGCCGGTGCGCTGCCCGACCATGCCCTGCTTCGGCGGCGCGGACCTGAAGACCCTGTACATCACCACCGCGCGCGAGAAGCGACCGGCCGACGAACTGGCGCGCGAGCCGCTGGCCGGCTGCGTGCTGCAACTGCGGGTCGAGGTGCCGGGGTTGCCGGCCAATATCGCGCGTCTCTAGACACACGCACGATGGACTACACCCGCTACGCGTCGCTGCAGGGTCGCGTCGTCTTCGTCTCCGGCGGCAGCTCGGGCATCGGTGCCGAACTCGTGCGCGCCTTTGCGGTGCAGGGCGCCCGGGTCGCGTTCTGCGGCACCAAACCCGACGGCGGGCGGGCACTGATCGACGAGCTGGTGGCGGGCGGACATGCCGCACCCTGGTACGGCGCCTGCGACGTGCGCGACATCGCCGCCTACCAGGCGCTGCTCGCGCGTGTGGCTAGCGAGCTCGGCCCGGTGCGCGTGCTGGTCAACAATGCCGGTCGTGACGATCGGCACAAGATGGAAGACGTGACGAGCGAGTTCTGGGATGACCGGCTCGCGCTCAACCTCAAGCATTACTTCTTCTCGATCCAGGCGGTGGCGCCCGGCATGGCCGCGGCCGGCGGCGGCAGCATCGTCAACATGGGCTCGGTGAGCTGGATGCGCGGGCGGCCGAATCTGGTGGGCTACACCACGGCCAAGGCCGGCATCCTGGGCCTGACGCGCACGCTGGCGCGCGAACTCGGGCCACGGAACATTCGCGTCAACGCACTGGTGCCCGGCGCCATCGTCACCGAGCGCCAGACCACGTTGCACCGCGACCCGGCCGCCGACCAGGAGTTCCTCGACGCGCAGTGCCTGAAGGTCCGGCTCGACCCCGGCCACGTGGCGCGTGCGACGCTGTTCCTCGCGGCCGACGACAGCGACGGCATGACCGGGCAGCATGTGCTCGTGGATGCCGGCATCGCGCAGAACTCGGTGGTGACCTGAGGCGATGACATCGTCACGCGCTGCATCGTTGTCGGTGCTGGCCTCGGCCGGGCCGTTCGACCTGGCCGTGATCGGCGGCGGCGCCACCGGCTGCGGCGTCGCGCTCGACGCAGCCGCGCGCGGCTTCTCGGTCGTGCTGCTCGAGGCCGAGGACTTTGCCAAGGGCACCAGCTCGCGCGCCACCAAGCTCGTGCACGGAGGGGTGCGCTATCTCGCGCAGGGCAATGTGTCGCTGGTGCGCGAGGCCCTACACGAACGCGCGACCCTGCTGGCCAATGCGCCGCACCTCGCTCAGCCGCTGGCCTTCGTGATGCCGGCCTATCACTTCTGGGAAGCGCCGTTCTACGGCGTGGGCCTGAAGATGTACGACGCGCTGGCCGGCTCGCGTGGCCTGGGCAGCACCGAGTTCCTGTCCACCGCGCGCACGCGGGAACTCTTGCCCAACGTGCAGGCGACCGGCCTGTCGGGCGGCGTCAAGTACTGGGACGGGCAGTTCGACGATGCGCGCCTGGCCTTGGCACTGGCGCGCACGGCGGCAGCCAAGGGCGCCGTCGTGCTCAACCATTGCCCGGTCACCTCGCTGGTGCGCGAAGGCGGCAAGGTGGTCGGCGTGGTGGCGCGCGATGCGACGACGGGCCGCGAACTCACCGTGCGGGCGAAATGCGTCGTCAACGCCACCGGCGTGTGGGTCGACGACCTGCGCAACATGGACCGTGACGCTAGCGCGCCCGAAAAGCCCGGCATCGTCGCGCCGAGCCAGGGTGTGCACCTGGTGGTCGACCGCAGCTTCCTGCCCGGCACGCATGCGCTGCTGGTGCCCAAGACGGCCGACGGCCGCGTGCTGTTCGCCGTGCCGTGGCTGGGCAAGACGATCCTCGGCACGACGGACACGCCGCGTGACGACGTGGTGCGAGAGCCGGTGCCGTTCAAGGACGAGGTGGAGTTCATCCTGCGCGAGTCGGCGCGCTACCTGGCCAAGGCGCCGACGCGCGCCGATGTGCGCTCGGTCTGGGTCGGCCTGCGGCCGCTGGTCAAGCCGGGCGGTGACGAAGGCGAGAACACCAAGTCGATCTCGCGCGAGCACACGGTGCTGGTCGGCCGCTCGGGCCTGGTCACCGTGACCGGTGGCAAGTGGACGACGTACCGCGCGATGGCCGAGGACGTGCTCGAGCGCTGCTTCGAGCGCGCCTTGCTGCCGCGGCGCGCGGGTGGTGCGACGGTGAAGCTGCCGCTGATCGGCGCGCCGGCGAAGGCGGGGGTGTCGATCACCGCGTCGCCCGGCGAGCACTTGTATGGCGACGAGGCCGCCACGCTGCGGGCGCTGCCGGGCGCCGACCGCTGGCTTTGGCGCGACGGCGACGGGGGCCTGAGCGAGGCGATGGTGCGTTTTGCCGCGCGCCACGAAATGGCGCTCAGCGTCGAGGACGTGCTGGCACGCCGCTCGCGCCTGCTGTTCCTCGACGCCGCCGAGGCCGCGCGCCAGGCCGCGCCGGTGGCGGCGATCCTGGCCGAGGAGCTCGGCCCGTCGTTCGACGCGGCCGCGTCGCGCGCGGCGTTCGAGGCGCTGGCGGCGCAGTACCAGCGCCTGCCCTAGGGCGTCAGCCGTCGCTGTACTTGACCGAGCAGCCGTAGGGCCGCGTCGCGGCCTGGGCCACCGGCTTGCCCGCGGCGAGGTCGGCCAGCGCGGCATTGACGTGGTTCTTCGCCGTTTTGACGTCGGCCGGGTTCGAACTCGGCTTGTCGTCGATGCCGCCCGCGTACACCAGCGTGCCCTTGGCGTCGACGATGTACATGTGCGGCGTCGTGCGCGCGCCATAGGCGCGGCCGATCTTGCCTTCGCTGTCCATCAGCGTCGTGGTCGGCGCGGCGTTCTGCGACTTCATCCAGGCCGCCATGTCGGCCGGCTTCTTGTAGTCGTAGTGGCTCGCATGCGTCGAGTTGACCGCGAGCCACACCACGCCCTGGCCTGCAGCACCCTTCTGCGTGGCCTGCATGTTCGCGCTGTCGTAGTGCTTGCGCACGTACGGGCATCCGGGGTTCACCCACTCGAGCACCACCGTCTTGCCCTTGTAGTCGGCCAGCGAAACCGCCTTGCCGCTGGTGTCGGTGACGTTGAATGCCGGTGCCGGCTGGCCGACCACCGCGTTGGCGAGCACCGCGCCGGGCAGCGTGGCTACCAGGGCCGACAGGACCAGCTTCTTCATCATCATCGTCGTCATGGCGAGGACTCCTGGGCGATTGCGTTGAGCACGGTCTGGACGGTCAGCAGTTCGGGCAGCAGGGTCGGGGTCGCCTGCCCGGGGCGGTAGACCGCATACACCGGCACGCCGTTCCGTCCCAGCCGTGCCAATTCGTTGCTGATGGCGGCGTCGCGGCGCGTCCAGTCGGCGCGCAGCAGCGCCACCTTGCGGGTCTGGACCTCGGCCAGCAGGCGTGCATCGCCGAGCGTGGTGCGCTTGTTGACCTGGCAGGTCACGCACCAGGCAGCGGTGAAGTCGACGAACACGGTGCGGCCTTCGGCGTTCAGCGCCGCCACGCGCTCGGCGCTCCAGGGCTGCCAGGTCGCGCTGTCGCCGGCGGCGGGCGCGGCCTGCGCCTCGCGCCAGGTCGGCAACGCCCACGCCAGCGACAGGCCGAGCAGCACGACCCCGATGCCGTTCCACGCGAGGCGCGCGCCGCGCTCGCTGTCCACGCGCCCCCAGGCCCAGAGCGCGAAGGCCAGCGCCACCAGCACGCCGAGCAGTGCGGCCGCGCCGTCGATGCCGGTCTGCTGGCCCAGCACCCAGGTGAGCCAGACCACGGTGGCCAGCATCGGGAAGGCCATCACCGCCTTGAAGGTGGCCATCCACGCGCCGGGCTTGGGCATCGCACGTGCCAGGCCGGGCCAGGCGCACATGGCCAGGTAGGGCAGCGCCATGCCGGCGCCGAGGGTCGCGAACACCAGCAGCGCCTGGGCCGCCGGCAGCGTGAACGCGAAGCCGAGCGCGGCACCCATGAAGGGCGCGGTGCAGGGCGAGGCCACGGCGACCGCGAGCACGCCGGTCAGGAAGCTGTCGGCCATCGGGTGGCGCAGGCGCAGCGACGCCGCGCCGCTGGGCAGGATGCTGCCGAACTCGAACAGGCCGGCGAGGTTCAGCGCGATCACGGTGAACAGCACCGCCAGCGCAGCGACGAAGCCGGGCGACTGCAGCTGGAAACCCCAGCCGATCTGCTCGCCGCCGCTCTTGAGCGCGATCAGCAGGCCGGCGAGCGCGACGAAGGACAGCACGACGCCGGCGCTGTAGGCGATGCCGCCACCGACCAGCGCGCGCCGGCTGTGCGCATGGCCGGCAAAGCCGAGCACCTTGAGCGACAGGATCGGGAACACGCAGGGCATCAGGTTCAGCAGCGCGCCGCCAACGAGGGCGAACAGCAGCGCGAAACCGAGGCCGAACGGGGCGGCGCCGGCGGTCACCGGTGTGGCGGCCGCGTCGGCGGGCGACTGCAGCGCGGGCGTGGCGGTGGCGGCCAGCGCGGGCCAGGCGCCGGCGATGGCCAGGTTGACCCGCGTGCCCGCGGCGACGCCGGGCGTCGTCAGCACCGCGTGCATCTGCGTCGGGCTTTCGAAGCGTTGCGCGGACACCGGCACGTCGGCCTGCCACGTGGCGCCATCCCAGCGCCCGGTCACCTTGGCCGCATGCTCGATCACGCCGGCGGTCTCGGCGAAGAAGGCCAGTTCCTTGCCGCGCCAGGCCTCGGGCAGGCCGCCGACCGCGACGCGCAGTGCCTTGGCGTTGTCGACCAGTTCAGCGCGGGCGGCGGTGGCGGCGTCCTTCGGTTGCGCGGCCCAGGCGGCGGCGAAGGCCGCGGCATGCCCGGCGGTGCTGGCCTTGGCCGGGACGCGCAGCGCGAACTCGCCCTGCTGCGGGATGCAGACGTCCTTGCACACCAGCCATTGCGCCGAGAGCTTGACGTCCAGCGCCTCGGCCTTGAAGTCGGCCGGCAGCGTGAGCGGTACCGGCAGCAGCAGCTTACCCTCGTAGCCGTAGTTGACCAGCGGGCCCACGGGCAGGCGCGTCGGCGTCGGCCAGGCGATCTCGCCGGCCGTGACGCCGGCGGGCAGCTGCCAGTTCAGCGTGGTGGGCAGGCCGGAGTCGCCGGGGTTCTTCCAGTAGGTGTGCCACTCCGGCTGGTGGG
>DATLIE010000153.1:0-1520 GCA_035539635.1 Burkholderiaceae bacterium
TTCTCGTGCAGCGCGCGTTGTAGCCTCAGGCCGCGGTGACGGCCCCTGTGCTGCGACGAGATGCCAATTGCGGGTTGTGAACTGCAAGGTCAGAACGCGAAGCGCGACGGCTCGCCGAAGCCCGACAGGCGCGGCGCGACGGTGTCGAACAGTTCGACGCGCTTGAACTGGTGTTCGGCCACGCGCGTGATCAGCACTGCGTGCATGACCGGCTCGTGGCCTTCGATGCCGATCAACCGGCCGCCGATCTTCAGGCGCGTCAGCGTGGCCGCCGAAATCTCGGCCACCGAGCCGGACAGCACGATGGCGTCGAACGGCGCCTCCTGCGCGATCGGCTTGGAGCCGTCGGCTTCGCCGACCATCACGTTGGTGACGCCGGCGCGCTGCAGATTGGCGCGCGCCAGCGCAGCCAGCGCGGGCCGGATCTCGAGCGAGACGACCTGCTGCGCCTGGTGGCCGAGCAGCGCGGCCATGAAGCCCGAGCCGGCGCCGACCTCGAGCACGCGCTCGTGGCGCGCGAGGCGCAGCTCCTGCAGCAGTCGTGCCTCGACCTTGGGGGCCAGCATGCACTGGCCCTCGGACAGCGGCACTTCGGTGTCGACGAAGGCCAATGCCTTGTAGGCCGGCGGCACGAAGTCCTCGCGCCGCACCGCGGCCA
Organism: Burkholderiaceae bacterium; assembly: GCA_035539635.1. Classification (GTDB taxonomy): domain Bacteria; phylum Pseudomonadota; class Gammaproteobacteria; order Burkholderiales; family Burkholderiaceae_C; genus CADEEN01. Next base: position 659 of record DATLIE010000153.1, read on the forward strand.
GCAACGACAGCACGTTCTGGTCGAGCACCTCCCAGGGGCGGATCTGCTGCTCGATCATGTTGAAGCGTGCGCGTTCGAGGTCCATGGCGGTCGGGCGGAGGAAGGCGGTGAGGGGAAGGGCGCGATTCTAGTTTCGCGTTCGGTGCGTCAGGCCTCGCACGATCAAGGCCACATGCTCGGCAATGAATGCGTGGCCGTCGATCTGGTGGTGCGAGCAGGCGCCCAGGCCATGCTTGTGCGCGCACAGCATCACCATCGGCAGCACCAGCGAGTGCACCACGCTCTCGACGTCGTCGGTGTGGAACTCGCCGCTGACGACGCCGCGCTGGATGATGCCGCCGATCAGCGCCGAGCCGGGCTCGATGACGTTGTGCACGTAGTACTCAGCGATCTCCGGGAAGTTGCGCGATTCGGAGATGATGATCTTGAAGGTGGCCGAGGCGGGGCTGGCATACATCTGCTGCCACCAGCTGACGAGCAGGTCCTGCAGCAGCGGGCCCATCTTGCCGCGGTAGGCTTCGACCCGCTGGGCGGTGTCGGCGATGCGCGCCGACAGGTAGTGCCCGATGACGGCCTTGAACAGCTCTTCCTTGCTCGGGTAGTAGAGATAGAGCGTGCCCTTGGACACGCCGGCGCGCTGCGCCACTTCCTCGGTGCGCGTCGCGGCGAAACCCTTTTCGACGAACAAGGCCAGCGCAGCCTCGAGCAACTCGGCCGGGCGCGCGTCCTTGCGGCGCTGGCGAGACGGTGGTGCGGCGGTGTCAGGGCTGGACATGGAGTTACTGACCGATTGGTCAGTAATGTAGTCCAGCGCTGGCGCCGGGGTCAACGCAGGGCCATTGAGCCAGCGCAAGCCCGCGCG
>DATLIE010000154.1:0-8618 GCA_035539635.1 Burkholderiaceae bacterium
GGCTTGAGCAGGTCGCCGGTGGCCGCCAGCGGTCCGCGCGACGAGAACGAGGCCGTCGAGGGTGCCGGCAGGTTGTTGACGACCGCCGACTGGTTGATCGTTGCGGTCCCTCCGGACGCCGCGGCGTAAGTGTTGATCGCCGCGTAGTCGGCGGCGGCGCTCGCCTCGACCCGGCCCTGGTGGCCGGCAAGGTCGTGGTCTGCGAACGCGGCGGCAACGCGCTCGTCAACAAGAGCGCTGCCGTGCTGGCCGCCGGTGGCGTCGGCATGGTGCTGGCCAACACGCCCACCAGCGCCAACACGCAGCTGGCGCTGATCCACAGCGTGCCGACGGTGCACACGGCCGCCGCCGACTACGCGGCGATCAACACCTACGCCGCGGCGTCCGGCGGGACCGCAACGATCAACCCGTCGGCGGTCGTCAACAACCTGCCGGCGCCCTCGACGGCCTCGTTCTCGTCGCGCGGACCGCTGGCGGCCACCGGCGACCTGCTCAAGCCCGACCTGATCGCGCCGGGGCAAGACATCCTGGCGGCGGTGGCGCCGTACACCTACGGCGGCGAGTCGTTCAGCCTGCTGTCGGGCACCTCGATGTCGAGCCCGCACGTGGCCGGCCTCGCGGCGCTGATGAAGGAACTGCATCCGAGCTGGTCGCCGATGGCGATCAAGTCGGCACTGATGACCACCGGCACCAACGTGCTCGACGGTGCGGAGACGAGCGCGGGCGTGATCGTGCGCCAGGGCGCGGGCCACGTGAACCCGAATGCTGCGATGAACCCCGGCCTGGTGTTCGACTCCAGCTTCAGCGACTGGCTTGGCTTCCTGTGCGGTACGCAGCTGCCTGTGTCCTTCTGCACCGACGCCGGCGTGCGCGTCATCGACCCGAGCGACCTGAACGTCGCCTCCATCGCCGTCGGCGACCTGGCGGGCACGCAGACGGTGACGCGCCGCGTCACCAACGTCGGCAACGCGAGGGCGACCTACACCGCGTCGCTGGCCGGCATGGCCGGCTTCACGGTGGCCGTCGACCCGCCGAGCTTCTCGATCGGTCGAGGCGAGACCCAGGTCCTCACGGTGGCCATCACGCGCACCACGGCCACGCTGAACGCCTACACCGGCGGCCAGCTGCGTCTGACCGGCGATGCCGGCCAGGTCGTGCGGGTGCCGATGCTGGTGGCGCCGGTCGCGCTGGCGGCGCCGACGCAGGTCAGCGGCAGCAGCTACAACGTGACCTTCGGCTACACCGGCCCGTTCACGGCCACCCCGCGCGGCCTGGTGGCGGCAGTCACCAACGCCGGCACCGTGCTCGACGACCCGACCGACGGCGCCTGCTCGCTGACGACACCGAACGCGACACTGTTCCCGGTCACGATCGCGGCCGGCACGACGGTGGCGCGCTTTGCCACCTTCGATGCGGACTCCCCCGGGGCCGACATCGACCTGTGCGTCATCAACAGTGCCGGCGTCACGGTCGGCAGCAGTGGCACTGCGACCTCGGCCGAGGAGGTCACGCTGCGCGATCCGGCAGCGGGCAACTACACGGTCGTGCTGCAGGGCTACGCGGTCGGCAGCGGCAGCGCCTACCGGCTGCACACCTGGCTGGTCGGTACGGCCGACGCGGGCAACATGACGGTGACCGCACCGGCCTCGGCGACCACCGGCGCCACCGGCACCATCACGCTCGGCTTCAGCGGCCTCGAGGCCGGCCGGCGCTACCTGGGCTCGGTGGCCTACAGCGGCGCTGCCGGCATGCCGGCGCCGACCCTCGTGCGCGTCGATCCCTGACCGGCTCTCTCGCGTTCACCGCTCAACGCCCCGCCCCGTGCGGGGCGTTTTTCTTGGCCGCTCGCGGTCTCAGTCCACGGCGCGTGGCAGCGGCGCTTGCGCCTGCGATGGCGCGCACCACAGCCAGCCACCGCGCTCGCTGGTGTGATAGGTCAGCGGCGCACGCCCCGGGGCCGACAGCTGCACGCGGTGGCCCGGTATCAGCGCCTGCGTGTACAACCGGCCCGGCTGCGGACAGCCGAGCGCGCCATCGGGCCAGGTCACCGCTTCGATGCGCTCGACGCGCCACAGCGCCGCATCGCCACCGCCGCGGCGCGCCGCATCGCTGCGCAGTGCCGCGAGCTGCGTGCGCACGCCGGCAGGCCACTGCGTGTCGTCGGCACCGGGAGCGGCTGCGCAAGCGCTCAACGCAAGCGTCAATGCGAGGCTGCGAACGGTGCGCGCGTCGTCGTGCGGGCGAGTGCTCATCGAGTCATTGTGCGCGCCGTGTGCAGCGACGCAGAGCGCCGTCGTCGCGCGCGACTGCGCTCAGAGTGACGCCCGCACGCGACAAATGCGGCTCTTCAGAGGGACGAAAGCGCTTCTTCAGAGGGAAAAGCGCTTTATTTCCCTCTGAGCGCGCAGTACTATTCGCGCCGCACGGTGGTTGATGAGAAAGGAAGCTCACGCGGTTTCCTCCCGCCTCCGGCACATCAACAACACTTTGATGGAGAGATCTGAAATGGCAACTGCGAAGAAGGCGGCCAAGAAGCCGGCCGCGAAGAAGGCCCCGGCCAAGAAGAAGTCGGGAACCCGTCCGCCGGTGAAGGCTGCGAAGAAGGCCCCGGCCAAGAAGGCCGCTCCGGCCAAGAAGCCTGCTGCGAAGAAGGCCCCGGCCAAGAAGGCCGCCAAGGCCCCCGCCAAGAAGCGCACCCCGAACGCCGCGTTCATGAAGGCGATGACGCCTTCGGCCGCGCTGGCCGCGATCATCGGCGACAAGCCGCTGCCGCGCACCGAGGTGACGAAGAAGGTCTGGGAATACATCAAGAAGAACAAGCTGCAGGACGCGGTCAACCGCCGGATGATCAACGCCGATGCCAAGCTGAAGGAAATCTTCAAGAAGGCGCAAGCGTCGATGTTCGAGATGACCAAGATGATCAACGCACACCTGAAGTAAGGCGCGCTGCGATCTCGACGAAGCCGGCCCTCGGGCCGGCTTTTTTACGGCCGGCTCTCCTCGAGACAGCCGGCTCTTCTATTGCGGATCGGGCAGACCGAACAGGCCGGCCGCGTTGCCCCAGCCGATGCGCCGCGCCAGCGGTGCCGGCAGCGCGCCCAGCCAGGCGCGGTACTCGTCCATCAGCGCCTCGTACTGCTGCCAGCGCGGATTGATCCAGGTGTCCGAGCCGATCACGAAACGCTCGGGCAGCGCGTCGAAGGCATCGCGCCACGCGGGTGCCGGTGCGCCGCGCCCATCGGTCAGGCCCGGCCGGTACGACAGCTCGCCGATCAGCGTGGGGTGGCGCTGCATCAGCTCGCGCACCTTGGGCACCGGCGTCCCGCCGATGCCCGTGTGGGCCCAGATCAGGCGCGCGCCGGGGGCATGCGCCATCAGCTTCTCCACCGCCACCTCGTCGCAGTGCGCCAGCACAGCGAGGTTGCGCTCGCGCGCCAGCTTCATCAGCTTGGCCGCCACCGGCCCGTCGGCGTTCGCACTGTCGTAGAGGTGGAACTCGCCCAGACCGCGGAAGGGCCCGGCCGGCGTGCCGCGGGCCAGGTGGTCGAGCACCATTCGGTGGATGGATTCGTCGGCAAACCAGCCGCTGTAGTCGGCGCGGTTGCGGTACAGGCGCACGAAGGGCACGACCGTCACGCCGGCAGCGCGCGTGGCCTCGCGCGCGCTCGCAAGGCTCAGCGTGCCTTCGTTGGGGCGGCTGTTGGCCACGATGGCGCGCACGCCGCTGCGCTGCATGCGGCCGAGCACATCGGCCAGCGGATGGGGTTGCTGCGCCTCGTCGTTGTAGTGCAGGTGGGCGTCAAACAGCGGGCCCTCGTAGCGCGCGGCCGCGCGCAGCGGGGCGCCGACGCACAGCGACGCAGCGACGCCGGTCAGCAGCGCGCGCCGGTCCATCGCATTCAGCCCCGGGCCAGGCGGTGGTCGACGAAGTCGAGCCGGTCCTGGCCCCAGAAGATCTCGCCGTCGATCACGTAGCTGGGTGCACCGAACACGCCGGCCTCGATCGCGCGCCGGGTGTTGGCTTCGTAGCGCTCGGCAACCGCTTGCGAGTGCGCGTCCTCCAGGCGCCGCGCCGGCAGTTCGCGCTCCTTCAGCAGCAGGGCCAGCACGGCCTCGTCGGCGATGTTGCGCTCGTCGACCCAGACCGCGCGCAGCACGGCGTCGGTGATGTGCATCGCCGCGTCGGTGCCGTCGTGCAGCTCGACCGCGATGATCAGCCGGGCCGCGTCGTCCGGGTTGACCGGGAAGAACTTCGGCTGCAGGTTCATCGGCGCGTGCAGGTGCTCGGAGAAGCGTTTCAGTTCGACCAGGCGGTAGGCCTGGCGTTGCGGCGCGCGCTTGGCCAGCGGCAGGCCCCCCGACTGCGGAAACACCTTGCCGCCCAGGTCCACCGGCAGCACCTCGACCGTTGCGTGGTGCTTGCGCGCAAGGTCCCAGAAGCGCAGGTGGCCGAGGTAGGTCCAGGGCGAGTTGGGGGCGAAGTAGTACTGGACGGTGGCGGGCATGGCGGGGCGCTCCTCGGCAAGACGCGAACGGTAGCCGAATCCGCGCCGCCCTGCGGGCCGGCGGGTCGGACGAGCGCGCTCAGCCGCGCGCCAGCAGCGGTGCCAGAAAACGCCCGGTGTGGCTGGCGGGGCTCGCGGCGACCTGCTCGGGCGTGCCGACGGCCACCACCTCGCCGCCACCACCACCGCCCTCCGGGCCCATGTCGATCAGCCAGTCGGACGTCTTGATGACGTCCAGGTTGTGCTCGATCACGACGATGGTGTTGCCGGCGTCGCGCAGCTGGTGCAGCACCTTGAGCAGCAGCTCGATGTCGGCGAAGTGCAGCCCGGTGGTTGGCTCGTCGAGGATGTACAGCGTGCGCCCGGTGTCGCGCTTGGACAGCTCGAGCGCCAGCTTCACGCGCTGCGCTTCGCCGCCCGACAGCGTGGTGGCGCTCTGGCCGAGCGTGATGTAGCCCAGGCCCACGTCGAGCAGGGTCTGCAGCTTGCGCGCGATCGAGGGCACCGCGGCGAAGAAGGTGTGGGCGTCCTCGACGGTGAGGTTCAGCACGTCGGTGATGTGCTTGCCCTTGTAGAGGATCTCGAGCGTCTCGCGGTTGTAGCGCGTGCCGTGGCAGGTGTCGCACGGCACGTAGACGTCGGGCAGGAAGTGCATCTCGACCTTGATCACGCCGTCGCCCTGGCAAGCCTCGCAGCGCCCGCCCGCCACGTTGAACGAGAACCGCCCCGGCCCGTAGCCGCGCTCGCGCGCCGCCGGCACCTCGGCGAACAACTCGCGGATCGGCGTGAACAGGCCCGTGTACGTCGCCGGGTTCGAGCGCGGCGTGCGCCCGATCGGGCTCTGGTCGACGTTGATCACCTTGTCGAAGGCATCCAGCCCCTCGATCGTCTCGTGCGGCGCCGGCTCGGCATGGCTCTGGTAGAGCTTGCGCGAGACCGCCGCGTAGAGCGTGTCGTTGACCAGCGTGCTCTTGCCCGAGCCGGAGACGCCGGTGACGCAGGTGAACAGGCCCACCGGCACTTCGACCGTCACGTCCTTCAGGTTGTTGCCGCGCGCGCCGACGATGCGCAGCACCTGCGGATCGGTGCTCGCGGCCAACGTGGTCCGCACTTGCGGCAGGCCGATGCGCAGCACGCCTCCCAGGTAGCGCCCGGTCAGCGACTCGGCGCTCGCCGCCACCTCGTCGGGGGTGCCCTGGGCCATGATCTGGCCGCCATGCACGCCGGCGCCGGGGCCGAGGTCGACCACGTGGTCGGCGGCGCGGATCATGTCCTCGTCGTGCTCGACGACGAGCACGCTGTTGCCCAGGTCGCGCAGGTGGCGCAAGGTACCGATCAGGCGCTCGTTGTCGCGCTGGTGCAGGCCGATCGACGGTTCGTCGAGCACGTACATCACGCCGGTCAGGCCCGAGCCGATCTGGCTGGCCAGGCGGATGCGCTGCGATTCGCCGCCCGACAGCGTGTCGGCGCTGCGCTCGAGGCTGAGGTAGGTCAGCCCCACGGCGTTGAGGAACTTCAGGCGCGAACGGATCTCGCGCATCACCTTCTCGGCGATGTCGGCCTTGTTGCCGACCAGTTTCAGCGTCTCGAAGTGCGCCAGGCATTGCGCCAGCGTCAGCCCCTCGACAGCGTAGATCGGCAGGCCGCGCACGGCGACGTCCTCGCCCTGCAGGAACACATGGCGCGCCTCGCGCCGCAGCCGCGTGCCGGCGCAAGCCGGGCAGGGTTTGGCGGACTGGTAGCGCGCGAGATCCTCGCGCACCGCGGCCGAGTCGGTTTCGCGCCAGCGGCGCTCGAAGTTCGGCAGGATGCCTTCGAACGGATGCCAGCGCTTGACCTGGCGCCGCTTGCCGCCCGCGCCTTCGGCGGTGTAGACGAAGGGCAGTTCGGTGCTGCCGCTACCGTGCAGCAGCACGCTCTGGTGTTCCTTGGCCAGCTGCTCGAACGGTGTGTCGAGATCGAAGCCGTAATGCTTGGCCACGCTCTCGAGCAGACCGAAGGTGTAGCCGTTGCGCTTGTCGTAACCCTTGACCGCCCCGCTGGCCAGACTCAACGACGGGAAGGCCACCACGCGCTCGGCGTCGAACACGGTGACCTGGCCCAGGCCGTCGCAGCTCGGGCAGGCGCCGACCGGCGAGTTGAACGAGAACAGGCGAGGCTCGAGTTCGGACAGCGAGTAACTGCACACCGGGCAACCGAACTTGCTGGAGAACAGATGCTCGCGACCACCGTCGAGTTCGAGCGCGATCGCACGCCCGTCGGCGATGCGCATGGCAGCCTCGAAGCTCTCGGCCAGCCGCTGCTGCAAACCTTCGTGCACCTTGAGGCGATCGATCACGACATCGATGTCGTGCTTCTCGGTCTTCTTCAGCTTGGGCAGCGCGTCGGCTTCGACCACCGCGCCGTCGACCCGAAAGCGCACGTAGCCCTGCGCCTGCATGTCGGCGAACAGCTCGGCGAACTCGCCCTTGCGGTCGCGCACGGCCGGCGCCAACACCGCCAGCCGGGTGTCGGCGGGCAGCGCGAGCACCGCGTCGACCATCTGGGCCACGCTCTGCGCGGCCAGCGGCAGGTCATGGTCGGGGCAGTAGGGCGTCCCGGCGCGCGCGTACAGCAGGCGCAGGTAGTCGTGGATCTCGGTGATCGTGCCGACCGTCGAGCGCGGGTTGTGGCTGGTGGCCTTCTGCTCGATCGCGATCGCCGGCGACAGGCCTTCGATCACGTCGACATCGGGCTTGTCCATTAGTTGCAGGAACTGGCGCGCGTACGCCGACAGGCTCTCGACGTACCGGCGCTGCCCTTCGGCATACAAGGTGTCGAAGGCGAGGCTCGACTTGCCCGATCCCGACAGCCCAGTGATCACCACCAGCGCGTGCTTCGGGATGTCGAGGTCGATGTTCTTCAGGTTGTGGGTGCGGGCGCCGCGGACGCGCAGCATCGGCGGTTCTGAACTCATGGTCGGCGACGAGGGCAACCGGCGATTATGGCGGTCAGGCCCCAGCAGCCTTGCCCCCCCCTGCGCCAAGGGGTTGACAACCGGCGCATTCCCGGGAAGATGCAACGTCCTGATACAAGTGTAGCCGGCCACGGTGGCGTGGCCGCTGCTCTGACTGTCGTCCCCCTGCTGCCGATCCATCCCGAGAGGAACCCATGGCCAAGAAGTTCTTGTTGCGCGCCTTGTGCGCCGTGGCGTTTGCCGGCAACGCGTTGGCGCAAACGACCGATCCGAAGGTCACGATCGACGTCGACGCGGTCGGCACGCAGGTGACGGTGAGCGCCTCCAACACGCAGGACACGCCCGACAAGACCTACGTCGCCTACATCGTCCGGTTCGTCAACGGCGGTGGGGCCGAACTGCGCCAGACGAAGCTGACCCTGACCGCCAGCGCCAGTTCGACAGGCCTGACGCAGCCGCTGATCCAGGGCTCGGGCGTCAACCCGGACCTGCCGGCCGAGTGCAGCGTCGCGTCCGGCGGAGCAGCGGTCGTGACGTGCGACTTCTCGGCGGTGGTCTATCCGAACGGCTACTCGTTCGCTTTCCCGGTCATCGTCTTGGCGCCGAAGTTCACCGGCGCACCGGTGAGCGGGGCGTCGATTTCGCTCAAGGCCGAAGGCCAGTTCCGCGAAGGCAAGAGCGGCACGGCGTCGGACAACAGCCTGGGCTACACCACCGACACCGATGGCCACGCCGTCAGCCAGCTGGCCGCCGACTCGGTCGACTCGGTGGTCGTGAAGGCAGGTGGCAAGCTGTTCACCGGGGCGAAGGGCATCCCGTCCAAGGCGGACCCGCAGTCGACGGAAGTCAACTTCCCGGGCCTCACCTCGGTCAACTACGACCTCGTGAACATCACCGAAACGCCGGTCACGGGCGCGCGCGCGACAACTTGCTCGGGTGATCGCTACTTCCGCACCTGCTTCGAGACCAGCCTCAGCGCGCCCGGCGTCGATTACGGCAGCACCGGCAGCTACCTCACGGAGACCCTCCGCGCCCATCCGGACAACATCCAGAAGCCGGCATCGCAGATGGCGAAGCTGATCTGGTACTACACGCCGACCGGCTCGTCGACTGCGGCACCGATCGGGCAATGTGCGTCGGCCACCACGCCGAACGGG
>DATLIE010000155.1:0-6420 GCA_035539635.1 Burkholderiaceae bacterium
GACGCGCCGCATGAACAGGTCAGGGATCCAGTTGGCCGTGTTCATGTCATGCGTGCGCCGCCGGTCGTCGCCGGTGTTCTTGCGCAGCTCGAGGAACTCCTCGATGTCGAGGTGCCAGGTCTCCAGATAGGCGCACACCGCCCCCTTGCGCTTGCCGCCTTGGTTGACCGCGACCGCGGTGTCGTTGACGACCTTCAGGAAGGGCACGACACCCTGGCTCTCGCCGTTGGTGCCCTTGATGTGCGAACCGAGCGCACGCACCGGGGTCCAGTCGTTGCCCAGGCCACCGGCGAACTTGCTCAGCAGCGCGTTCTCCTTGATCGCCTCGTAGATGCCGTCGAGGTCGTCGGCCACCGTCGTCAGGTAGCAGCTCGACAGCTGCGAGCGGCGCGTGCCGGCGTTGAAGAGGGTCGGCGTGCTCGACATGAAGTCGAAGGTCGACAGCACCTCGTAGAACTCGATCGCGCGCGCCTCGCGGTCCACTTCGTTCAGCGCCAGGCCCATCGCCACGCGCATGAAGAAGGCCTGCGGCATCTCGATGCGCACGTCGTCGATGTGCAGGAAGTAGCGGTCGTACAGGGTCTGCAGTCCGAGGTAGTCGAACTGCAGGTCGCGCTCAGGCTTCAGTGCGGCGCCCAGGCGGGCCAGGTCGTACTGGGCCAGCTTCTCGTCCAGCAGTTCGGCTGCGATGCCCTTCTTGATGAAGCCCGGGAAGTACTCGGCGTAGCGGGTGGCCATCTCGGCGGGCATCACCTCGCCGCCCAGGATCTCGCGCCGCACCGTGTGCAGCAGCAGGCGTGCGGTGGCGCGGGTGTAGGCAGGCTCCTTCTCGATCAGCGTGCGCGCCGCCAGGATCGAGGCCTTGTAGACCTCGTCGATCGGAACGCCGTCGTACAGGTTGCGCCGTGTCTCGGCCAAGATCGGCTCGGGTTTCACGTCGGCGCCGAGACCCGCACACGCCGACTCCACCAGCGACTGCAGATGACCTTCGTCGAGCGGCACACGCTCGCCGCGGTCGATCACGTGCAGCGTGGCGGCCGCTGTCTTGGCCTCGGTCTTGGCCTGCTTGGCGCGTTCCTGCGCGCGGCGCTCGCGGTACAGCACGTAGGCGCGTGCCACTTCGTGGTGGCCGCCCCGCATCAGGCCGAGTTCGACGTGGTCCTGCACGTCCTCGATGTGGAAGGTGCCGCCGCCCGGACGCGAACGCAAGAGCGCGCGCACCACCGCTTCGGTCAGGCCCTCGACCGTCTCGCGCACGCTGGCCGACGCCGCCCCCTGCGTGCCATGCACCGCCAGAAAGGCTTTCATCAGCGCCACCGCGATCTTGTTCGGCTCGAACACGACCACCGCACCGTTGCGGCGAATGATCTGGTAGCCCTGATAGGCACTGGCGGCGGGGACATCGCCTGCGCCAGCAAGGAATTGCGGCGCTTGCGTCGGGCTGGTGACGACAGTCTGCATGGGGGAAGCTCCGATACGAGGGACTCAGGCGCCGCAGCGCCCGCATCCAAGTCGAAAAAGACACGCGATGCCCGAGCGGTCGACGTGTCGAAACATGTGGAAAAGGTGTGGAGAGCCGGTGGAGTGCACGTGGATCGCGAACACTAGATCTGGGGGCCCGGCCGCTATTAAAGCACTAGCGGTAGTGTACCTGCTACGTGCTTGCCCGGATAGCGGTGAACGTGTTTCGCGCAGGGGCGATCAGCCTGCGGCGGTGTGCCAGTCGCGTCCCAGCGCCCGCGCGAGCCAGCGCCAGCGAAAGCGCGCGCCCGGATCCTGCTTGCGCCCCGGGGCGACATGCTCGTGGCCCACCACTTCGCCCACCGGGTAGTGCCGGCCCAGCGCGCGCAACAGGCGCAGCAGCGCGCGCTCCTGCGCATGCTCGAAGGCTTCACCCTCCAGGCCCTCGAGCTCGATGCCGATCGACCAGTCGTTGCAATCGTCGCGCCCGTTCCAGGACGACGTGCCCGCGTGCCATGCGCGTCGATCGCAGGACACGAACTGCACTACCGTGCCATCGCGCTGCACGAAGAAGTGCGCCGACACGCGCACCCCGACGAGCCGCGCGTAGTACGGGTGGGCCGCGGTGTCGAGCCGGTTGGTGAAGAACTCTCGCACGGCCTTGCCGCCGTACACGCCCGGCGGCAGGCTGATCGAGTGCACGATCGCCAGCGACGGCTGCACCCCGGCCGGCCGCTCGTTGAAGTTCGGCGAGCGCACACGCGTCGCGTGGCGCCACCAACCGCCGTGCCAGGTCGTGCGCTTCAAGGGAGTCGGCCGCGGGTCAGTCGGCGTCGTTGCCGGCAACCACCACGCCCAGGCGCGCCATGCGGTAGCGCATCTGGCGCAGCGACAACCCGAGGCTGGCACCGGCCGCGGTGCGGTTGTTGCGGTGGCGCTCGAGCGCGCGCGCGAGGATGTCGCGCTCGACCGCGTCGAGGTAGGCCTCCAGGTTGTCGGGCAACGCGCCTTCGACCGGCAGCGACGACGCCGTGCGCACCTCGGCCAGGCGCGCATCGACCTCGCCCGGGTCGCTCTCGACGACCAGGTCGTCTGCCAGACCGAGGTCAGCGCGCTCGATCACTTCGCCCGAGGACATCGCCACCGCACGGTGCAGCAGGTTCTCCAGCTCGCGCACATTGCCCGGGAAGCCGTGGTGGGTCAGGTCTTCGTAGGCCTCGCGCGCCAGCACCGGCGGCGGCCACTGGCCGGCATCGCGCGCGATGCGTTCGAGCACCGCGCTGCAGATCGGCCCCAGATCCTCCATGCGCTCGCGCAGCGGCGGCACGCGGATCTGGATCACGTTCAAACGATAAAAGAGGTCCTGCCGGAACCGGCCGGCCGCCACTTCTTCCGCCAGATCCCGGTGGGTGGCGCTGACGATGCGCACATTGACCGGTGACTCGACCACCGCGCCGACCGGCCGCACCGAGCGCTCCTGGATCACGCGCAGCAACTTGCTCTGCATCGCCAGCGGCAGGTCCCCGATCTCGTCGAGGAACAGGGTGCCGCCGTGCGCGGCCTGGAAGAAGCCCTCGCGGTCCTCGTTGGCGCCGGTGAACGCGCCCTTGCGGTAGCCGAAGAATTCGGCCTCGAGAAGGTGCTCGGGAATCGCGCCGCAGTTGACGGCGATGAACGGCGCCGGCGCGCGCACGCTGACGTCGTGGATGGCACGCGCCACCAGCTCCTTGCCGGTCCCCGACTCGCCCTGCACCAACGCCGGCGCCATGCTGCGCGCGACCTTCTCGATCAGCGTGCGCACCTGCTGCATCGCCGACGACTTGCCCGACAGGCGGCGCAGCGCGGGGGGCACGGTGTCGCTCTTTGCGGGCTCGGTGCGCTTGGGCGGCTCGTCGCGCGGCGCGCGCCCTTCGGTTGCGGGCGCGACCGCGCTCGGCAGGCTGGAGGGTACGACGGTGGGCGCCGACTGCGGTGCGCGCCCGAGCGCCGAGGCCACGACGGAGCGGAACTGGCGCAGGTCCACCGGCTTGGTGAGGTAGTCGTAGGCCCCCGCCTTCAGGGCCTCGACCGCGTTCTCGGCCGAGCCGTAGGCAGTGATCACGATCGCCTTCTCGCGCCGTGCCGGCTGTTGCTGCTCGATCCAGGCCAGCACGTCCAGCCCGCTGCCGTCGGGCAGCCGCATGTCGGTGATCACCGCGCTGTAGGTGCGGTCCTTGAGCTGCTGCAGCGCCTGCTCGACCGAGCCCGCGGTCTCGACCTCGTAGCCCTCGCGCAGCAGGGTCAGCTCGTAGAGCGTGCGCAGGTCGGGCTCGTCGTCGATGACGAGCAGGCTGTAGTGTGCGGAGGCGTTCTGGCTCACGAGAAGGTCAGTGCAGTCATGGCAGCAGGCGATCCTGGTTCGGCGCCAGCGCGGCGGCCACGCGCATCATGACCACGAATTCGTTGCGGTGCGGTGCGTCGGCCGGATGCTGCCAGTAGTCGATGCTGCCTCCATAGCGCTCGCACAGCTCCCGGCAAATATACAGGCCGAGCCCAGTGCCGCGGCTGCGTGTCGAGAAGAAGGGCTCGAACAGGAAGGGTTCGATGTCGGGTGGAATCGGGTCGCCGTCGCTGACCACCGACAGACGCGCCTGGGCGCCGCCTTGCCGCTCGGCCACCAGGTCGATCGCGCCAGGCCGGTCGCTCGCATAGCGGCGCGCGTTGTCGAGCAGGTTGACGAGCACGCGCCGCAGGTGCTCGGCGTCGAAGACCACCGGCAGCGGCTCGTGCGGCAGCTCCACGCGCAGCCGGCTGCCGGTGCCCAGCACCACCTGGCTGGTGCGCGCCCAGTCGGCGACGATGCGGCCGACCTCGGCACCGAGGTCGATCGGCCGCGGGTTGACGCCGCCGCCCGGTGCGACCTCCATGACGTCGTCGACGATGCGCTTCAGGCGCTCGACGTTGTCGGCCACCATGGCCGTGAGCATCTGCTGCTCAGCGTTGCCCGCCTCCTCGCGCAACAGCGCATTGGCCTGGGCGATGGCCGCCAGCGGATTGCGGATCTCGTGCGCGATACCGGCCGAGACGCGGCCCATCGCCGCCAGCTTCTCCTGGCGGTTGCGCGCCTGCACGCTGCGCAGGTCCTCGAGGAAGAGCACGCAGAACACCTCACGGCCAGCCCCGCCGCCGCCCGAGCGCGGCCGCGTGAAGCGCGCGCGCAGGCGCAGGCTGCGCGAGTGGCCGGCCTGGAACGGCAGCTGCACGTCGCGCGCAGCCTCGGGCCAGGCCAGGGTCTCGAACGCGCTCGTCACGCGCTCGGCGAGCTCGCGCCACGCCGCTTGGTCCTGCAGCTGAAACGGCGCCGGCGGCCCCATGCCGTGCGGCGCGAGCAGACGCCGCGCCGCGGGATTCGCAGCGCGCACGCGCGCGCGGCGGTCCACCACCAGCACGCCGTCAGCCATCTCCTCGATCACCAGGCGGTTCAGCTGCGCCTGCTGACGCGCGAGTTCCAGGCTGCCGCGGGCCGTCTGCTCCTCGCGCGCCAAGCGCGCCGCCAGCTCGCCCGCCAGCAGCGTGATGACGAACAGGCCGATGCCCGTCAACCCCGCCGGCAGCATCGCCGAGGTCACGTCGGCACCGCCCAGGCTGGCCCGCCACGCCGCGACCAGCAGCATCAGCGAGGCGGCCGCGGCCGCGGCCATCGACGGCATGCGCGGCGTCAGCACGCCGGCCATGAGTGCCGGCAACACCAGCAGCGGCGTGTAGTTGAAGGTGGTCGACGGCGCCAGCAGGTGCAGCGCCGAGAAGGCCAGCAGGTCGATGCCGATCGTGGCCACCCACTGCCGGCGTGACAGCCGGGTGGGCGCCGGCGCGCCCGCCGTCCGACGACGGAAACGCGGCAGGATCCACAGCGTCAGCGCCTGCACCGCATAGGCCAGACTGATCAGCCCACCCGTCAGGGTGCGGGTGCCCACCGCCAGGCCGACGATCTGCGCCCCGAGCAGGGCCAGGCCGAGGGCGGCGCGCGCCCCGACGAAGATGCGGTACATGCGCTCGAAGCCGCTCTCGCCGGCCCCGACGATGCGCCGCGCCTGGCGCGCCAGGTAAGGGCTGTCGGCCGGCAGCGAGGTCGCACCCCAGTCCGCCTGGTCCGATCGTTCGCTGCGGCTGTCGGGCGCCTGGGCTGCGGGCGCGGCCCCGTCGAGGCCCGAACCCATGGCCTCGAAGAGCGACTCTTCCGTCAGGGTGGCCGAGAACTCGGCCGAATCGCGGCGCCGGTCGACCCGGCGCCGGTCGTTGTGCCGCCGCTCGGCCGGCTCCGTCGGGCCGCTCACGGCGCGCCCGGGCTCGGACCGGCGTCGCGGTGCGCCGGGCTGCAGTAGCTCAGTTCGGCGGCGCGCAGGGCTTCGCTGCGCGGCAGGTGCACGCCGCAGTGGGCGCAGGCCACCATGGCTTCCGTCTGACCCGATGGCGGCTCGGCGCGCGAAGACCCGTCGCCGCGGCGGCGGGCGCGGCCGAACAGCATCCACAGCAGCAGGAGCACCGCCAGCAGCAGGAGCACGAACTTCATGCGCCGCCCCGCTTGAGCACGACCTCGAGCACGAAACGTGCGCCCGCGTAGGCCAGCAGCAGCAGCAGCGCGCCAGCGTAGACCCAGCGCGTGGCCTGCCGCCCGCGCCAGCCGCGCAGGTGGCGCCCACCGATCAAAACCGCGAAGGTGGCCCAGCCGAGCAGCGACAGCACGGTCTTGTGGTCCAGGCGCCACTGCGGCAGCAGCAGCGCGCCCAGCAACAGCGCAGCGCTCAGGACCACGAAACCGACCTCGACAAAGCGGAAGGTCAGGCGCTCGAGCTGCAGCAGCGGCAGCGACCCTGCCAGCGGACGCCCGGACGCCGGGTGCGGTGCGCTGCGCAGGCGCCGCTCCGCACCGTCGAGCAGCCAGGCATGCAGCACCGCCACCGCGAACAGGCCATACGACAC
>DATLIE010000156.1:0-5631 GCA_035539635.1 Burkholderiaceae bacterium
GGCATCGAGCTGTTCCGCAGCACGCGCGCGCCCTTCGCGATCGCCTACGGCATGACCCAGCTGGCGAACAACCTGCGCCTGCAGGGCCGGCACGCCGAGGCGCTGGACGCGCTGAACGAGGCGATCGACCTCTACGAGCGCCACCCGAACCGGATCGGCCTGTGGTTCTCGGTCAACGCCCGAAGCGTGCTGCAGCAGGCGCTCGGGCGACTGGCCCTGGCCAAGTCGGAGGCGCAGCGCGGCTACGAGCTGGCCAGGGAGGTCGACTTTCCGCTCTACCTCGGCGACAGCGCGCGTCGCCTGGGCGAACTGGCAGCGGCCGCAGGCGACCACCGGCGGGCCTACGCGCTGATGCTCGAGGCCAACGAACACACGGCGCGCGCCACGCGCGAACGGGCCAGCACGCGCATGGTGCAACTGGCGCAGCGCTACGAGTCCGAGAGTCGGCAGCGCGAGCTCAACCAGCTCACACAACGCAACCGCGAACAGAGCGCCGAGCTTGAGAAGGCGGCATTGCGGCAGCGCCTGCTGTGGTCGGTGCTCGGTGCGGGGCTGTTGTTGCTTGCGGTGTCGGTCGTCTTCGTCTTCCGGCTGCGCCGCTCGCAACAGGCGCTGCGACGTTCCGGCGACTCGTTGCGCGCACGCGAGCAGGAATTCCGCGCCCTGGTGGAGCACTCGCCTGACCTGATCGCGCGCTTCGACACGGACGGCCGGCGCAGCTACGTCAACCCAGCGCTGGCGCAGTCGCTGGGCGCCGAGTCTCCCGCGCTGCTCGGCCGCAAGCCGAGCGAGTTGGGGAAGTCACCGGCCGACCAGGTCGCGCGCTTCGAGGCGACGCTGCGCGAGGTGGTGGCCAGCGGCGAGAGCCGTTCGATGGATGTCGTGCGCGGCGCGACCCACATCCAAGTGCGCCTGGTGCCCGAGCACGACGCGCATGGCCGGGTGGCCAGCGTGCTGTCGATCGGGCGCGACGTGACCGCCATGGTCGATACGCAGCGCCAGCTGGCCACGCTGCTCGACAACATGCCCGACATGGTGGCCCGCTTCGACGCCGAGGGCCGCAACGTCTATGTCAACCCGGCCGTCAGCCGGCTCTCCGGCTGGCCGGTCGAGCGTTTCAAGGGCCGCCGCGCGAGTTGGCCGGGGCAGGAGTCGCAGCAACGGCTGCGCACTGCCTTGCAGCTCGTCATGGACGAAGCGGTGCCGCATTCGCTGGAGCTGCCCTGGCCGGCGGCCGACGGCGAGCGCTGGTTCGAGTTGCGCCTGCTGCCCGAGCGCGATGAAGGGGGCGGCGGCACCGTGCTGGCCATCACGCGCGAGATCACCGAGCGCAAGCGTGTCGAGCAACTGGTGCGCGAGATGGGCTTCCGGCGCGAGGCGGCGCGCGAGGAGGAGCGCAAGACCATCGCCCGCGAGTTGCACGACGAGCTCGGGCAACTGCTGTCGGCATTGCGCTTCGAGATCTCGGTCCTGCGCATGCGCTTCGGCGCCAACCAACCCGCGGTGGCCGAACGCGCGGCCAGCATGCTGTCGCTGGTGGACTCGGTGATCCGGCTGCAACGCGACCTCGTCTCCAGCCTGCGGCCGGCGGTGCTGGACCTGGGCATCGGCGCGGCGCTGGAGTGGCTGGTCGGTGAATTCCGCGAACGCAGCGGCATCGACTGCACGCTGCAGCTCAGCGAGTCCCAGATTCGGCTCGACGCCGACCAGACCACGGTGGTGTTCCGGATCGTCCAGGAGTCGCTGACCAACGTGACGAAGCATGCGCACGCCGCGCATGTCCAGGTCGCGGTCAGGCGCATGGGCGACGACTACGTGGTCTCGATCCAGGACGATGGCCGGGGCTTCGACCCAGGCGTGGCGCGCAACCCCAAGGCGCTCGGCCTGATGGGGCTGCAGGAGCGCGCGCAGATGCTCGGCGGGACGCTGAACATCCGCAGCGCGCCCGCGGCCGGTGTCAGCGTCATCGTGACCTTCCCGGCCGCCGCGCAGGCCGCGACCCGCCTGCCGGCGTGGGTCAGCGAACCCTGACGCCGCTTTCCGAAAAGCCCCAACGCAATTTCAGGCGTGGCCGATGCCGCACGCGCCGCGCGTCGCCGAAATTCGGGGAAGGCACATCGCCCCCGAAAGGAACCTGCCATGAACCGCAGCGACGTCAAGCTCCGCACCAAGCTCGGTGCGGCCTTCTTCGCGGTGATCGCCCTGATGGCGGTGCTCGGCGGCTACGGCATGCGCCAGCTCGCCACGATCGACGAGCACATGGAGGAGATCGCCGAGAACAGCCTGCCGGGCGTGCTGAAGGTCGGGCAGATGCGGCTCGCGGCCAACCGCATCCGCCGCGCCGAGGCCGACCATGTGCTGTCGACGGCCGACGCCGAGAAGGCCAGCATCGAGAAGACGATCGACGCGCTCAAGGCGCAGCTCGACAAGCTGCAGGCGGCCTACGAACCGCTGATCGGGGCCGACGACGAGCGCGCCGCCTACGCGCACTACCGCAAGCAGCGCGAGGCTTACCTGGCGGCGCTGCCGCAGTCGCTGGTGAGCGCACGCGACGGCGCGGCGGCCTTCGAACGCGCCCGCGCCCATTTTCACGACCGCACGGCCGGCGCCTTCGACGGCGTCGCCGACGCCCTGACGGCCATGGGCGACGTCAACATGAAGCACGCCGACGAGGCGCGCGACTCGGCGCGCGAGGCCTATGCCCACGCCCGCGCCTGGACCCTGGGCCTGATCCTGCTGGGGGTCGCAACGGGCGTGCTGCTGGCCGTGCTGATCGTTCGCTCGGTCACACGCCAGCTCGGCGGCGAGCCCGGCGAGGCCGCGGCCCTGGCCCGCAGCGTGGCCGCCGGCAACCTGGCGGCGCCGGTCGCGCTCAAGGCGGGCGACCGCACCAGCATGATGGCGCAGCTGCAGTCGATGCAGGACGGCCTGTCCAAGGTGGTGGCGGACGTGCGGCGCAATGCCGACAGCGTGGCCACCGCGTCGGCGCAGATCGCGCAGGGCAACGCCGACCTGTCCAGCCGCACCGAGGAGCAGGCCTCGGCGCTGGAGCAGACCGCAGCGTCGATGGAGCAGCTGGGTGCCACGGTCGGCCGCAATGCGGACAGCGCCAAGCAGGCCAACCAGCTCGCGCTCGGCGCCGCCTCGCTGGCCGCGCGCGGCGGCGACGTGGTGCGCGACGTGGTGCAGACGATGAAGGGGATCGACGAGAGTTCGCGTCGCATTGCCGACATCATCGGCGTCATCGACGGCATTGCGTTCCAGACCAACATCCTGGCCCTGAACGCGGCGGTCGAGGCAGCGCGCGCCGGCGAGCAGGGACGCGGCTTCGCCGTGGTGGCCAGCGAGGTGCGCAGCCTGGCCCAACGCAGCGCCGAGGCAGCGCGCGAGATCAAGGCGCTGATCAGCACCAGCGTGCAACGCGTTGCTCACGGCAACACGCAGGTCGACCAGGCCGGCACGACGATGGAGGAGATCGTCGCGGCGTTCCGTCGCGTGGCCGACATCATCGGCGAGATCAGCGCGGCCAGCGCCGAGCAGAACGCCGGCGTGGCCCAGGTCGGTGAGGCGGTGAGCCAGATGGACCAGGCCACGCAGCAGAACGCCGCCCTGGTCGAGGAGAGCGCGGCGGCAGCCGAGAGCCTGCGGCAGCAGGCCCAACAACTCGTCAACACGGTCGCCGTCTTCAAGCTGCGCGCCGAGGGCGATGCGGCGCCGGCCACTTCGACGCCGACGCCACGCACGGCCCCTACCGCCGCCGCGGCCGCCCGGTCGCCAACGGGCGCCGTGCTGCAGCGCGTCAAGGCGCTGGTGCGCAAGGCCCCCGTCGACGGCGAGCACGCCTGGCAGAGCTTCTGAAAGCGGCGGGCGCGGCGTAGCGCTGCGGCCAGGATCGGCTCACAATCGTCGCGCGCGCCTCGCGCGCAGCGAGGGCACGGTGACGCGATCCTGGGTCCATCAGCTTTTGGCCGGCTTGGCTGCCTGCCTGCCGGTGGTTTGCACGTCCGATCCGGTGCCGGCCCAGCGTGTGGTCGTGATCGGCACGCGCGAGAGCCTTCAGTCGGCACTGGCCGTCAAGCGCGAAAGCCCATCCATCGTCGACTCGGTGGTGGCCAGCGACATCGCCAGGCTGCCGGACCTGAACGCGAGCGATGCCGTGCAGCGCATCACCGGCGTGCAGATCGTGCGCGACCGCGGCGAAGGTTCGGTCGTGTCGGTGCGGGGGCTGGTCCAGGTGGAGACCACGCTCAACGGGCGCGAGGTCTTCACGGCCGGCAGCGGCCGCACGCTCGACTTCGCTGATATCGCGTCCGAGATGCTGGCCGGCATCGATGTCTACAAGTCCTCGTCCGCCGACCGCGTCGAAGGCGGCATCGGCGGCACGATCGACCTGCGCACCCGCCGTCCGTTCGACTTCGCCGGCAACGCCGGCGCGTTGGGCGCGCGGGCGATCCATGGCCACTTGGTCGATGGCGGTGCCGCCCAACTGTCCGGGCTGCTCAGCCGGCGCATGCAGCTCGGCGGCGCGGGCGAGCTGGGCCTGCTGCTGAACCTCGCGGTGCAGAACCGGTCTTGGCGCGAAGACCAGAAGAGCGCCGGCAACCCGCTGCTGCGCAGCGACCTGGTGCCGGGCCAGAGCGTGGTCGCGCCCAACGGCACCTCCGAGACGGTCAGCGTCGGCCGGCGGCAGCGCAGCGCCGCCAGCATGGCCCTGCAGTGGCGGCCCAGCGCGTCGCTGGAGCTGCTCGCCGAGGCGCACTTCGCCCGCCTCGAAACGCGGCAGGACTCGCAGCAGATCAACGTCACCGCGGGCACCGGCTTCGTGCCCGGCAGCGTGACGCTGTTCCCCGGCACCTCGGACGTCCGCAGCATCACCTGGACCGACGCGCCATTCTCGGTACTGAGCTTCGCGCGCGACACCGTCGACCGCACGCGTCAGTTCGCGCTCGGTGGGCACTGGAACGCGGCGCCGGTCACGGTCAGTGCCGACTTGAGCCACACCAAGAGCTTCAATCACCTCTACTTCTCGGGCCCCTTCTTCGGCGGGCGCGTGGCGCAGTTCGCGCACGACCTGTCGGGCCGCGTGCCCACCACCGGGGTCAGTGGCACCGACCTGCTCGAGCCGTCGAACCTTGCCTATACCGGCCTGGCCTATCGCACGCGCCCGTTCGCTGGCGATCTGACGGCGGCGCGGCTGGATGTCCGCTGGCAACTGGGCGACGGGCTGATCGAAAGCGTGTCGGCCGGCTGGCGGCACGCACGTCGTCGCGCCGACAACGAACCCGGGCTGGTGTTCGCCGATGCCCCGCTCACTGGGCTGACCGCGGCTGGCACACCCGGTCGCGTGTTACCGATGCCCTATCCGCACTTCCTGGACGGCCGTGGCACGCACATCGGCCGCTTCCTGGTCGGCGATCTGGACGGTGCGCGCGACGCACAGGGCCTGCGCGACGCGTTCGGCATCACACAGCCGATTCCCGAGGGCGCCAACCCGCTGACACGCTGGCGTGTGCGCGAGACGAGCGATGCCGTGTATGGCCGCGTCGATTTCGACGCGTTCGACGGCGCGCTGACCGGCCAGGCCGGCTTGCGCCTGGTGCGCATGCACGCGGCGACGGCGGGTGCGCAGTC
>DATLIE010000157.1:0-8099 GCA_035539635.1 Burkholderiaceae bacterium
GCGCAGTACCGCGAAGGCTTCCACTCGCTGCTCGACGACACGCCGCGGATCCATTTCGACATCTTCGATCGCGGCACGGCGCTGGGCCCGGCGCTGGCCGGCCTCGACAGCGTGCGCCGCGTCACCGACTTCAGCCGCGGCTTCTACAAGTTCTCCGCCGAAGGCCCAGAGTTGCGCGTCACCGACCTGCGCATGGGGCAAGAGCCGTTCTACATCTTCAGCTTCGTCGTCGCGCAGCAGCACAGTGCGGCGCAGGCCGTGCCGCCGCGCAACGCGGGCCGGCGTCCCGACGACCTGCGGGGCGCGCTGTCCTGGATCGGACGGCGTGCGCTGGGCGAACCGCTGCCGCCGCCGCGCTGAACCGGCCTAGCGCCACAGATCGACCGTCTGCCCCGCGGCGCGCAGGCGCTCGGCGCGCGCCCGCACATGGCGCTGGAACTGCGGCTCGCGGCGGTAGGCGCCGCTGGCCACGTAGTCGAACGCGCTCTCGACGTGGAACGGGCGCAGGTAGCCGTCGAAGCGGAAGGCCTCCTTGCCCTGCGCGTCGAAGAACACGACCGTGGGGTAGAGGTCGATCTTCAGGTCGCGCGCCCACGCGCGGGCGTCGGTGCGCTGCCCGTCCGGCGTGACCACGGCTGCCGGTTCGCCGGGCAGCAGGCGCGCGACGTCGAAGCGCGCGAGCAGGGATTTCATGCCCGGCCGCGCGAACGCCTCGCCGTGCAGCTCGATGCAGGCCTTGCAGGATGCGGACTCGAACAGCACCGCAAGTGGCCGGCCGCGGCCTGCGCGTGCCAGCTGCGACGGATCGCGTTGCAGGTAGGCGCGCGGTGCGCGGGCCGCCGGCAGCGCGGGCTCGGCGAGCTTCGTGGCCAGGTACTCGGCCAGCGACAGCTCTCGGTCGCGGCGCTCGATCACCCAGTCGAGCACGTGCGTGAATCGTTCGGGCGGCAGGTAGCCGTTCAGGCGCAGCACCAGGCGGCCATCGGTCTCGAAGAAGAGCAGGGTGGGCGTGAACTGCACGCCCAGGTCGCGCGCCAGCGCCTTCTCGGTGGTCTTGCGGCCGTCGATCCAGGTCACGTCGGCGTCGCCCCAGAGGTTGATCGCGATCGCGACGAAGTGCTTCTTCGTCTTGTCGGCGATCGGCCCGGGGCCGAAGTTGCCCACCATCAGCGCCTTGCAGTAGGGGCAGCCGTCCTGGCCGAAATAGACCATCACGCGCTTGCCCTGGCGCGCGGCCTCCGGGATCTCGTCCTTGAAGTCGAGCAGGCTGAGCGAGAACCAGCGCGGGATGTCGATCGCGTGCGGCGACGCGACCTGCGCCGCGGCCGGCCGTCCCAGGGCGCAGGCCAGTACCAGCAGCAGGGCGAGTCGCAACATGGAGCGGCAATGCATCACGGCCACCGAGCTTAGCGCGCAGCCATGCCACTGGCACACTCGCGGCCATGACCACACCCGCCGCCGCCTCGTACATCCTGACCCTGTCGTGCACCGACCGTCCCGGCCTCGTGCATGCGGTCACCGGCGTGCTGGTCGAGCACGGCGCCAACGTCACCGAGGCGCAGCAGTTCAACGACCCGGGCACCGGCCTGTTCTTCATGCGCATGCAGTTCGATGCGCCGGGCAGCACGCTCGAGTCGCTGCGCGTGGCCTTCGCGCCGCTGGCGCAACGGCTCGGCCTGCGTCTGGACCTGGCCCACGCGGGCGAGCGCGTGCGCACGCTGATCCTGGTGTCGCAGCTCGGCCATTGCCTGAACGACCTGCTGTTCCGCTGGCGCACGAACCTGCTGCCGCTGGACATGCGCGGCATCGTCTCGAACCACCTCGACTTCGAGGCCCTGGCGCGCTCGTACGGCGTGCCCTTCCACCATGTGCCGGTCAGCGCGGCGACCCGGGCCGATGCCGAGGCGGCGTTGCTGCGCCTGATCGACGAGGAAGGCATCGAGCTCGTCGTGCTGGCGCGCTACATGCAGATCCTGTCGCCGGCGGTGTGCGAGCGACTGGCCGGGCGGGTGATCAACATCCACCACTCGTTCCTGCCCAGCCTCAAGGGCGCCAAGCCCTACCAGCAGGCTTTCGACCGTGGCGTGAAGATCATTGGCGCGTCGGCGCATTACGTGACCGCCGACCTCGACGAGGGGCCGATCATCGAGCAGGACATCGCGCGCGTCGACCACACGCACGACCCGGCGGAGCTGACCGCGGTCGGGCGCGATGTCGAGTGCACGGTGCTGGCGCGCGCGGTCAGTTGGCACGCCGAGCGGCGCGTGCTGATCGACCGCAACAAGACGGTCGTCTTCCGCTAGGGCAGCCTCATCGGCCGAGCAGGCCCTTGATCACGTTGCCGACGCCCTCGACCACACCGCCGAGACTGACGCCCAGCTTCTCGGCCAGCCCGACCGCGAAGCGCGCGGCGAACAGTTCGTTGATCGAGAACTTCGGATCGTCGATGCGGCCTTCGAGCGTGAAGTCGAGCTCGATCTTGCCGTCGCGGCTCATCGCCGCAAGCACCGCCTGGCGCGGCACGCCGCCGAAGGTGCCGAGCACGCCGCCGCTGGACTGCAGGTCCAGGTCGTGCAGCACCATCTTGCCCGGCGCGTGCAGACGCTGCCGGTTGGCCCGTGCCTGTGCCGACAGGTCGAGCGTGCCGCTCTTGACCGACGCCTCGCCGCTCTTGAGCAGGTAGGGCTGCAGCACCACCAGGTCGAGGCCCTTGGCGTCGAGCTTGAGATCGGCGTCGCGCGTGGCCGGCGTCACGTGGCCAGTGAGCGCGATGCGCCCGTCGCGCGGGCTGCCGCGCAGCGCCACCTCCAGGTCCAGACTGATGCGTTCGTCCAGCGCCGGCAGCGCCAGCGGCCCGACGTCGGCGCGCAGCCGCGTCAGGCGCAGGCGGTGCGGCGGCCCGCCGCGGGCGACGGTGGCGTCGAAGAAGTCGAGCGACACGTCGCGCAGCGAGATCGATCCGATGCGCAGCGGGGGCGTGCCGGCCGCACCCGCCTTGCCACCCTTGGCGCCGGGCTTGTCGTCGAGCAGCGACGGCAGCACGCTGAGCTTGCCGTCGCGCGTGCGCAGCAGCGCCAGGTAGCCGCCCTCGACGCTCACATGCGACAGGCGCCAGCCCGGGCGCCACAGGCTCGACAGGGCGGGGCGGATCGTCACGCGATCGGCGCGCAGCTCGTGCTCCGACGGCCAGCGGCCGGCTGCGCCGCGCACGACCAGGCCGCGCACGCGCACCCCGGTCCAGCCGAGCTCGATGGCCTCGACCGACGCGCGCGGGCCCAGGGCCTCGGCCACTCGCGCGGGCAGGTCGCGCATGGCCAGGCGCAGCGCGAGCAGGGCGGCGAACCCCAGCAACAACACGGCCCCGAGGGCCCAGATCCAGCGGCGGCGCGTCACGACGGTGTTCACGCCCTCATTGTCGCGGGCCTTGCGGGGAGGCGGCGCGCACGCCGCGACAATGCCCCCATGACGCTGGCTCTGCTCGGCATCGACTTCACCAGCGCGCCGACGCGGCGCAAGCCGATCACGGTGGCGCGCGGCACGCTGGTCGGTGCGCGCCTGGCGCTGCAGCGTGTCGATGCGCTCGCCGACTTTGCGGCCTTCGAGGCGCTGCTGGCCGAGCCCGGGCCCTGGCTCGGTGGATTCGACTTTCCGTTCGGCCTGCCGCGCGAACTGGTCGAGGCGCTGGGCTGGCCAGTCGACTGGCCCGCGCTGATCCGCCACTACGCGGCACTTGACCGCAGTTCGATCCGCGAGCGCTTCGCGGCCTTCTGCGCCGCCCGTCCGCCCGGCGGCAAGTTCGCGCACCGCGCCTGCGACGGCCCGGCCGGCTCGAGCCCGTCGATGAAGTGGGTCAACCCGCCGGTGGCCTTCATGCTGCACGCGGGCACGCCGCGCCTGCTCGCCGCGGGGGTGCACCTGCCCGGTCTGCACAACGGCGACCGGGCGCGCACCGCGCTCGAAGCCTACCCGGGCCTGCTGGCGCGCGAGCTGATCGGTACGCGTTCGTACAAGAGCGACGAACGCGCCAAGCAGACGCCCGAGCGCCTGATCGCGCGCAAGGACCTGCTCGAGGCACTCGAACAGGGGCGCACCCGGCTGGGCCTGCGTCTGGCGCTCAGCCACGCGCAGCGCGACGCGCTGGCCGACGACCCGAGTGGCGACCGCCTCGACGCCGTTCTGTGCCTGGTGCAGACGGCGTGGGCCAGCCGGCAGGCGCAGTTCGGCCAGCCGGCGCGGGCGGATGCGCTCGAAGGCTGGATCGTCAGCGCATGACCGAGCGCCACGACGCCTGGTTCAGCGCCCAGGGCTGGCGCCCGTTCGGCTTCCAGCACGAGGTCTGGGCCGCGATGGCCGCGGGCGAGAGCGGCCTGCTGCACGCCAACACCGGCAGCGGCAAGACCTATGCGGTGTGGATGGGCGCGCTGCAGCGCCTGCGCCCGTCGAGCGGCCTGCAGGTGCTGTGGATCACGCCGATGCGCGCCCTGGCCAACGACACGACGCGGGCGCTGCAGCGGCCGCTGCCCGAGCTGGTCCCGGATGCCACGGTGGGCCAGCGCACCGGCGACACGCCCAGCGCCGAACGCGCGCGCCAGGACCGGCGCATGCCGACCGCGCTGGTCACCACGCCCGAGTCGCTGTCGCTGATGCTGACACGCGAGCGTGCCGCGGCCGAGCTCGCCGGCGTGCACACGGTGATCGTCGACGAATGGCACGAGCTGATCGGCAACAAGCGTGGCGTGCAGGTGCAGCTCGCGCTGGCCCGCCTGCGCCGCCTCAACCCGGGCCTCGCGGTCTGGGGCCTGTCGGCCACGCTGGGCAACCTGGACGAGTCGATGGCCACGCTGTGCGGCGCAGGGGCGACGCTGGTGCGCGGGCGCAGCGACAAGTCGATCGTGATCGACACGCTGCTGCCGGCCGATCCGGGTCGGTTCTCGTGGGGCGGGCACCTGGGCGCGCAGATGCAGCAGCCGGTGGTCGACGAGATCGAGCGCACCCTGCGCGAGTCGGGCGGTACGACGCTGGTCTTCACCAACGTGCGCTCGCAGGCCGAGATCTGGTACCAGCTGCTGCTGGCCGCGCGGCCCGACTGGGCCGGCCGTATCGCGCTGCACCATGGTTCGCTCGACCGCGAGGTGCGCGAATGGGTCGAGGCGGGCCTGAAGGACGGCTCGCTGAAGGCAGTCGTCGCGACCTCGAGCCTGGACCTCGGCGTCGACTTCCTGCCGGTCGAGCGTGTGCTGCAGATCGGCAGCCCGAAGGGCGTGGCGCGGCTGTTGCAACGCGCCGGCCGCAGCGGCCACGCGCCCGGGCGCGTCAGCCGCGTGACCCTGGTGCCGACCAACACGCTCGAGCTCGTGGAGGCCGCCGCGGCGCGGCGCGCCGCGGTTGCCGGGCGCGTCGAGTCGCGCCGCTCGCCGGACAAGCCACTCGACGTGCTGGTGCAGCATCTGGTGACGATCGGCCTGGGCGGCGGCTTCGTGGCTGACGAGCTGTTCGACGAAGTGCGCACGTCGCAGGCCTATCGAACGCTGACGCGCGAGGAATTCGACTGGGCGCTGGCCTTCGTCGAACGCGGCGGCGCCAGCCTCGGCGCCTACCCGCAGTACCACCGCGTGGTGCGCGGCGACGACGGCCGCTACCGCGTCACCGACCGCGGCATCGCACAGCGTCACCGCCTGCAGATCGGCACCATCGTCAGTGACGCGGCGATGCAGGTGGCATGGCTGTCGGGCGGCAAGATCGGCAGCATCGAGGAGGGCTTCATCGCACGCCTGTCGCCGGGCGACTGCTTCGTCTTCGCGGGCCGCGTGCTCGAGTACGTGCGCACGCAGGACATGACGGCCTACGTGCGCAAGGCGACCAAGGCCAAGGGCATCGTCCCGGCGTGGAACGGCACCAAGATGGCCTTGTCCGAAGCGATGACGGACATGGTGCAGGAGCTGCTCTTCGGCTCGGCGCAGGGCGACTTCCTCGAGCCCGAGATGCAGGCCGCGCAGCCGATGCTGTCGACGCAGGCGCGCCTGTCGCGCTTGCCGCGGCCGGGCGTGTTGCTGGTGGAGCGTTTCGAATCGCGCGAGGGACATCACCTGTTCCTCTATCCCTTCGGCGGCCGCAACGTGCACATCGGGCTGGCGCAGCTGCTGGCCTGGCGCCTGTCGCGCGTGCAGCCCAACACCTTCTCCCTGTCGATCAACGACTTCGGCCTCGAGCTTCTCGCGGTGCAGCCGATCGATCCGGCGCCGCTGCTCGACGGCCGCGCGTTCGCGACACGCGATCTGATGCCCGACGTGCTCGCCAGCCTGAACTCGGGCGAGCTCGCGCAGCGGCGCTTTCGCGAGATCGCGCGCGTGGCCGGGCTGGTGTTCGGCGGCTACCCGGGTGCACCGAAGAGCCTGAAGCAGTTGCAGGCCTCGTCGAGCCTGTTCTGGGAGGTGTTTCGCAAGTACGACGCCGGCAACCGCCTGCTGACGCAGGCCGAGCGCGAGGTGCTGGCGCAGGAGCTCGAGATCGAGCGCTTGCGTTCGACGCTCGCGCGCATGGGCTCGCAGCGCATCGAGTGGGTCGACCTGAAGGTGCCGAGCCCGTTCGCATTGCCGCTGATGGTGGAGCGATTTCGCGAGGAACTGTCGACCGAGAAGCTCGCGGACCGTTTGCAACGAATCATTGCCGAGGCCCAGGGTGTGCTCGATGGCACGACCGACGCGGCGGTCGCGCCGTCTCGGCCGCGGTCGCGCAAGCGACAATCCGCGTGACGCTCGACACACCGCCTGCAGCACGATGGCCGTTCTCGGCAAGCTCGCCCGCCAGGCCCAGCGCCTGCAACTGGCCACGCGCCTGGTCGCACTGTGGAAGCTGGTGCGCCACCCCGACACGCCGCGCGCGCCGAAGTGGGTGGCGCTGGGGGTGCTGGCCTACGCGCTGAGCCCGATCGACCTGATCCCGGATTTCATCCCGGTGCTCGGCCTGCTCGACGACCTGCTGCTGATCCCCCTGGGCATCGCGCTGGTGGTGCGGCTGACGCCGGCGCCCCTGTGGCAGGCGCGGCTGGCGGAGGCCCAGGCCAGCGCCGACAAGCTGCCGCGGGTCTGGTGGGGCGTGTTGATCGTCGTGGCGTTGTGGTTGCTGCTGCTCGGCCTGTTCGTGGCCTGGTTCGGCGGCATGGTGATGACGGGAGCAACGGCATGAAGACGAAGGTCTGGGTGATGGCCGCCACGGGGCTGCTGTGCGCGGGGCTGGCGATGGCCGCGACCAAGAATCCGAAGCCGGCCAAGGAGCCGCCTGCGCCGATCGAACTGACGGGCATGGTCAGCCGCGTGGTCGATGGCGATACGCTGTGGCTCAAGACGGCCGCCGACGAGCAGCCGGTCATCGTGCGCATCGAAGGCATCGACGCACCCGAGGCCTGCCAGCCCGGAGGCGCCGCGGCCACCAGCGCGCTGGCCGAACTCGCGCTGAACCGCAGCGTGACGGTCAAGCCGACGGCCGTCGACGACTACGGCCGCAAGGTCGGCAAGGTGTTCGACGGCAGCAAGGACATCGGCGACCGCATGGTGCGCGACGGCCACGCATGGAGCACGCGCTACAAGTACGACCGTGGCCCCTATGTGGCCGAGGAGCGCATGGCCCAGTCGCTCAAGCGTGGCCTGCATGCCGAGGCAGGGGCGCTCCAGCCGCGCCTGTTCCGCGAGCGGCACGGCCCCTGCCCGGGTGAAGCGGGCAAGCCGGGGTCGTCGCTCGCGCCGCCGGCAGCGCCGCTGACCGAGGCGCCGCGTGCCGTGACGGTGGCTGCGAGCCCGTCACGCCGCTGCGACGGCCGCCAGTACTGCTCGCAAATGACCTCGTGCGACGAGGCGAAGTGGTTCCTGCAGAACTGCCCCGGCGCGAAGATGGACGGCAACCGCGACGGCGTGCCGTGCGAACAGCAGTGGTGCGGCCGCCGCTGAGCCGGGCCTGAGTTCAGCGCAGGCGGCACAACGCCGCCATCAGGCGCTCGCGATCGACACCTTCGGCGGCCATGTCCGCGAGGCGGGCGATGAAGTGCTCGCGTGTGCTCGCGTTGGCGGCTGCGCGGCGCACCATCCAGTGGGCGATCGGGCCGA
>DATLIE010000158.1:0-2982 GCA_035539635.1 Burkholderiaceae bacterium
GACGCTGCAGACCATCGGCACCGGGAGCCACTGGC
This sequence comes from Burkholderiaceae bacterium, assembly GCA_035539635.1. Taxonomy (GTDB): domain Bacteria; phylum Pseudomonadota; class Gammaproteobacteria; order Burkholderiales; family Burkholderiaceae_C; genus CADEEN01. The sequence goes on from DATLIE010000158.1 coordinate 36, forward strand.
CTTTCGGGATCACGCGGCGGATGTTGTCGATCCAGAGCGGCACCAGCTCGACACCGGGCGAGCGGCGGCCCAGGTGGAAGAGGCCGCTCTTGAACGGCAGCAGCGGCGCGTCGGTGGTGTTGCGCGTGCCCTCGGGGAAGATGATCAGTGACTCGCCCCGCGACATCGATTCGGCCATCAGGTCCACCGGCGTCGGCTCCCCGGGCTTCGGCGCGCGGTCGATCAGCAGCGCGTTGAACACGCTGCGGCCGATGAAGCGGCGCAGCGCCGACGCCAGCCAGTAGTCCTGGCCGGCCACGGGGCGCGTGATCTTGCGGATGGGGCCGGGCAGCGTGGTCCAGATCAGCACGAAGTCGCCGTGGCTGCCGTGGTTGCCGAAGTAGATGCGCTGCGTCTGGCGGGGCAGGGTGCCGCGCCAGATGGGGCGCACGCCGGTCAGCGCGCGCGCGAAGAACATGATCAGCTCGCCGACCGCCACACCGGGCAGCCGTTTCAGCGGGGTCGTCATTTCGAGGTCGTCTCCGTTCAGCACCACGCGAGGATCGCCAGCACGACGATCAGGACGGTGGCGACGGTCTGCCACCGGTAGAGTCGCCGCGCGCCGGCGATGCGCGCGTCGAGCGGCCTGCCGGCCTTCGCGGCCGGCACGGACAGGGTCTGGCGCAGGCCCGCGTCGAGGTCGTCGAGGCTCGCCAGCGTGCCGGTGGCCAGGCGGTCGAACAGCCGCGCGTCGAGCGCGACCCGCACCGCGAGGTAACGTTCGACGAAGGCGAGCGGCACGAGCAGCAGCACCGGGTGGGGCGCGCCACCGGTGGCCAAGCCGGCCAGGGCCGCGGCCACCGCGAACCAGGCCACGAGGCCCAGGGTGGTCGACGTGGCGAGCCAGTCGGCGCAGACCGCGCACGCGGCACGGTCGGCGGGGCTCAGCGGTACGGACGCGCTCATGCGGGTTCCTTCGCTTCCTCGACGGCCTGCGCGATCACGGCGAGCAGCGCGGGGCGCAGCACGACCTGCGGACGCACCTGGCGCAGCAGCGCGACGGCCTCGTCGACCGAGGCGCAATGCCCGTAGACGCAGAGCCATGTCGCCACCACCGCCGAGCTGCGCGAGAAGCCGAGGGCGCAGCTGACCAGCACCGGGCCCTTGCGCGATGCGAGTTCGACCGAGCGGGCGGCGTTCAGCAGGTGTTCCGGGCTCGGGTCGGTGAGGTCGAGCCAGCCGTGCGAGCGCGCGCCCTTGTGGTGGAAGCCGAGTTCGGCCGTCACGTCGATCACCTGGCCGAAGCGGCGGTGGTCGCCGTCCCACGGCAGCGGCAGGCGGCCGAGCCACACGTCCTGGTCACCTACCTGGTTGCTGCCGGGCAGGCCCAGCGTCCAGGCGCGGGCGTTGACCCACGCGGCCACGCGGTACGGCCAGAACAGCAGGCGCGCGGCGATGCTGTGGTGGCCGTTGACGCGCTTCTGGAACCCCTGTTCGCCGAGCGCGGCGTAGCAGAGCGCCACCAGCGTGAGCGACGCGGCCGGCCAGTAGAACCACCACCACGAGCGGCCCAGGCCCGCGACCAGCACGCAGGCGAAGGCGCCCAGCGCATAGAAGAAGGCGATGCGCCGCCGCTGGGCCGACACGCTCCACTGCCACATCGGGCGTTCGCCATCGAGCGGCCACAGCCACAGGCACAGCGCGCCGGCCAGCAGCCCGGTGGGGATGTCGATGAAGTGGTGCTGGTACGTGGTCAGCACCGAGATGCCGATCAGCGCGCTCCAGACGTGCAGCACCATTTTCCACAAGCCGTGCAGGCGTTGCCGGTAGAAGTCCCACAGGATCAGCAGCAGCACGATGTGCAGCGACGGCGCCTGGTTGTACGGCAGGTCGAAGCCGGCGAGGGCGTCGAACAGCTGGCCGGCCCACCCGTCCACCGGCGGGCGCGGCGTGGAGAACTTCAGCGGGAACAGCAGGAAACACACGACGCAGATGACCTGCGCCGTCAGCAGCCGCAGCCCCTGGCGGTTCAGCTCGAGGCGCGTGCGGCACACGAGCAGCGAGAGGCCGTAGAAGAGGTCGATGGACCAGTAGGGCAGGATGGTCCAGGGCCACAACGGGATGTGCCGCTCCCAGTCGAACACGATGCTCGGCACCACCGCGTGCGCGGCGGCCTGGTGGTTCGCGAAGCCGTACGTCAGGAAAAACAGCGGCCCGAGCACGAGCAGCCAGACGAGCCCCGGCTTCCAGAGCGGTGGCAGGGTCATCGGGTCTCGCGCACGGCCATCGAGACCGTGAAGATGCCCCACTCGTCGATGCGCTGCGTGACCTTGCGGAAGCCCGCGGCGGCCACGAGCTGGTCCATCTCCTGCTGCGTGCGGCGGCGCATCACCCACGCGACGCCGTCGCGGTGGCTCGTCAGCGCGCGGGCGATCAGCTCGAGCTGCGGGTGCCACGGCTGCCCGGTGTAGACGAGGCAGGCGCCGGCCGGCATCGCATCGGCGAGGCCGGCGAGCGAACGTTCGAGCATCGCGTTGTCGGGGAAGAGTTCGTACAGGCCCGACACCACGGCGACGGTGGGCGTGGGTTTCGCGTGCGCGAGGCTCGCGCGGTCGAAGGCGTCGGCCTTCTCGAACGTGGCGATCTCCTGCAGGCCGCGGCTCACGATCAGCGTGGCGCCGTCGCGCACGTTGATGTCGCTGTAGTCGCGCAGGCGCACCGAGTCGGGCTGGATCTGGCTCTGGTTCACCGCGTCGAGCACGTAGCGGCCGTGGCCGGCGGCGATGTCGATCAGGTTCAGCGGCAGGCCGTTGTCGCGCGTGGTCTTCATCGCGAGCTGCAGCAGCTCCTCGACGTGCACCTTGCGCTGGCGGATGCCGCGCCACCCGATCGAGTTCAGGTACTGCGCGTCGATCAGACGGCCCAAGGGTCCCGCGCCCTGCGGCGTGTTGCGGTAGACGTAGTCGAG
>DATLIE010000159.1:0-20047 GCA_035539635.1 Burkholderiaceae bacterium
GAACGACCACCCCATGAAGCCCCCGCGTCGGCGCACGCCGCCTGCCGTCACCACGCCGTCGCGCGCCAACCAGCGTGAACCGCGCCTGCCACATGAGCGCGACGAGTCGAGCGACAACCCGCAGGAGCCGGTGAACCCCAGCGTCAAGAAGGTGGGACGCCAGGCCGCGCGCGACCTCGATCGCGGCCTGGTCGACACCGACCGTGGCCCGGTGCTCGAGCGCCTGAGCGCGGAACACTTCAAGCCCAAGCGCGGCTGAGCGGCGCGCCGGCCGCTACGGCCCGTGCGCGCGCTGGCGTCGCACCTGCTCGCGCTTCATCGCGACGTACTCGTGGCGTTCGAGTTCGCGCAGCTGGCGCGGATAGCGTTCGACGCGGGTGTGCCAGTCGTCCAGCCGCGTCTCCAGCTGCCGGCCTGGCGGCAGGGTCCATGTGGCGAGGTAGGACTCGATCGCGAGGAAGTAGCGCATCGTGTTGCGCTCGATCGCGCCGCGGGTGCTGCCGACGAAGTGCGGTTGACCGTCGGGCGCGCGGCCGACGATCGAGAACCCGACCTTGTGGCGGCCGACCGTCGCCATGTAGGCCTGCATCGCCATCCGCGCGGCGGTGCCGAAGCGGTAGGCGTACGACAGGCGCAGGAGGCTGCGCCGCGCGTCGAGCGCGGCCACTTCGAGCACGATGCGGTAGTCGCTCGTGCCCAGGGGCCCTTCGTCGGCGTTCAGCCGCAGCTGCAGGTAGTCGGGCCGCGAGCTCGCCACCTTGAAGTCGAAGGCGAAGCGGTAGGCCTGGTTGAACGGCTGGTCGTGCTTCTGCCCGATGACCAGGTGCAGCGTGTCCTCGCCGCTCGACGTGCCGGCACGGCACTGCTGGACGTTCAGGTGCAGGATCAGGATGTCGCACCAGCGCGGCCCGGCTTTCAGCGCGGCGCCAACGACCGAGAAGGGGTGGTCGATGCGCGCGAACACGTCGCCCTGCAAGCGGTCGGCGCCTTCGCTCGACTCGAGCACGAGCGGGCGTTGAAAGACGTTGCTCGCCAGGTCGTCGCGCAGTGCGGCATGGCGCGCCTTCAGCGCCGCGGCGTCCTGGGCCTGCACCGGCAACGCAGCGGCCAAGGCGAGCGCGCCGCAGGCGAGGAGTCGGCACAGACGGCTCATCGGGCTGATGGGGCTCATGGAGTTCATGGCAGGCTCCGCGGCGCGCGCCGCCCGGCGGCGCGGGCGCGCCGCGCCTGGTGCCAGGCCATCAGCGGCGTGGCCGAGACGCCATGCACGACGATCGACAGCGCGATCGTCCACAGGCAGGCCGATACCAGCGTCGCGGCGAGCGGCTCGGTCACGCCCTGCGCCAGCACGAAGGCGAGGTAGAACAGCGAGCCGACGCCGCGCACCCCGAACCACGCCACCAGGCGACGCTGCAGCACCGGCAGCTCGCGTTTGCGCACCACCAGCCAGACGCTGGCCGGACGCACGACGAACACGAACAGCAGCGCAAAGGCCGCCACCCGCGCATCGAGCGGCGCCGACGCCAGCGCCGCGCCGAGCAGCATCACCATCGACACCTCGATCAGGCGCTCGCAGCGGTGGCCGAAGGCCACCAGGCGTTCGCTCATGACGCCGCTGCGCCCACCAGCCGACGCCGGCGCGCCGCCGTGGAACAGCGCCAGCCCGGCGGCGAACACCACCAGGAAGGCCGAGGTGGCGCTCAGGCGCGCGATGGCGAGCCCCAGCGCGATCGCGCCGAGGTAGAGCAGTTCGTCCCATTCAATTGCATGGCCGCGCTTCAACAGCGCGTGCACCATGCGCCCGAGCAGGCGGCCGAAGAACCAGCCGATCAGCAGGCCGCCGCCGATCGGCCACACCAGGTCGAGCGCGAACCAGCGCCCGCCGAGCGGCCCGAGCGTGTGCAGGCCGAGCAGGCCGAGCGCGAGCATCGTCACCGGCAAGGCCGTGCCGTCGTTCAGGCCCCCTTCGGCCGTGAGCGACAGGCGCACCGCGTCACGGTCGCTCTCGCCCTGGATCTGCACTTCCGACGCCAGCACGGGATCGGTCGGCGCGAGGATCGTCGCCAGCAGCAGCGCCGCCGCGAGGCCCTGGCCGAACAGCCACGCCGCCGCGGCCGCGGCCAGCGCGATCGTCGCCAGCATGCCGACGCTGGCCAGCAACGCCGCCACGCGCCACGCCTTCCAGGTCGGCGGAACGCGCAGGCGCAGGCCGACGGTGAACAGCGAGATCAGCACCGCGAACTCGGTCGCGACGGCGAGCGCCGGCGCATGGCGCAGCCAGTCGTCGAGCGTCACCGGCAGCGCCAGCGCACCGACGACCCCGCCGACGACGAGGTACACCGCCGCCGGCGACAGCGGCAGGCGCCTGACACCGCGCTCGGCCAGGCTCATCGCCACCAGCACCAGGCCGAGCAGCGCCAGCGTGGCCGTCAACATGCGCAGGGTCCCATGAGGGTCGTGTGTTCCAGGGTCGAACGCCTGCACGAAGAGGCGCAAGCCGTCCAAGCCACCGTACAGGCTGCGACGCGCCTGGGCTGTAGGCGCCGGCCGACACCTGCAGCAGGCCGCCGCCTATGCGGCGCCCCGCCCCCGTGCACCATGATCGACCGCAGAACGACAACACGAGACGAGCAAGCGATGGCGAGTGATCCTGGACCTTCGACGCTGCCGTTCACCGCCGTCGACGTGCGCAGCGGGGCCTTGGTGGTCCTGGCCGTGCTCGCCAGCCTGTTCGCGCTGCACGCTGCCAGCGCGGTGTTCGTGCCGGTGATGCTCGGGCTGATGTGCAGCTATGCACTGACGCCGCTGGTGGACCGCCTGGTGCGCTGGCACCTGCCGCGCGCACTGGCCGCAGCGCTGGTGATGGCCCTCATCGTCGGTGGCAGCGGGACCGTGGTCTACGCGCTGAGCGACGACGCCGCGGCATTGATCGAAGCGCTTCCAACGGCGGCCCAGAAGCTGCGCCGCACCGTGGAGAGCCGGCGCCAGCAGGCACCGAACGGCGCCATTGAGTCGGTCCAGAAGGCCGCAGCGGAGCTCGAGCGCGCCGCCGCCGACAACAGCGGCCCGGGCCAGCCCGCGCGCGGCGTTACCAAGGTGCAGATCGAGAAGCCCCGCTTCAACATCAAGGACCACCTCTGGTCCGGCGCGCGCGGCATGATGGCCGCAGCGGCGCAGGCCATGGTGGTGCTGTTCATCGCGTACGCCCTGCTCGCCTCGGGCGACACCTTCCGGCGCAAGCTGGTCAAGCTCGCCGGTCCCACCTTCGGCGAGAAGCGGCTCACCCTGCAGGCGCTCGACGAGATCGACGCGCAGATCCAGCGCTACCTGCTGGTGCAGGTGTGCACCAGCGCGCTGGTCGGCATCGCCACCGCGCTCGCCTTTCTGTGGATCGGCGTCAACAACGCCGCGGCGTGGGGCCTGTTGGCCTTCACCCTGAACTTCATCCCCTACTTCGGCAGCATCGTCGTCACCGGCGCGGCGGCGCTGCTGGGCTTCCTTCAGTTCGGCACCCTCGAGATGGCGCTGCTGGTCGGCGGCACGGCGCTGCTGATCACCAGCCTCGAGGGCTACTTCCTGACGCCCTGGCTCACCGGCAAGGCCAACCAGATGAATCCGCTGGCGGTGTTCGTCGGCGTGCTGGCCTGGGGCTGGCTGTGGGGCGTCTGGGGCCTTCTGCTGGGCGTGCCGATCCTGCTCGTGGTCAAGGCGGTGTGCGACCGCATCGACGACTTCAAGCCCGTGGGCGAACTGCTCGGCGAGTGACGCGATGACCGCCCCAACTCTCCGGCACGGCCCGCAGCGTCGCCTCCTGATGAGCCTGAGCCTGGTCGCTGTCGGCCTGACCGCCGGCTGCACCAGCCTGCCCAGGCTGGTGCCCGACCTGGCGCGCGACACGCGTGCGCCGGTGCAACTCGAGGGCGCGCGCGGGCCGCTGTCGGCGGCGCAGAGCAAGGAGGTGCTCGAGCGCCTGAAGGCCAGCGGCAAGAACACCGACATCTTCGATCGCCATCTGGCGCTCGAGGAAGCCGTCGCCGGCAGCCCGCTGACGACCGGCAACGAGGTCCGCCTGCTGCAGGACGGGCCGGAAACCTACCGCGCGATGTTCGCCGCGATTCAGGCCGCGCAGGACCACATCAACCTCGAGACCTACATCCTCGACGACGATGAAGTCGGGCGGCGCTTCGCGGACGCCCTGATCGCCAAGCAGGGTCAGGGGGTGCAGGTCAACCTGATCAAGGACAGCGTCGGCACCATCGGCACGCCGCCAGAGTTCTTCCAGCGCATGGCGCGCAGTGGCATCCGCGTGCTGGAGTTCAACCCGATCAACCCGCTGGCGGCACGCAAGGCCTGGGAGCTCAACCAGCGCGACCACCGCAAGCTGCTGATCGTCGACGGGCGCACGGCGTTCCTGGGCGGCATCAACATCAGCGGCGTCTACTCCGGCGGCTCCTTCAAGCAGCGCCAGGGCGCCCGGCCCGGGCAAGTGGCCTGGCGCGACACGCACCTGCAGCTGCGCGGCCCGGTCGTCGCCGACCTGCAGAAGCTCTTCCTCGCCACGTGGGCCGCGCAGAAGGGCACGCCGCTGGCGTCGAAGAACTACTTCCCGCCGCCGCAGAACGCGGGCCGCACGGTGGTGCGCGCGATGGGCAGTTCGCCCGAGGAACCCTTCAGCCAGATCTACGCCACCTTGCTGTCGGCCATCGGCAGCGCCGAGACCAGCGTGCGCCTGACCAACGCCTACTTCGCGCCCGACCCGCAGTTGCTCGCCGCGCTCGAAGCCGCGGCGCAGCGCGGGGTCGACGTCACGCTGCTGCTGCCCAGCCAGACCGACTCGTGGCTGGTCTTTCACGCCGGGCGGCGCCATTACGCGCGGCTGTTGCGCGCCGGGGTGAAGATCTTCGAGCGCCGCGACGTGATCCTGCACTCGAAGACGGCGCTGGTCGACGGCGTCTGGGCCACGGTCGGCTCGACCAATCTCGACTGGCGCAGCTTCCTGCACAACCACGAGCTGGACGCCGTGGTGCTGGGTGCCGACTTCGGCCGCCAGCTGCAGGCGGTGTTCGACCGCGACCTCGCGGTGTCCGACCAGATCACGCTCGAGGCCTGGCAGCGCCGCGGCCTCGACCTGCGCGTCAAGGAGCTGTTCTCGCGCGCCTGGGAGTACTGGCTCTGAGCACGTAGGGCGCTGCCTACAGACAGGGTTCGTGATGGCCGAGGCGCGCGGGCGATGTGTGCCGACATGCGCGACCTCGTCGCGCGACCACACTGGGTTCACCTGTGACTCCACTCCAGAAACGAGGTACCCCATGACGTCGCGCAACATCCCCCTGGCCTGTGCCCTGTCGGCGCTGGCCCTGGTCGCCGCCTGTTCGTCGAGCCCGTCACGCAACGAGTCGGTCGTCTACGACGCGCCGTCCAGCTCGCGCTACTCGGAAGGCTACGGCCATGTCAGCCGCATCGAGGTCGTCCCCGTGTCCTCGCGCAGCAGCGGCGGTGGCGCCATCCTCGGCGCCGTGATCGGCGGTGTGCTGGGCAACCAGGTGGGCAGCGGCAGCGGCCGCGATGCGGCCACGGTGGTGGGCGCGATCGGCGGCGCCGCCGTGGGCAACCAGATCGAGCGCCGCAACAAGCGCGACGACGAGGTCTACCGCGTCAGCGTGCGCCTGGACAACGGCGCCAATGCGCAGTTCGACTATCAGCGCATCGACGACCTGCGCGTGGGCGACCGCATCAGGGTGCAGGACGGCCAGCTGCACCGCGTCTGAGCAGCGACGACCCACAAGGGCTTCGGAATGCGCCTACAGGCCACGCGCCCGCGGCGGCCTAAGGTGAAACCACGCAGAGGCGACTGCCGTCGCCGTTGCGCCGAAGCCCGCCCGTTGGGGCCGGCCATCACGACCAACCGGAAGGAATCACCATGAACTGGGATCGCATCGAAGGCAACTGGAAGCAGCTCAAGGGCAAGGTCAAGGAGGAATGGGGCGACCTGACCGATGACGACTTCGACATCATCGACGGCCAGCGCGACAAGCTCGCCGGCAAGATCCAGGAGCGCTACGGCATCGCCAAGGACGAAGCCGAGCGCCAGATCTCGGCCTGGGAACGCAGTGCCGACGAACGCTGGTTCGAGCGCGCGCGCAGCTACTGAGCGCGAGCCGCCTGCACGACGCGCCGGGCCGTGGGCCCGGCGTATCGCGGCTCTGTCGGCGCTGTCCGACACGCGCTCCGCTCCTGCGCCTATCGCCCGGGCCCACACGCGGCCCTATCGTTGATTCAAGGCCGGCCAGGCCCGACACAGAGGATTTCGAATGAAACGCGACCACGCATCTGAACCGCAGCCGCTGGCACTCGACGAGGCCGCGATCGACGCAGCACGGCAACACACCGGCGACGGCGCCGTGACCCCGGCCTACGGGCCCTGGCGCGACAACATCGTCGAGTTGCTCAATGCCGCGCTGGCCACCGAGATCACGTGCGTGCTGCGTTACCGGCGCCACCACTTCACGGCCGACGGCGTCAGCTCGCCGGCGATCGCGGCCGAGTTCCTGGTCCACGCCGACGAGGAACTCGCCCACGCCGACCGCCTGGCCGCACGCATCGTGCAGCTGGGAGGCAAGCCCGACCTGCGCCCCGAGACGCTGCCCAAGCGCAGCCACGCGGCTTACGACGAGTCGGCGACGTTGAAGGCGCAGATCGAATCCAACCTGGTCGCCGAGCGCGTCGCTGTCGAGACCTATCGCCAGATGATCGCGCTGATCGGCGACAAGGACCCGACGACGCGACGGCTGCTGGAAGACATCCTCGCCGAGGAGGAACGGCACGCCGACGAGTTGCACAACTGGATGACGCGCTGAAAAAAGTTCTCTCACCCCAAGAAGGAGCCACCATGAAGACACGCCAGATTCTCATCGCCGCCATGTCCGTCGCCGCGCTCGTCGCCGGCACCGGCTGCGCCGTCGTGCGCGACCAGCAAAGCGTCGGCTCGTATGTCGACGACGCCACGCTCACGGCCCGCGTGAAGGCCAAGTTCGCCGAGGACAAGACGGTCAGCGCGATGTCCATCAGCGTGGAGACGCTCAAGGGCGTGGTCCAGCTGTCCGGCTTCGCCAAGTCGGCCGACGAGAAGTCCATGGCCGAGCGCCTGGCGCGCGGCACGTCCGGTGTGACCGGCGTGCGTAACGACATCATCGTGCGCAGCTGACGCGGCAACGCCGCGCGTCGCCGGCCCACGGCGCGCGCGGCGCCGTCCGGCTAGCCGGGCGGTGACAGCATGCCGGCCGGATCGGCCCAGCGGTCGAAGTCGGCCGCGTCCACACCCGATGCGATGGCCGCATCGCGCAGGCTGGTGCGCTGGGCGTGGGCGAGTTGCGCGATGCTCGCCGCACGCTCGTAGCCGATATGCGGCGTCAGGGCCGTGACCAGCATCAGCGAGCCGGCGATCAGGCCGGCCATGCGCTCGCCATCGGGCGCCATCTGGCGCAGCGTGAACTGCTCGAACGAGCGCATCGCGTCCGCCAGCACGCGCAGGCTGCGCAGCAGGTTGTGCGCGATCAGCGGCTTGCAGGTGTTGAGCTGAAGATGCCCCGCCGACGCCCCCAGGGTCACCGCGAGGTCGTTGGCGACGACCTGCAGGCACACCATGGCCAGGGCTTCGCACTGCGTCGGGTTGACCTTGCCCGGCATGATCGAGCTGCCGGGCTCGTTGGCGGGCAGCAGCACTTCGGCCAGTCCGCCGCGCGGACCCGACGCCAGCAGGCGCAGGTCGTTGGCCATCTTGCCCAGGCTCACGGCGAGCGTTCGCAGCCCGCCGTGCAGCACCACCAGCGCCTCGTGGCCGGCCAGTGCGGCGAAGCGGTCGCCTGCCGGCGCGAAGGCGATGCCGGTGGACAGCGCCAGCTCGCGGCAGACGAGGGCGCCGAACTCGCGGTGCGTGTTCAAGCCGCTGCCCACCGCGGTGCCGCCGACCGCGAGGCCGAGCAGCGGCTCCTCGCTCGCCACGATGGCCGCGCGCGCCATCGCAACCTGCGCGCGCCACGCGCCGACCTCCTGGCCGAAGGTCATCGGCACAGCGTCCTGCAGGTGGGTGCGCCCGAGCTTGATCACGTCGGCATGCAGCGCGGCCTGCGCCGCCAGCGCGCCCAGCAGCGAGTCCAGCGCGGGCAGCAGGTGCTGACGCAATGCCAGCGCGGCGGCCAGGTGCAGCGCGCTGGGCACCATGTCGTTGGACGACTGGCCGAGGTTCACGTGGTCGTTCGGGTGCACCGGAACGCCGGCCAGGCGCCGCGTGGCCAGCGTGGCGATCACCTCGTTGGCATTCATGTGGCTTTGCGTGCCGGAGCCCGACTGCCAGAGCGAGAGCGGGAACTGCGCGTCGTGCAGGCCGCGCGCCACCTCTTCGGCCGCCGCGTCGATCGCCTGCGCACGCGCCGCATCGAGCTGACCCAGGCGCTGGTTGACGCGCGCCGCGGCCCCCTTCAGGCGGCCCATCGCGTGCACCCACTCGAGCGGCATGCGTTCCTCGCCGATCGCGAAGTGGCTCAACGCGCGCTGCGTCTGCGCGCCCCACAGGGCGTCGGCCGCGACGTCGATCTCGCCCATCGAGTCGCGCTCGCGCCGCGTGCCCTCCGGGGGCGTCGTGTGGGGCGGGGATGCGGCATCGGTCATGACGGCTCCGTCAGGTCAGTTCCAGTAGGGCGGCACGCCGTAGTGGTGGTGCACGCCGACATGCCATTCGCGCTGCGGCTGCGTCGGCCAATGGTCCTTGTCGAAGCCGGGTGCGTTCTCGAAGGTCTCCTTGCGCGCATCCATGACGCAGCACTGCCGGCCGGCGTCGTAGCGCAGCGCCGTCCACGGCACGGCGAACAGGCGCTCGCCCAGACCGAGCAAGCCGCCCGAGGCCATCGCCGCGTAGGCGATGCGCCCGCGCGGCACGTCGATCACGATGTCCTCGATCTGGCCCAGCACTTCGTCCTGCCGGTTGAGCACACGGGTGCCGGCCAGGAAGCCGGCCGTCATCAGACGCGGCTGCTCGCCCGGCGGCAGGCGGTCCTCTTCGCGTTCGGGTTCGCGGGTGCGGGTCAGGGCCATGGCAGGTCTCCTTCGTCCAAACCGCCCGTGCCAGCGCACCGGCAGGCATATCCTGCGGCAAGGGGCGTGCCCACGGTGTCGGCACCGTCCTACAGCGCGGAGAGACGCTGCCTGATGGGTTGCGCGTGGCGCGCGTTGCACGCTGCGGGTGACGTACTGGAGATGCCATGAACACCGCTCTACCCCACGACCCGATGGCCCTTGTCGACCCCGCTCCCGGCACCGACACGCCCATGGACGTCGGCGCCGCGTGCGGTTGCGAGTGCGCGCTGCCGTACCTGACCGGCATCGACGTGGCGCAGCCGCCGCCGGAGGCGCCGCGTCAACGTGTCGATCCGATGCTCGCGGCCGCGCCGCTGCGCTGAAGCGCCGAGGCCGAAACCATGGGTCACGCCCTGGTGGTGGATGACGACGTCGATGCGGCGAGCATGCTCGCCGAGTTGGTGGCGGCCGAGCGCTTCACGGTGGCCACCGCGCACAGCCTGCGCGATGCGCGGCGCCAGATCGCCTTGCAGTCGCCCGACATCGTGCTGCTGGACCTGAAGCTGCCCGACGGCAGCGGCATGGACCTGTTCGAGGATCCGAGCCTGATCGGCCAGTCGCAGATCGTGCTGATCACCGGGCACGCCAGCCTGCAGACCTCGATCCAGGCGCTGCGCCTGGGTGCCTGCGACTACCTGATCAAGCCGGTTGGCCTGGCCCAGTTGCGCGGCGTGCTGTCGCGCGTGATGCGCCCGGCGGTGCTGCGCGCCGAACTCGACCACCTCGAGGTGGAGTGGGGCCGCAGCGGCCGCTTCGGCCACCTGTGGGGCCGCTCGGCACCGATGCAGCGCGTCTACCACCAGATCGCGCGCGTGGCCGGCACCGCGGTGTCGGTGCTGGTCACCGGCGAGAGCGGCACCGGCAAGGAGCTCGTGGCGCGCACCCTGCACGACCTGAGCCGGCGCCGCAAACAGCCGTTCCTGGCCGTCAACTGCGGCGCCATCTCGCCCAACCTGATCGAGAGTGAAGTCTTCGGCCACGAGAAGGGCAGCTTCACCGGCGCCGAGCGCCAGCACCAGGGCTTCTTCGAGCGCGCCGCGGGCGGCACGCTGTTCCTCGACGAGATCACGGAGATGCCGCCCGAACTGCAGGTCAAGCTGTTGCGCGTGCTCGAGACCGGCACCTACATGCGCGTGGGCTCGACGCAGCAGCTCGAGGCCGACGTGCGGCTGGTGGCCGCCACCAACCGCGACCCGGCGCAAGCCGTCGCCGACGGCCTGTTGCGCGAGGACTTGCTGTACCGGCTCAATGTCTTTCCGATTGCCCTGCCGCCGCTGCGCGAGCGCCTGGACGACGTGAAGCTGCTGGCCGATCACATGCTGGCCGAGGTGTCGCAGCGCGAGGGCTCGCCCAAGCGGCTGTCGCCCGAGGCGCTGGCCCGGCTCGAGGCCTACCGCTGGCCCGGCAATGTGCGCGAGTTGCGCAACGTGATCCAGCGTGCCTACGTGATGTCCGACGACGGCACCGTGACCGAGGAGTGGCTGCCGCGCGACGTGCCCGACCGTGCCGCGGCGGCGGCCGTCACGTCGCTGCCCCGCCCCGGCGCAGCGCCCGGCGGCGCCAGCATCAGCGTGCCCATCGGCACGTCGCTGGCCGACGCCGAGAAGCAGCTCATCCTGGCCACCCTGCGCCACTACCAGCAGCAGCGCGAGCGCACCGCCGCGGCACTCGGCATCAGCCTGAAGACGCTCTACAACCGGCTCAAGGACTACGGCAGCAATGGCGAGTGCAAGGTCCAGGAGCTGCCCGGCCTGCCGCCGGATGCCGACGCCGCCGAGGCACCGCGCATGGGCCAGCGCAACTGATCCGCGGCGTCCGCGCCGCTCAGCGCGGCGGCCGGCCCACCGGGTCGGCTTCCTCGTCCTCGATGTCGCCGGTGCGGCGCACCTCGCCATGCCAGCGGCTGAGCAGCTGGTCCATCTCGCGGCCGAGCGCGTGGGCATCGACCAGCGCCGCGCGCTGGGCGCGCGTCAGCGCCCAGTTGATCCGCTCGGTGCGCAAGGCGGCCAGCGACTCGATCGCCCCGAGCAGCATGCGCTGGCGCTCGGCGCTCAGGCCATGGGCCCCGGCCAGCGCCGCGAGGTCGCGCAGCGCGTCCAGTTCACGGCCCGCGTCCTGGGTGCAGCCCTGCAACACGCCCTGCGTGCCGTGCAGCGCCGGGATCAGCACCAGTTCCTCGATCTTCCAGCGCAGCTCCAGCGCCAGCAGGATCTTCTTCAGGAGCTGCGGCGATCCCTGCTGCGCGACCTGCATGAACTCGTCGCACAGTTTGCGCGTACTGCCGCGCAACTTGCCGATGCGGTCGAAAGCGTCCCCTTGCTGCATGGTCGATCTCCGCGCCGCGCTGGCATCGCGGCTTGGCGTGAGCGTCGTCGCCCCGCGGCACGGCCGGCGTCGCCGGCGCGGAGGTTCGCCTGTAGGACAAGGCCGAATCGGTGGCCGCAAGGCAGCGGCCGCGCCCTTCAGGCCAGGCCGCACCACGCCGCGAAGCGCGCCCACAGGCCATGGCCAAGTGCCCACACCGAGCCGGCGGCGAGCAGTGCACCGGCGATGCGCATCGGCCACACCGCGTCGATCGCTGCCACGCCCCCCTGCCCTCGCACGCGCTGCAGCAATGCCGGGCCAAGCCAGAGCGCGGGAGACGACACGAGCGCAAAGAGCGCCATCGCCGCCGCGCCCTGCTGCGCGCTCGACGCGAGCGCGGCCACCAGCAGCGCCGACTGCGACAGGGCGCAAGGCCACGCGATCCACAGCGCGCCCGCACCCACGCTGCGCAGCGGACCCGCGACGCGCTGCCAGCCGCCCGGCAGGGCCTCCGACGGCGCCGCCGCGCGGCGCTGAAGCCAGGCCGGCCACTGGCCGCGCCACAGCATCCATAAGCCCACCGCCAGCGCGGCCAGGTGCAGCAGGGTCCACAGCGGACGCAGCACCGGCGACCAGGCCAGGCCCTCGCGCAACCACCCCACGCTCGCGGCGGCGAGCGCGCCGGCCGCCGCATAACCCGTGACGCGCGCGACCT
The DNA here is from genome assembly GCA_035539635.1 of Burkholderiaceae bacterium. Taxonomy (GTDB): domain Bacteria; phylum Pseudomonadota; class Gammaproteobacteria; order Burkholderiales; family Burkholderiaceae_C; genus CADEEN01. Next base: position 12,152 of record DATLIE010000159.1, read on the forward strand.
GGAACAGCGGCTGCGCGGCCGCGCCGCGGCCCGCGGCGGCCGCACAAGGCGCGGCACACATCGCGGCGCAATGCGGCAAGCCTGCCAAGCCCATCAGGCCGGCGGCGGCGACGAGGGACCAGCCTTCCATCGGCAGCAGCAGCGTCAGAGAACTCTGGAGAAACGGACCGGCTGCGCGCCGTCGTCGCCGCGGCTCGGCGGCTGGCGCAGGTAGCGGTCGAACACCATCGCCACCGCGCGCACCACGTACCAGCCGGCCTCGGTGACGTCCACGCCGTCGGCGTCGATGCGCACCAGCCCGTCCTCGGCGAGAGTATCCAGGCGCTGCAGTTCGGCGCCGAAGTGCGCCGGCACATCGACGCCGAACTCGGCGCGGATCTCGGCGAAGTCCAGGCGCCCGCGGCACATCAGGCCCATCACGATGGCGCGCCGCAGCAGGTCGTCGGCGTCGAGCGCCAGGCCGCGCACGGTGGCGAAGCGGCCGTCGCGCATGGCGGCGTAGTAGGCGTCGAGCGTCTTCGCATTCTGCGCATGCGTCGCGCCGACGCGGCCGATCGCCGACACGCCCAGGCCCAGCAGGTCGCACTCGGGCTGCGTGGTGTAGCCCTGGAAGTTGCGGTGCAGCTTGCCCTCGCGCTTGGCCACGGCCAGCGGGTCGTGGTGCTTCGCGAAGTGGTCCATGCCGATGTAGTCGTAGCCACCTGCGCCGAAGGCCGCGATCGCGTGGCCGAGCATCGCCAGGCGCGCGGCGCCGTCGGGCAGTTCGGCCTCGTCGATGCGGCGCTGCGGCTTGAAGCGCTCGGGCAGGTGCGCGTAGCCATAGAGCGCGATGCGGTCGGGTGCGAGCGCGACCACGCGCTCGATGGTGTGCGCAAAGCGCTCGGAGGTCTGGCGCGGCAGGCCGTAGATCAGGTCGACGTTGATCGAGTCGAATTTGCCGATCGCGCGCGCGGCGGCCATCAATGCCTCCACCTGCTCGGCCGGCTGCACGCGGTGCACCGCCTGCTGCACCTCGGGGTCGAAGTCCTGCACGCCGAAGCTCAGGCGGTTGAAGCCGAGCGCCGCCAGGTGCGCCAGGCGCTCGGGCGTGGCGGTGCGCGGATCGACCTCGATCGAGCACTCGGCGCCGGGCGCGACGTCGAAGGCGCGCGTGATCGCGTCCCACAGGCGCGCCAGTTCGGCGTCGGAGAGGAAGGTGGGCGTGCCGCCGCCGAAGTGCAGCTGGGTCACGCGCTGGCGGGTACCGAGGGCCTGCGCATGCATCTCGATCTCGCGCTCGAGCATGTCCAGGTACTCGGTCGCGCGATCGTGGTGCTTGGTGATGACCTTGTTGCAGGCGCAGTAGTAGCAGACCGATTCGCAGAACGGGATGTGCAGGTACAGCGCCAGCGGCGGCGCGGCGCGGTGGCGTGCCAGTTCGGCGCGGGCGGCCAGCGCCTGGCGGTACTGCAACTCGCCGAAGCGTTCGTGGAAGCGGTCGGCCGTGGGGTATGAGGTGTAGCGCGGGCCGTTGGTGTCGAGCCGGCGCAGCAACTCGGGCGTGAAGACGGTGGGGGCGGTCGTGTCCATGCCGGCACTGTGCGTGGACGAAGGCATCAGGGTCTTGACGCCGATCATTCGTCGGCGCGTCGCTGCAGCAGCCAGCTGGTGGCGCAGGCGGCTGCGCAAACGGCCCAGAAACCGAAGAACGACAGCGTGTAAACCGCTTGTCGCGACAGCTCGATGGGCGCCCCGGCCAGGGTGTGCACGTCGGCCGGATCGACATGCGCGAACACCAGCAGTTCCAGCGCCCCCGCGGCGACGAAGGCGGGCCACAGGATCTGCAGCCACGCGCGGACCAGGCGCTCCTTCACGGCGCGGCCTCAGCGTTGCGGCGTCGCCGCGTGGTTGCGGGCCTGCACCGCCGGTGCGGCGTCGCCGGTGCCCGCCGTGGGCAGCACCGGGTCGGGGTTCATGATGGCCAGCGCCAGCGTCACGAAACCGGCCACCACCACGACGGCGGGGCCGCCGATCACCAGCCACACCATGCCGTGGCGCCACCAGGGTTGGCTCGGGGTCTGCGAGCTTGGGTTCATGTGGGTCTCCTTGCCGCGCATTCTCAACGCGGGACGACGAAAGTGGAACGTTCGCTGCGCTGCCAGCGCGGGCCCTGCGGGTCGTCGGCCGGGGGCTGCTGCGTGACTTCGAAATCGATGCGGTGCGCGCCCGGACCGGCCGCCTTGGCGTCCTGCGGCGGCAGTTGCACCGCCACCGGCACCCAGCGCGCCGCGGCAGGGCCGACCTCGACCTCCTCGCTGCGCACCAGGGTCAGCCCGGGCAGGCCGCCCGCCGCGATGCGGTAGCGCTGCGGCTGCTCGCTGGCGTTCATGATCTGCAGGCGGTACACGTTCTCGATGCGCCCTTCGTCGACGATGCGCGCCAGCGACGCCCGGTCGCGCAGCACGTCGACCTTGAACGGCGTGCGCAACAGCAGGCTCGCCAACAGCGCCCCCGACACCAGCAGCAGGATCGCGCTGTAGACGAGCACGCGCGGGCGCAGCACGCGCCTCCACTCCTGGCCGCGCGTCAGGTGCTGGGCCAGGCCGTTCTGGGTGTCGAAGCGGATCAGGCCGCGCGGGTACTGCATCTTGTCCATCACGCCCTGGCACACGTCGATGCACGAGGCGCAGCCGATGCACTCGTACTGCAGGCCGTTGCGGATGTCGATGCCGGTCGGACACACGTCCACGCACAGCCCGCAGTCGATGCAGTGGCCGAGGTTGGCGGTCTTGAGGTCGGTCTTGCGGCCGCGCGTGCCGCGCGGCTCGCCGCGCTCGGCGTCGTAGGTGACGATCAGCGTGTCCTTGTCGAACATCGCGCTCTGGAAGCGCGCGTACGGGCACATGTACTTGCACACCTGCTCGCGCAGGAAGCCCGCGTTGCCGTAGGTGGCGAAGCCGTAGAACAGGACCCAGAACCACTCCCACGGCCCGAAGCCGAGCGTGAAGGCCTCGGCCCAGAGCTCGCGGATCGGAGTGAAGTAGCCGACGAAGGTGAAGCCGGTCCACAGCGACAGCGTGATCCACGACGCCTGCTTGCCGCCCTTGCGCAGCCACTTCTCGGCCGACCAGGGGCCGGCGTCGAGCTTCATGCGCTTCATGCGGTCGCCTTCGAACTTGCGCTCGAGCCACAGGAAGACCTCGGTGTAGACGGTCTGCGGGCAGGCGAAGCCGCACCACAGGCGCCCGGCCACCGCGGTGAACAGGAACAGCGCGTAGGCGCTGATGATCAGCAGCGCCGTGAGGTAGATGAAGTCCTGCGGGTAGAGGACGAAGCCGAAGATGTAGAAGCGTCGCGACGCCAGGTCGAACAGCATCGCCTGGCGGTCGTTCCACTGCAGCCACGGCACGCCGTAGAAGAAGAGCTGGGTCGCCCACACGAGCGCCCAGCGCCAACCCGCGAACCAGCCGCTGACCGCGCGCGGATAGATCTTCTGCTGCTTCTGGTACAGCCAGATGACCTGTTCGCGCGACTCGTCCGCGGCGGCCGCGGCGGCAGGACCGGTCATGGGTTGGCGGCCACCTTCGTGCTGCCGTTCGAGAAGCGCCACACGTACGCGGCCAGCACCTTCACCTGCTCGGGCGTCAGGCGGCTGGCGTGGGCGGGCATGGCGTTGGTCTTGCCGCCGTTGACCATCGCCGCGATCGCTTCCTCGCCCCAGCCGTGCAGCCACACCTTGTCGGTGAGGTTGGGGGCGCCGAGCGCCGGGTTGCCCTTGCCGTCCATGCCGTGGCAGGCGGCGCAGGCGGCGAACTTGCTGCGTCCGAGCTGCGCGGCCACGCTGTCGTGCGGGCTGCCGGCCAGGCTGAGCACGTAGTGCGCGACGTTGCGCACGTTCTCGCCGCCGCCGATCGCGTCGGCCATCGGCGGCATCGCGCCGACGCGGCCTTCGGCGATGGTCTTCTGGATGTCGGTGAACGAGCCGCCCCACAGCCAGTCGGTGTCGGTCAGGTTCGGGAAGCCCTTGCTGCCGCGCGCGTCCGAGCCGTGGCAGGCGGCGCAGTTGTTGACGAACAGGCGCTCGCCGATGCCCATGGCCTGCTCGTCGGCGGCGAGCTGCTTCTCGTCCATCGCCGTGAAGCGCGCATACAGCGTCGTCAGCGCCACGCGCGCCTTGGCTTCCTCGGCCTCGTACTGGCCGGTGCTGGTCCACTTCAGCGAGCCGCCGAAGGAGCCGAGCCCGGGGTAGAGGAACAGGTAGGCCACGGAGAACAGCACCGTGATCACGAACAGGCCCATCCACCAGCGTGGCAGCGGGTTGTTCAGTTCGCGCAGGTCCTCGTCCCAGACGTGGCCGGTGGTGTTGTCGTCCACCGCGCCGATCACGCGCCGGCGCGCGGCGATGATCAGCAGCACCACGCAGAAGATCAGCCCGACGACGGTGGCCGCGGCAACGAAGACGGACCAGCCGCCGGAAAAGAAGTCGCTCATTTCGGATCCCCCTCACCATCGCCCTGGAAGGGCAGCTGCGCCGCCTCGTCGAAGGCACCGCGGCGGCGTGCGTCCCAGGCCCAGCGCACCAGCGCCAGGAAGAGCACGAAGCCGGCGACCGTCACGAGGCTGCGGATGTCGTTGATGTCCATGGCCGTTCTTTCCTATTGCTTGGTCGCGGTGGCCGGCGACGTGCCGAGCACCTGCAGGTAGGCCACCAGGGCGTCGAGCTCGGTCTTGCCCTTGACGGCCTCGCTGGCGGCGGCGACCTCGGCGTCGCTGTACGGCACGCCCAGGCGCCGCAGCGCGGTCAGCTTGGTCGGCATCTCGGCCGCATCGACGCCGGCGCGCGCCAGCCACGGGTAGGCCGGCATGTTCGACTCGGGCACCAGGTCGCGCGGGTTGATCAGGTGCACGCGGTGCCACTCGTCGGAGTAGCGGCCACCGACGCGGTGCAGGTCCGGTCCGGTGCGCTTGCTGCCCCACTGGAAGGGGTGGTCGTAGACGAACTCGCCGGCGGTCGAGTACGGCCCGTAGCGCAGCGTCTCGGCGCGAAACGGCCGCACCATCTGCGAGTGGCAGTTGTAGCAACCCTCGCGGATGTAGACGTCACGCCCGGCGAGCTGCAGCGCGCTGTAGGGCTTGAGCGTCGCGGTGGGCTGGGTGGTCGAGCGCTGGAAGTACAGCGGCACGATCTCGACGATGCCGCCGATCGCCACCGCGACCAGGATCAGCACGATCATCAGGAAGTTGCTGGTCTCGATCTTCTCGTGACCGGTGGGGGTGTGTTGTGCGTTGGCCATCTCGTGACTCCTCCGTTCAGGCGTGCGCCGCGCTGGCCATATGGGGGGCCGGGATCGGCACGGCCTTGGGCCGGCTCGAGCGCACCGTCATCACCACGTTCCAGGCCATCAGGCACATGCCGCCCAGGTACAACAGGCCGCCTGCCAGGCGCACCACGTAGAAGGGGAACGTCGCCTTGACCGATTCGACGAAGCTGTAGACCAGCGTGCCGTCGGGGTTGACCGCGCGCCACATCAGGCCCTGCATCACGCCGGCGATCCACATCGCGGCGATGTACAGCACGATGCCGATGGTGGCGATCCAGAAGTGCATCTCGATCGCACGCTTGCTGTACATCTCGGTGCGACCGTACATGCGCGGGATCAGGTGGTACAGCGCGCCCATGCTGATCAGGCCGACCCAGCCGAGCGCGCCGCTGTGCACGTGGCCGACGGTCCAGTCGGTGTAGTGCGACAGCGCGTTGACCGTCTTGATCGACATCATCGGCCCCTCGAAGGTCGACATGCCGTAGAACGACAGCGACACGATCAGGAACTTCAGGATCGGGTCGTCGCGCAGCTTGTGCCACGCACCGCTGAGCGTCATGATGCCGTTGATCATGCCGCCCCAGCTGGGTGCCAGCAGCACGAGCGAAAACAGCATGCCGATCGACTGTGCCCAGTCGGGCAGCGCGGTGTAGTGCAGGTGGTGCGGGCCCGCCCACATGTAGGTGAAGATCAGGGCCCAGAAGTGCACGATCGAGAGCCGGTACGAATACACCGGGCGCTCGGCCTGCTTCGGGATGTAGTAGTACATCATCCCGAGGAAGCCCGCGGTCAGGAAGAATCCGACCGCGTTGTGGCCGTACCACCACTGCACCATCGCGTCCTGCACGCCAGCGTAGGCGCTGTAGCTCTTGGTCAGGCTGACCGGGATGGCCGCGCTGTTGACGATGTGCAGCAGCGCCACTGCGAGGATGAAGGCGCCGAAGAACCAGTTGGCGACGTAGATGTGGCGGATCTTGCGCGTGCCGACGGTGCCGAAGAACACGATCGCGAACGAGACCCAGACCGCGGCGATCAGCAGGTCGATCGGCCACTCGAGCTCGGCATACTCCTTGCCCTGCGTCATGCCCAGCGGCAGCGAGATCGCCGCCGCCACGATCACCAGCTGCCAGCCCCAGAACGTGAACAGCGCCAGCTTGGGCGCGAACAGCTTGGTCTGGCAGGTGCGCTGCACCACGTGGTAGGCGGTGGCGAACAGCACGGAACCGCCGAACGCAAAGATGACCGCGTTGGTGTGCAGCGGGCGCAGCCGCCCGTAGCTCAGCCACGGGATGCCGAAATTCAGTTCCGGCCAGGTGAGCTGCGCGGCGATCACCACGCCCACGAGCATGCCCACCACGCCCCACAGCACGGCGGCGAGCGCGAACCATCGGACGCTGGTGTCCTCGTAGACGGGGCCGCTTGCAGGGTTTGCTGCTGCCATCGACTTCTCCTTATTGAACTGGTTCGGATTTTTCCGGAGCGGGCGTCCCGCTGCCTTGCGGCTCGTCAAGCAGGATGCGTTGACCCTCGTTCTCGAGGTCGTCGAATTGGCCTCGATGCAACGCCCACGCGAACACGCCGACGATGCCCAGCACGAGCACCGACGACAGCGGGATCAACAGGTACAGGATGTCCATGGGTCACGTGCCCGGTGCGGTCGCCCTCGCGAGGCGGAGTGAGTTGGCGATCACCACGAGCGAACTCAATGCCATGCCCAGACCCGCCGCCCACGGCGGCAGCCAGCCCACCAGCGCCAGTGGCACGCAGGCCGCGTTGTAGAGCGCGGCCCAGGCCAGGTTCTGCCGCATCACGCGCTGCGTGCGGCGTGACAGGCGCAGCGCCTGCACCACGTCGCCCAGGCGCCCCGACAGCAGCACCGCGTCGGACGCCTGGCGTGCGATCTGCGCGCCCTGTGCGAGCGCGAACGACACATCGGCCTGTGCCAGCACCGGCGCGTCGTTGACGCCGTCGCCCACCATCGCGACCGCACGCCCACCCGCCTGCGCCGCGTGCAGGGCGTCGAGCTTGCGCTCCGGCGTCGCCGCGGCGATCGCGTCGCGCAGGCCCAGGCGCTCGGCCAGCCGGGCCACGCGCTGCGGCTCGTCGCCCGACAGCAGCGTGACCTTGAGGCCTTCGCGCTGCAGCGCCTGCACCGCCTCGCGCGCGTCGGGACGCAGGGTCTCGTCGAAGTGCAGTGCGATGTGCGGCCGTTCGGCCGGGCCGAAGCAGACCGACGGGACGCCCACCTCCGCCGCGCCCCACCAGCGCGGCGCGCCCAGGCGCCAGCACCGGCCCGCGTCGTCGATGGCCTCCAGGCCCAGGCCCGGCAGCTCGCGCAACTCGCGCCAAGCGTGCGGGGGCGCGGCCGGCCGCGCGGCAACCAGGGCACGCGACAGCGGGTGCGTGGACACCGACGCGAGCGCGGCGGCGCGGTCGGCCAGCGCCTCGACCGCATCGGCGTCCAGGCCGCTGATGCAGGCCGCGACGCTGCGCAGCTCGGGCTGCGTGTCGGTGACGGTGCCTGTCTTGTCGAGCATCACGTGGCGCACGCGCGCCAGGCTCTCGAGCGCCTCGACGCGACGCAGCAGCACGCCGC
>DATLIE010000160.1:0-14498 GCA_035539635.1 Burkholderiaceae bacterium
GCGCTCGATGCGCGCGCGTAGCTCGGGTCGCGTTCGAGCACGGTGACCGCGGCGCCGTGCTCGCGCGCGAGGAAGGCGGCGTTGGCCGCGCCCATCACGCCGCCGCCGACGATCACTACACTGCGCTGCATGTCGCTGCGAGTCTATTCGGCCGACGAGGTGCACGCCGCCTTGCCGTGGGCCGAACTCGCCGACGCGCTCGAGGATGCGTTCGTCGACGCCGACACCGAGGTGCCGCTGCGCCACGCGCACGCCCTCGGAGGCGACGGCACGCTGCTGCTGATGCCGGCCTGGTCGGCCGCGGCGCTGGGCGTCAAGCTCGTCACCGTGATGCCCGGCGCGGCCGCCCATGGCGCGGGCACGGTGCAGGCGAGTTACCTGCTGCTCGACCGTGCCACCGGCGAGCCGCGCGCGTTGCTCGACGGCGAGGCGCTGACGTTGCGACGCACCGCGGCGGCCTCGGCGCTCGCGGCGCAGCACCTGGCGCGGCCCGATGCGCGGCGCCTCTTGATCGTCGGCAGCGGGCGTCTGGCGCCGTGGATGGCGCGCGCGCATGTCGCGCTGAACCCCGAGCTCGTGCACGTGGCGGTGTGGGGCCGCAATGCCGACGCGGCCGAGGACGTGGTCGAGGTGCTGCGCGACGAAGGCATCGACGCCGAGGTGGCCGAGGACCTGCGCGCCGCGGTGCAGGCGGCCGAGGTGATCACCTGCGCGACCACCTCGCGCGAGCCGCTGGTGCGCGGCGCGTGGCTCGCGCCCGGCACGCACCTCGACCTCGTCGGCGGCTTCCGGCGCGACATGCGCGAGGCCGACGATGCGGCGCTCGCGCGCGCACGCATCGTCGTCGACACCTACGCCGGCGCGCTGGCCGAGGCGGGCGACCTGGTGCAGCCGCTCCAGACCGGCGTGATCGCGCGCGAGCAGGTGCTGGCCGAACTGGCCGAAGTGCTGCGCGGCGAGGTGCGCGTGCGCCTGTCGCCGGACGATGTGACACTGTTCAAGTCGGTGGGCACCGCGCTCGAGGACCTGGCCGCGGCGCGGCTGGTGGTGGGTACGTCGTGACGCCTGTGGGTCAGTCCCCGACCCAACGCAACGCAGATGCCTTGAGGTGAGCGCGCATCGCCGCCTGGGCGGCGATCGGGTCACGTGCCTCGACGGCTTTCAGGATGGCCTCGTGCTCCGCGAGCGCCGCCTTCCAGCTGCGCGTGTTCTCGAAGCGTGAGCTGATCTTGGCTGAGATCGGGCTGTGCCGTTCGTCGAACAACTCGGCGACGAGTCGCGACAGGACCGCATTTCCGCTCATCTCGGCCAGTGTCAGGTGGAACTCGCGATCGAGATCCACCTTGGCGCGGCGGCGCTCGATCGCCGCTTCCATCTCCTTCAGGATCTCGCGCAGCCGTGCCAGGGGCTCCGGCGTCATGCGGGCGCAGGCCAGGGTGACGACCTCGCCTTCGATGACCGAGCGGGCCTCCATCAGCTGGCTCGGGCTCTCGCCCATCGCCGCGGTGCTCTGGGGTGCCGCGCCCGGCTTGGCCGCCGAGACATAGACGCCGGACCCACTGCGCACCTCGACGCGCCCTTCGACATCGAGCGCGATCAGCGCCTCGCGCAGCGAAGGGCGCGAGACGCCGAGCTGCAGGGCCAGATCGCGCTCCGCCGGCAAGCGGGTCCCGGCCTCGAAGCCGCTGCGATCGATCAGGTCGCGGATCTGGTCTGCGATCTGCTGATAGAGCCGACGCGACTCGACCGGCTTGAACTGGATGGCCATGGACGCCAACGACGAAAGTGACCGACGCCGCATTATCGGCGTGCAGGGCTCGGTCCACCGCCCGGCGCCTCAACCCGGTCTCGAATTGGTATGACCCCTAGGTACTTGATTGGACAGCTGGCCTTACCATGACTCGCGGTTTGGCCTTTTGGTCAGACCAAACATCGCAGCCGGCGGGCGCTCGAACAACCTGACAAGGAGACGCACATGAAGGGCAGTGTGAGGATGGGCCTTCGGGTCTGGGCCGCGGCCGCGGCATTGCTGTGCGTGGCGTGGGCGCCCACGGCGCGCGCCCACGACGTTGGCGAGGACCGGTCTCTCCGCGCCGCGGTCGAGCGGGCCGAGCGCAGCGCGCCGGCCGGCAAGCGGCCGATCGTCGAAACCCACATCCACTTCTGGCAGGTCACGCGGCCGGGAGGCGTGCCGTGGCCCACGCCGGCGGAGGGGCCGATCTTCCGTGACGTGCTGCCCCCCGAGTACAGCGCCGTCGCCAAGGCCAATGGGGTCGTGACGGCCGGGATCGTGGAAGCGAGCGGCATCGTCGAGGACAACCAGTGGATCCTCGACCTGGTCCGGCACGACGGGTTCTACTCCTTCTTCGTCGGCAACCTGGAGATCGGCGCGCCGACCTTCGCGCGCGACCTGGCGCGTTTCGCGCGCGACCGGCGTTTCGTGGGCATCCGCGGCTATCTCACCGGCCCGGCCGAGGGCATCACGCTCAGCCCGGCGCAGCTGGCCAGCCTGCGTGACCTGGCCAAGCGCGGCATGACGCTGGACATCATCAGCCGCGGCACGAAGAACCCGAAGGATCAAGTGCAGGCGCTGTGCACCGCCGTGCCCGACCTGCGCATCATCATCGACCACCTGGGTGGCGCCAAGGGGCCGCCGCCGGTGGACGCCACCTGGGAGCTCGAGATCCGCCGTCTGGCCGACGTCTGCCCGAACGTGCACATGAAGTTCTCGTCGTTCTACGACATGTACGCCCCCGGCGACGTGGTGTTCCCGTCACCCACGGACCTCGGCCCCTACAAGGCGCACTTCGACGTGCTGATGACCGCGTTCGGCGCGGACCGCCTGATCTGGGGCAGCAACTGGCCGGTGATCGGCCTGCACGGCACGTTCGAGGCCCAGATCGCGATTGCCGAGGAGTACCTCGCGCCGTTCGGCATCGACGTGCGCGACAAGGTGATGTTCAAGAACGCGCTCGCGTTCTATCGACGGAACAAGCCCTAGAGGATCGCGCGGCGCGCTTACGCGACCGGCAGCGCACCGCCACTTTCGAGGCCGGCCGCGTGCGTGCAGATGGCCCCGGGCACCGTGAGCCAGGCGTTGCCGTGCGCCGCCGCCGCGTCGATGTGGCGCAGCGCCCGGCGCAGGTGGCGCAGCCGGTAGGGCTGGCCGACGATGTAGGGGTGCAGCGCGATGCCCATCACCAGCGGCTGGCGCGCCGACTGCTCGAGCATCTCGTCGAATTGGTCGACGATCATCTGCGCGAAGTCCTTGGCGTCCATCTGGCGCGCCACGATCGCCGGGATGTCGTTCAGCTCCTGCGGGTAGGGCACCGACCACAGCGTGTGCCCGCTGCGCGTGCGCATCGCCACCGGCTGGTCGTCGTGGCACCAGTTCAGCGTGTAGCGGTAGCCGGTCTCGACGAGCAGGTCCGGCGTCAGGCGGCTCTCGCTGATCCACGGCGACAGCCAGCCCGCCGGTGCGTGCCCGCTGTGCCGCGCGATGTGCTCGCGGCACAGCACCAGCAGCGCGCGCTCGTCGGCCTCGGCGAGCGTGCCCTGGCGCTCGGCGTTGCTGTGGCCGTGGCCGACGAGCTCGTGCCCGCGCGCCACGCAGGCTGCCACCAGCTCGGGGCAGTGCGCGTACAGCGCGGTGTTGACCAGCGCCGCCGCAGGCCAGCGCAGCTCGTCGAACAGCTCCAGCAGGCGCCACGCGCCGACGCGGTTGCCGTACTCGCGCCAGCTGTAGTTCAGCACGTCGGGCTGCGGCGACGCTGGCCCGATCGCTGCGCCCAGGCCCTCGCCGAAGGCGAAGTGCTCGTGATTCAGCGCCACGTACACGGCCAGCCCCGCGCCACCGGGCCAGCGGTAGCCGGGCCGGGCGGTGATGGCGCGGTAGCCGAAACGCCCGTGGTCGGGCAGCGCGTCCAGGTAGGTGGCGGGCATGGCGGTTCTTTCCTTCGCGGCAAGGTCAGGATGGTGCGGCCTTCAGGCCGCCCGCGCACCAGGACGGCGTACGCCTGCGCCGGAAAGGCGTGCAGCCGCGCACCACCTCAGCACGGCGTGGGGCCGAGCCGCGCCATCGGCGGCGTGACCGCGCTCCACTCGGCGACGAAGCCGTCGGTGGCTCGCTGCGGCGGCGGCGCGCTGCGCTCCAGGAGCACCTTCAGGCCGGCGTGGACGCTGTCGATCAGCGGCAGATCCACCTGCCCTTGCAGGGCCTGCGCGTAGCCGGCGAGGCCGGCGCCCCCGACGACGATCGAGGCCACCCCCGGGCGCGCTGCGGCGCGGCAGGCCTGGGCCAGATGGCGCAGCGCCATCCCCGGGTCGGCCTGCATTTCGGCGCCGGTGGGCGCCACGGTCTCGACGTGCAGCAGCCGCTCGCCGTGGCCCAGGCTCAGGGCCAGCCGCTGCAGCATCGGCCTCCAGCGCTCGCCGCCGGTGACGATGGCAAACGGTCCGCGCCGCGCGGCCTCGATGAACGAGGCCTCGGCCAGTCCGGTGACCGGGCAGGCGCTGGACTCGCGCAGTGCAAACAGCCCCGGGTCGCCGAAGCAGCCGATCAGCACGCCCTGCAGCGTTGCGGCCTGGCCCTCGGCCGCCGCCCGATGTTCGGCCCAGGCTTCCAGCACGGCGGCACCGGCCACCGCATGGCTGGCTTCGCAGGCGATGTAGCGCGCCCCGCGGCGGGCCGTGCGCAGTGCCAGCTGCACATCGTCTGGCAACAGCGGCTGCAGCGTCTGCGCCAGGCGCTCGGTGGTGGCGGTGCTGGTGTTGGGGTTGATCAGCAGCAGGTGGCGCATCGGGCGAGGGCACGGGTGGCGAGGCCGCACTGTCGCAGCAAGTCGCGTTCCTGTGCGTCGATGCGCACGCGCGGCGCGGCTGGCGCGGGTGGGGGCGTTGTGGCATGGATTCTGCGTTCACGCGCCCATCCACCGTCCGCATAGGAGCCCTCATGAAGCGTCGTCTCGTTCTCGCCGCCGGTGCCGCGGCCCTGTCCACGCCGGCCTGGGTGGGCGCCCAGAGCGCCTGGCCGAGCCGCGGCCCGGTCCGCCTGGTCGCGCAGTTCCCGCCAGGCGGTCTGGTGGACACGGTGGCGCGCCTGATGGCGCCGCACATCTCGCAGGCCATCGGACAGACGGTGGTGGTCGAGAACAAGCCCGGTGCCGGCGGCCTGATCGGCACCGACTACGTGTCCAAGCAGCCGGCCGACGGCTACACGCTGCTGGTGAGCCACGCCTCGGTGCACATCTACGCCGCGGCCACGCGCAACGTGATGCCCTTCGACGCGGTGGGCGACTTCACGCACATGGCCATGCTGGTGGAAGCGCCGATGGTGCTGCTGGTGCGCGGCCAGTCGCCGTACACGAGCCTCGGCCAGTACGTGGCGACGGCCAAGACCAAGGCGGTGCGCTACGGCACCTCTGGCGTCGGTTCGGCCAACCACCTGTACGGCGAGCTGCTGAAGATCGAGGGCCAGGCGCCCGAGCACGACCATGTGCCCTACCAGGGCAGCGCGCCGGCGATGCAGGACCTGCTCGGCGGCCAGATCGACGGCCTGTTCGATCCCATCACCACCAACGTGGCGCAGTTGAAGGCGGGCTCGCTGCGCGCGCTGGCGGTCTCCACCCCGGCGCGGCTGCCGGCGCTGCCCAACATCCCGACGTTCGCGGAACTCGGCTACCCGTCGATGACGGGCTCGCAGTGGCTCGGCCTGTCGGGGCCGAAGAACCTGCCCGCGCCGATCGCGCAGAAGCTGACCGCGCTGATGCCCGAGGTGCTGGCCAAACCCGACGTCATGGCGCGGCTCGAGGAACTGCAGACCCTGCCGCGCAAGACGCCGGTGCTCGGCAACGACTTCGCCACGCTGATACGCTCGCAGATCGACACGTGGACCAAGGTGGCCAAGCGTGCCAAGGTGGAAGTGATCGTTTGAGCCTGACCGAAGTCGACTTCGAGAGCATCACCGCCTACCAGCGCTACAAGCTGATGGCCAGCCTGATCGTGCCACGGCCGATCGCGCTGGTCACCACGCTGGGTCCGACGGGCGTGGTCAACGCGGCGCCGTTCTCGATGTTCAACATGGTCGGCGAGGACCCGCCGATCCTGATGCTCAGCATCAACCGCCTGAAGGACGGCGGCCTGAAAGACACGGCCGCCAACATCCTGCGCAGCGGCGAGTTCGTGGTCCACATCTCCGACGAGCCGATGGCGCAGAAGATGCACGACTGCGGCAAGACCTTCCCTTCCGACGTCAGCGAACTCGCCGCGGTCGGGCTGACGGCGGTGGCCTCGCACAGCGTCGCGCCGCCGCGCATCCAGGAGGCGCCGGTGGCCTTCGAGTGCGTGCTGCACGAGAAGCTCGAGACCGAGAGCCGCTATGTCTTCATCGGGCGCATCGTCCGCCTGGCCGCCCGCGCCGGCCTGATCGACACCGAGGCCTGGCGCGTGAACCTGCGCGACTACCACCCGGTGGCTCGCTTCGGCGCGAGCTTCTACACCCGCACCCACGACCGCTTCTCGCTGTCCGATGCAAGCGCCCAGCGGGCGCCGACATCGACCAGCATCGACGAGATCTGAGCGTCGGCTATCCGCCGCGGCGCACGCGCCGCAGCTCGTCGACGATCAGCAGCACGGCGCCGAGCGTGATCGCGCTGTCGGCGAGGTTGAAGCTCGGGAAGTATCCGCCGCGGAACACCGGTTCGAGCAGCGAGAAGCGGAACTGCAGGAAGTCGACCACGTAGCCATGCAGCGCGCGGTCGACCACGTTGCCGATGGCGCCGCCCATGATCATCGTGATCGAGAAGCAGAACAGCGTCTGGGCCGGGTACTTGCGCAGCATCCAGACGATGAACACCGTGGCGGCGGCGCCCAGGCCGATGAAAAGCCAGCGCTGCCAGCCCGACGCACCGGCCAGGAACGAGAACGCCGCGCCGGTGTTGTGCACGCGCACGAGGTTGAAAAACGAGGTGACCGGCTGCGAGTCGCCGAGCTGGAACTGCTGCAGCACCAGCGTCTTGGTCAGCTGGTCGGCGACCACGACCAGCAGCGCGAGACCGAGCCAGAGCGCGAGGCTCGGCGCCCCCGAGTTCGAGCGCCACATGCTCAGGCCACCGCGCGCGTCTCGCCCGCGCCGTACAGGTTGCTGGTGCAACGGCCGCACAGGCCCGGGTGCGCGGCATCGTGGCCGACGTCGTCGCGCCAGTGCCAGCAGCGCTCGCACTTGGTGGCCTTCGACGGCGTGACGTTGACGGCCAGTGCATCGCCCGCGGTCACGCTGGCGGCCGAGGTGATCAGCACGAACTTCAGGTCCTCGCCCAGCGTGGCCAGCAGCGCGCGGTCCTCGGCGTTAGCGGCGAGCGTGACGTTGGCCTGCAACGACGAGCCGACGCCGCCTTCGGTGCGCACCGCCTCGATCGCCTTGTTGACCTCGTCGCGGATCGCGCGCACGCGCTGCCACTTGGCGAGCAGCGCGCGGCTTGCATCATCGGGCGCGTCGAACTTGGAGAAGGTCTCGGTGAAGATCGACGCGCTCTGGCCCGGCGCGAGCACCGGCCACGCTTCCTCGGCGGTGAAGCTGAGGAACGGCGCCATCCAGCGCAGCATCGCGTGCGTCACCTGCCAAAGCGCGGTCTGCGCCGAGCGGCGCGCCAGCGACTTCGGGGCGGTGGTGTACAGGCGGTCCTTCAGCACGTCGAGGTAGAACGCACCCAGGTCCTCGGAGCAGAACAGCTGCAGCTTGGCCACCACCGGGTGGAACTCGAAGCGCTCGTAGTGCGCCAGGAACTCGGCTTGCAGCTCGGCCGCGCGCGCGAGCACCCAGCGGTCGATCTCGAGCATCTGCGCGGCCGGCACCGCGTCCTTGGCGGCGTCGAAGTCGCTGACGTTGGCGAGCAGGAAGCGCAGTGTGTTGCGGATGCGGCGGTAGCTGTCGACCACGCGCGCCAGGATGTTCTTGTCGATCGGCGGGTCGTTGGCGTAGTCGGTGGAGGCGACCCACAGGCGCACGATCTCGGCGCCGGGGTCCTTGGCCGCAGCCTTGATCTCGATGATGTTGCCGAGCGACTTGCTCATCTTGCGGCCCTGGCCGTCGACCGTGAAGCCGTGCGTCAGCAGGCCGCGGTTGGGCGCGCGGCCGTAGAGCGCGCAGCCGAGCAGCAGCGACGAGTGGAACCAGCCGCGGTGCTGGTCGTGGCCTTCGAGGTAGAGGTCGGCTTCCGGTCCGCTCTCGTGGAAGCCGGGGTCGCCCGCGGGCCCGTGGTGTGAGCCGCGCAGCACGTGGAAGAAGGTCGAGCCCGAGTCGAACCAGACCTCGAGGATGTCGCTGCTCTTGGTGTAGGCCTTGGCGTCCTCGGCGCCGAGGATCTGCTCGGCGCTGACACGGCTCCAGGCCTCGACGCCGCCTTCGGCCACGATCTCGATCGCGCGGTCCAGAATCGCCATCGTGCGCGGGTGCAGCTCGCCCGAGTCCTTGTGCAGGAAGAAGGGCAGCGGCACGCCCCAGCTGCGCTGGCGGCTGATGCACCAGTCGGGCCGGTTGGCGATCATGTCGCGCAGCCGTGCGCGGCCGCTCTCCGGGTAGAACGCCGTGGCGTCGATCGCCTCCAGCGCCATCTGGCGCAAGGTCTTCGGCGCCTTGTCCTTGGTGAAGACGCCTACGCCCTCGTCCATGCGGATGAACCACTGTGCCGCGGCGCGATAGATCACCGGCGTCTTGTGGCGCCAGCAGTGCGGGTAGCTGTGCGTCAGAGGGCTGGTGGCGAACAGGCGCCCGGCGTCGCGCAGCGCGTCGATGATCGTCGGTACCGCCTTCCAGATGTTCTGGCCACCGAAGAGCGGGAACCCGGGCTCGTAGCTGCCGTGGCCCTGCACCGGGTTCAGGATGTCCTCGACCTTCAGGCCGTGCGCGGCGCAGGAGTTGAAGTCGTCCAGGCCATAGGCGGGTGACGAGTGCACGATGCCGGTGCCGTCCTCGGCCGTGGCGTAGTCGGCGAGGTACACGGGCGACAGACGGTCGTAGCCCGGGTCCACGTGCGCCAGCGGGTGACGGAACTGGATGCCGGCCAGGTGCTTGCCCTGCGCCGTGGCAACGATGTGGCCTGCGAGGCCGTAGCGCTCCAGGCACTTGGGCACCAGCGACTCGGCCAACACGAGCTGCCCGCGCTCGGTGTGCACCAGCGCGTACCAGAGCTCGGGGTTCAGGTTCAGCGCCTGGTTGGCGGGGATCGTCCACGCGGTGGTGGTCCAGATCACGGCAAAGCTCTCGCCGACGATCTCCTTCAGCCCGAACGCGGCCGCGAGCTTGTCGGGCTCGGCGCACAGGAAGCCGACGTCCAGCGTCTGGCTCTGCTTGTCGGCGTACTCGATCTCGAACTCGGCCAGCGACGAGCCACAGTCGAAGCACCAGTACACGGGCTTCAGGCCGCGGTAGACGAAGCCGCGTTCGATGACGCGCTTGAGTGCCCGCAATTCGCCCGACTCGTTGGCCGGGTCCATGGTGCGGTAAGGGCGGTCCCATTGGCCGAGCACACCCAGGCGTTGGCGGTCGGCCATCTGCTGCGCGATCTGCTCGGTGGCGTAGGCGCGGCTCCTGGCCTGCATCTCGTCGCGGCTCAGGTTGCGGCCGTGGGCCTTCTCGATCGCGTTCTCGATCGGCAGGCCATGGCAGTCCCAGCCCGGGATGAAGCGCGCGTCGAAACCGGCGAGCTGCTTGGACTTGACGACCATGTCCTTCAGCACGTTGTTCACCGCGTGGCCGACGTGCAGGATGCCGTTCGCGTACGGCGGGCCGTCGTGCAGCACGAACAGCGGCGCGCCCTTGCGCGCGATGCGCAGGCGCTGGTACAGGCCCTCGTCGTTCCACTGCTTGACCCAGCCCGGCTCGCGCTTGGGCAGGTCGCCGCGCATCGGGAACGGCGTGTCGGGCAGGTTGAGCGTGGCGCGGTAGTCGGGGCTGGCAGGGGTGGCGTTCATGTCGCGTCGGCCTTCGTAGGCGAGGCCGCAGGGTTCGGGCGGGGCGCAGCCGGGACGGGCGGCGGTCGGGCGCGGCGGCGGGCCGCGCGCAGTCAGGCCGAGCGCCGAATTCGGTCGCGGGTGGTTTGTCGTTGCTGCGCGGCGTGCGGCGCACGCGAGCGGCGGGGCAGGAGGCGGACCATGCCCTGATTGTAGGAGCCGAGCCCCGTGGCGGCCCCGGCTCGGCCGTGACTCAGCCTTTGGGCACTTGGGAGGCGATATGCGACTTGGCGCCGTGCTTGGACAACGCCTGCGCGATCTGGCTGCGCTGCAGCCGGTGCGCCTCGAACAGCGGCGAGGTGTTCACGCGCACCAGGCCCTGCAGCGCGCCGTTGACGCGCATCGGCACGCTCGAGGCGAGGTTGGGGTCGGCGCCATGCGCGAGCAGGGCCTGCACCGCGTCGAGGTCGTTCGACCACACGGCCCACATCAGCGGCGTGGCTTCCACCACGCTGCCGCCAGCGTACAGGTCCACCGCACGGTGGCCCGCGGCGCGCGCCAGGCTTTCCGCCTGCGGCACGTCGCGCGCGGTCATGCCGGTGGACGAGGCATAGACGCGGTTGAACTCGGCCTTCGCGGGCTTCACTTCGTGCAGCACGGCGGCCACGTCGACCTTGCCGGCGCGGCCGGCGAGCACGCCTTCGAGGCAGAAGCGGTCGCCGTCGGCGACCAGCGAGCGCTGCGTCTGCCCGGCCTGCGCCAGCAGGCGCAGGGCCTCGACGTCGCCGCGGCCTGCGGCCTTGCAGGCGGCCTGGGGCTCGAGCTTGTAGCCGCGCTGGCTCAACACCTCGGCGGCCGGCGTGTCCGAGCCGCAGCCCGACAGCGGGGCAAACATCGCAGCCGCCACCATGGCCGCGGCCTGCATCGTGGTACGACGTGTCATGCCCATGGCACTCCTCCTCGCGCCGCTCGGGGCGGCCCACCTGTTGGGGCGCGATTGTGAGAGGGTGTTGCAGCGCGCGGGCGTGAAAAGTCGGCGTTGCGCCGTTTCGGCGGCGTCGGCTGAGGGAAGACCCATGGGCGGCGCGGCGTCCTTCAGAATGGCTTCACACCGGGGGCGCACAGTGCAGAGGATGAAGAGGCTTACGAGCGCGCCGCGCTGGCGGCGCGGCTGTCTCGCGGGCGGGCTGATCCTGGCCGCGGGCGCGCCCGCGGCCGCGTGGGCGCAGGCGGCTGCCGGACCATCGACCGAAGCGCCCGCGCCCGAGGTGGCGCCTGCCGTCCAGGAGCCGCAGCCGGCACCCAAGCGGCGCGCGGACCGCTTCGAAGGCGCCGTCGGGCTGATCCTGGCGCACAGGCCGGCCTTCAGCGGCTCGTCGGACCGGCAGCTCAAGCCCGAACTGGCCGGCTTCCTGCGCTGGGGCCGGATCACGGTGTCGGGCGCGGGCGGCTTCACGACCAAGGCACAGGACGACGTCGAGCGCGGCCTCGACGCCCTGTTGGTCCGGCGCGGTGCGCTGCGTGTGAACCTGTCGCTGCGATTCGACCCGGGCCGGCAGGAGTCCGACAGCGGCGACCTCGCCGGCATGGGCGACGTGCCCGCCACCGTGCGCGCACGCCTGGGCCTGCGCTGGGAACCCGCGCCGTTGTGGAGCGTCAGCCTGGCCAGCAGCTTCGACGCGGTTGAGCGCGTCGGCGGCTACATGGTCAGCGGCAGCATGTCGCGCAGCGTCGTCGTCGGCCCGCGCCAGCGCGTGATCCTCGGCGCGTCGCTGACCGGCGCCGGCGACCGCTACATGCAGACCTGGTACGGCGTGACGCCGGCGCAGAGCGCCGCGTCGGGCTACGCCGTGTACGACGCGCCGGAAGGGCTGCGCGACCTGTCGCTGTCGGCCACCTGGCGCACCGACTTCGACGAACGCTGGGCCGGTTTCGCCCACGTCGGCGTGTCGCGCCTGCTCGGCCCGGCCGCCGACAGCCCGCTCGTGCGCGAGCGCAACGGCAACTCGTTCTCGCTCGGTCTGGTGCGCCGGTTCTGAGTGCTCAGGCCTGCGTTGCGAGCCAGGCGCGCGCGTCGGCCTCGTCGCGCGCGATGCCCGCGCGCAGCGCGTCGAGCGAGTCGTACTTGCGCTCCTCGTGCAGCCAGTGCAGCAGATCGACACGCACGATGCGGCCGTAGCCACCGTCGGCGCCGAGCGCGGCCGGCCAGTCCAGGCAATGCACCTCGAGCAGCACGCGGCCGCCTTCGCTGACGGTGGGCCGGCGCCCGAAGCTCGCGACGCCGGGCAGCGGCGTCGCGCCCAGTCCGTGCGTGCGCACAACGAAGATGCCCGCCGCCGCCGGCCGCTCGTGCGCGAAGCGCAGGTTCAGGGTGCGAAAGCCGAGCGTGCGGCCGAGCTTCGCGCCGTGCAGCACATGGCCGCTGACCGAATACGGCCGGCCCAGCAGCGCCGCCGCGCGCGCCATGTCGCCGGCGGCGAGCGCGGCGCGCACGGCCGAACTCGACACGCGCAGGCCGTGCACCTCGTAGCTCTGCATGCGCGCGACGTCGAAGCCCTGCTCGGCGCCGGCGGCGTCGAGCATCGCGTAGTCGCCGGTGCGCCGGGCGCCGAAGCGGAAGTCGTCGCCCACCAGCACGTAGCCCACACCCAGGCCGCGCACCAGCACCTGGGCGATGAAGGCTTCGGCCGGCAGCGCGGCCAGGCGCTCGTCGAAGGGCAGCACCACCACCTGGTCGATGCCGCAGCGTTCGAGTTCGGCCAGCTTGTCGCGCAGCGTGGCGATGCGCGTCGGTGCCGACTCGGGCTTGCCCATGCGCGCCGCGAAGAAGTCGCGCGGGTGCGGCTCGAAGGTCAGCACGCAGGAGGCGATGCCGCGGTGCCGCGCCTCGTTGGTCAGCAGCGCGAGCATGGCCTGGTGGCCGCGGTGCACGCCGTCGAAGCTGCCGATCGTCAGCGCGCAGCGCGGCGCGAGGTCGGGGTGGTTGAAGCCGCGGAACACGCGCATGGTGGCGCGCATTATCCCGGCGCGGTGTGGCGCGAAACGGCTACAGAGCCGCGCCGAGGTCGCGCGCAGCGGGCAAATTCGGCGCGCCGACCGCGTGCGTGACGGCACTGACCACCGCGCGCGCGACGGCCTCGACCGCCAAGGCACCCACCAGCGCCGGGTGCGCCGCGATGCCGCTGCCGCCGGTGGCCAGCGTGAACAGCGTGTCGCCGTCGAACGGCGTGTGCGCGGGCAGGATGGCGCGCGCCAGGCCGTCGTGGGCCATCGACGCGAGCGCGGTGCATTGCGACTTGTCGAGCACCGCGTCGGTGGCGACCACGCCGATCGTCGTCGCGCCGCCCGGGCGCAGGCGCTCGGGCAGCTCGCCGCGCAACAGCGCCTCGTGGCTGCGCAGCAGTTGATGACTCGTCGCGCTCTTGCGCGCGCCGGCCACCAGCGTGCCATCGCTCGGGTCGAGCACGTCGCCGGTGGCGTTGACGACCACCAGCGCCGCCACGGTGACTCCGGCCGCACGCACCGAGGCCGTGCCGATGCCACCGGCCATCGCGCGCTCGATGCCGAACAGCTTGCCCACCGTGGCGCCGGCGCCGGCGCCGACGCTGCCCTGCGCCGGCGCTTGCGTCGACGCCGCGACGCAGGCCGCGTGGCCGGCCGCCGCGTCGGGACGGATCGACGCATCGCCGCGCCAGAGGTCGAAGATCACCGCCGCCGGCACGATCGGCACGCGCACCGTACCGACCGGGTAGCCATGGCCCTGTTCCTCGAGCCAGCGCATCACGCCGGCCGCGGCGTCGAGGCCGAAGGCGCTGCCGCCGGTCAGCAGCACCGCATGCACCTTCTCGACCGTGTGCTCCGGGCGCAGCAGGTCGGTCTCGCGCGTGCCGGGCGAGCCGCCACGCACCGCCACGCCGGCCACCGCGCCTTGTGGGCACAGCACCACGCTGCAACCCGTGGCGCGCTGCGTGTGCGTGAAGTGGCCGACCGAGAGGCCGGCCACGTCGGTCAACGCATCGCGCAGCTCGCTACCGCTCATGCAAACACGCCCGCCGTGTCGGCCATGCGCGCGCTGACCTCGCCCAGATGGTGCAGCGTGTCGCCGCCGACGAACTCGATCATCGTCAGGCGCTTGAAGTAGTGGCTGGCGCGGCACTCGTCGGTGACGCCGATGCCGCCGTGCAGTTGGATGCACTGCTGGCCTACGAAGCGCAGGCTCTGGCCGAGCTGCACCTTGGCCTGCGAGATCGCACGCCGGCGCTGCGGTGCCGGTTCGCCGAGCTTCAGGCTCGCGAAGTAGCTCATCGAACGCGCCAGCTCGAGCTGCATCTTGACGTCGGCCATGCGATGGCGCAGCGCCTGGAAGCTGGCGATCGTGACGCCGAACTGCTTGCGCGTGTTCATGTACTCGACCGTCTGCGCCACCAGCGAGTCCATCGCGCCGACGGCTTCGGCGCAGGCCGCGGCGATCTCGATGTCGCGCGCCTGTTCGAGCGCCGCGGCGCCGTCAGCGACGATCAGGGCGGCCGGCGCCGCCGCCAGCATCACGT
>DATLIE010000161.1:0-7350 GCA_035539635.1 Burkholderiaceae bacterium
CATCACGCCGCTGATCGCCTGCACCGTGACGTCGAAGGCGCCCTTCTTCGCGTAGGGCCCCGACTGGCCGTAGCCGGTCACGGAGCAGTAGACCAGCCCGGGACGCCGCTCGCGCAGCGCGTCGTAGCCGAGGCCGAGGCGGTCCATCACGCCGGGGCGGAAATTCTCGATCACGATGTCGGCCACCGCGCACAGGCGGCGCACGCGCTCGACGTCGTCCGGGTCCTTCAGGTTGGCGGCGAGGCTGCGCTTGTTGCGGTTCAGCGAGGCGAAGTTGCCGCTGTAGGCCTCGCCGTCGGGCCCGGGGCGCATCAGCGGCGGCCACTGCCGCATGCCGTCGCCGCCGTCGGCGTTCTCGACCTTCACCACGTCGGCGCCCAGGTCCGCGAGCAGCATGCCGCAGAAGGGCACGGTGACGATCTGGCCGAACTCCAGCACCTTGAGGCCGGCCAGCGGAAGAACCGTGTTTGCAGGCATGTGAACTCCCTCGTGAGGCGCGGCCTGGCGGCGACCGGCGTGCGGCCGCCCCGCCTCGGACGCGCTAGACTGACAGGTGGCGGCGCTGCGTGTCCTTGTCGTGCAGCAGCGCCTGGGCCGAGCCCTCGTGCACCACGAGGCCGTTGCCGAGCAGGTAGACGCGGTGGGCCAGCGAGAGGCAGGCCTTCAGGTTCTGCTCGACGATCAGGATGGTCTGGCCCTGCCGGGCCAGCTGGCCGACGACCTCCACCAGCGCGTGCACGATGATCGGCGCCAGCCCCTCGAAGGGCTCGTCGAGCATCAGCAGGCGCGGCGCCTGGGTGAGCGCGCGCGCGATCGACAGCATCTGCTGCTCGCCGCCCGAGAGGTAGCGGCCATGCGACTTGCGGCGCTCGCCCAGGCGCGGGAACAGCGCGTACATCGCGGCGATCGTGAGCGGCTTGCGGCTGCCCATGGCGGCCAGCCGCAGGTTCTCCTCCACCGTCAGGCCCGCGAACACGCGCCGGTCCTCCGGCACCAGCTGGATGCCGGCGCGGCTGCGGCCCTCCGGCGAGGCGTCGCGCAGCACCTGGCCGGCGTACTCGATCACGCCTGACTTGGGCTCCAGCAGCCCCATGACGGTCTTCAGCGTCGAGGTCTTGCCCGAGCCGTTGCGGCCGAGCAGCGCGACGACCTCGCCCTCGGCCACGTTCAGGTTGATGTCGTGCAGGACGTGCGACTCGCCGTAGTACGAGTTGACGTCGCGCAGCCGCAGCAGCTCAGTCGCCATCCTTGCCTCCCAGGTAGGCGCTGTGCACGATCGGATTGGCGCGGATCTCGGCCGGCGGCCCCACCGCCAGGTTGCGCCCGGTGTGCAGGACCGCGATGCGGTCGGCCAGGCCGAACAGCGCGTCCATGTCGTGCTCCACCACCAGCGTGGTGCGCCCGGCGCTGGCGGTGCGGATGACGCCGACCACCTGCACCCGCTCCTCCGGGCTCAGGCCGGCCAGCGGCTCGTCGAGCAGCAGCACGTCGGGGTCGGTCGCGAGCGCGATGCCGATCTCCAGCCGCCGCTTCTCGCCGTAGGACAGCTCGGCCGCGGGCGCGCCGTCGCGGTCGACCAGGCCCATCATGGCGAGCAGCGCGTCGGCCTGCCGCTGCAGCGCGCCGTCGGGCGCGACGCTGGCCAGCACGTCGAAGCGGAAGCGGCCGCGCCCGTGCGCCAGCAGCGGCACCAGCAGGTTCTCGCGCATGCCGAGCTCGGGGTAGACCTGCACGATCTGGTAGCTCTTGCTGATGCCCATCGCGCAGGCCTCGCGCACGCCCACGCCGGTGATGTTGCGGCCGCGGAAGTGCACCTCGCCCGAGGTGGCCGGCATCTCGCCGGTGAGGATGCGGAACAGCGTGCTCTTGCCGGCGCCGTTCGGGCCGATCAGGCCCATGATCTCGCCCTCGCGCACCTCGAGGCAGACGTCCTCCAGCGCCACCAGGCCGCCGAACTCCTTGCGGATGTGGCGCGCCTCGATGGCCGGCACGCTCCCGGTGGCGGCCGCCGCCGCCAGGCGCTGGCGCAGCGGCTCGAGGCCCGCGGCGCCCGCCGCCGCATGGCCCCCCGCGGGTGGCGTCGCGAAGGCCGCCAGCTTCTCGCGCGCGGCCACCGCGGCGGCGCGCCGGCGCCGCTGCAGCGCCGCCTGGATCTCGCCGACGATGCCGCGCCGCATGGTCGTGACCGCCAGGATGAACAGCGCGCCGAGGATCAGCTTCCACGCGCCGCCGATGCCGGGAATCTGCTGCAGGATGTCGCGCAGGTAGATCCACACCGCCGCGCCGACCAGCGGCCCGACCAGCGTGCGCACGCCGCCGACCACCGTCTGGATCACCACCTGGCCCGAGGTGTCGAGCGCGAAGGCGTCGGGGCCCGCGAAGCTCTGGAAGATGCCCATCATCGCGCCGGCCAGCGCCGCGTAGGCGGCCGCCAGCACGAAGGCCGCCATCTTGTAGCGCTGCACGTCGTGGCCGACGGCCAGCGTGCGCTCGGGGTTGATGCGCGTGGCGTTCAGCACGCGGCCGAAGGGCGAGGTGACGACGCGCCGCGCGAACCAGAAGCTCGCGACGAACACCAGCGCCAGCACGGCATACATGTCCCAGCCGCCGCTCAGCTCGACGAGCCGGTCGCCGATGCGAAAGCTCGGGTGCGGCACGCCCGGCAGCCCGTTGTCGCCGCCGGTCCAGCGCGACAGCACCGAGTGGTTGATGAAGAAGCACAGCTCGCCGATGGCGAAGGTGATCATCGAGAAGTAGATGCCGATGCGGCGCAGCGCGACGAAGCCCACCAGCAGGCTGAAGACCATCGAGGCCGCCACGCCGATCGCGATCGCGAGCGCGAAGTTGGTGACCGCGCCGCTCACCAGCAGGTAGGCGGTGACGAAGCTGCCACTGCCGAAGAAGGCCGCCTGCCCGAAGGACAGCAGCCCGGCGTAGCCGAACAGGATGTCGAAGCCGAGCCCGAAGATGCCCCACAGCACGATGCGGATCGCCGTGTCGACCGAGCCGCCGGCGGCCAGCAGCACGACCGGCATCGCGACCAGCGCGAGCGCGATCCAGCACTCGGCGGGCAGCGAGACCGCCAGGCGGCGCACGCCGCCGGCGCGCGCCACGAGCTGTTGCGTCGTCATTTGCGGCCCTCCTCGCCCAGGAGACCGCGCGGCCGCACGGCCAGTATCACGACCATCGCCAGGAACAGCGCGACGTCGCTGTACGAGGCCTCGACGATCGCGGTCAGTGTCTGGATCTGGCCGGCGATCAGTCCGCCGAGGATCGCGCCTGGGAAGGAGCCCAGCCCGCCGATCACGACGACCACGAAGGACTGCACCATGAAGCGCGCGCCGACGTCCGGGTTGATGGAGACGATCGGCGCCATCGCCACGCCGGCCAGGCCGACGGCCAGCACGCCGATCGCGAACACCACGGCGCGGATCTGCGAGGCACGCAGCCCGAGGATGCGCACCATCACGGTGTCCTCGATCGCCGCGCGCACGATCAGGCCGAGGCGCGAGTGGTACAGCAGCAGATAGAACACCAGCAGCGCGACCACCGCGATGCCGAACACCACCAGCCGGTACTCCGGGTAGATCACGGGGCCGATCGAGACCGCGCCGGCCGCCCACGACGGCGAGGGCATGGTCTTGCCGATGCCGCCGAAGATCGCGCGCAGCGCCTCGACCATCACGATGCCGAGCCCGAAGGTCAGCAGGATCTGGTCCTCGTGCGGGCGCTGGTAGAAGCGGCTGATCAGGCCGCGCTCGACCACGAAGCCGACCGCGCAGGTGGCGAGCGCGCCGATCACCAGGGCCGCGACGTAGGAGCCGGTCCAGGCGTAGGCCAGCCAGCCGGCGTAGGCGCCGAAGGCGAAGAAGGCGCCATGCGCGAAGTTCACCAGCCCGAGCGTGCCGAGGATGATGGTGAGTCCAGAGCCGACCAGCGCCAGCATGCCGCCGAGCACGAGCCCGTGGAAGACCTGCGAGAGGATCTGGGCGGTGGTGGGCATGGAGGTCTCCGGGAGGCGGGCCGCGCGGGCGGGCGCGGAATGGGTAACGATCGTCTGGAGGAGGCGGTCCGCCGGCCGCAGGCGGCGCCCGCGACGGGCCGCCGCCGGACGCTGCGGCTCAGGCCACGTCGCCCATCTTGCAGGCGCTGCCTTCCAGGGGCGGCACGGCCTCCGGGCCCGGGATCATCTTGATGATCTCGTAGTAGTCGTCCTTCGACTTCATCTCGGACGGCTTCTTGCCGCGCATCACCGGCACCGGCCGGATCAGCTGGTGGTCCTCGGGCCGGTACATGACGTCGCCGAGCGTGGTCTTGATCGGCACCTTGGCCTCCAGCGCCTTGATGACCTCCGGCGGGTAGAAGGTCTTGGCGCGCTCCACCGCCACCGCCCAGATCATCATCTGGGAGTAGGCGATGTGCGCGGGCCAGTACGGCTTGTACTTGTGCTTGGCCTGGAACTCGTCGACGAAGATCTTCGCCAGCTCGTTGCTGTCGGCCAGCGACCACCAGAAGTCCATCACGCCGAGCACGTCCTGCGTGACCTCGGGGCCGAGCTGCTGCGCCAGGAAGGGCTGCAACGTCGGCACGACCAGGGCGGCGTTCTTGGTGACGCCGAAGTTGCGCGCCTGCTGGATCGAGGTCGAGCAGTCGTTGCCGACCGTGCAGTTGACGAACACGTCGGCGCCGCTGTTGGCGATGTTCAGCAGGTAGGTGCTGTAGTCCGCCGTGCCGATCGGGCACACCTGCTTGGACACCGTCTTCCAGCCGAGCGGCTCGGTCAGCCGCACCATCGACTCGAACTGCGTGTGGCCGAAGGTGTAGTCGGGCACCAGGTAGCCGACCTTCTTGCCCTTGCCGAGGCGCGCGGCGAGCGCCGGGGCCAGCGCGCGCGAAGCCATGGTGGTGCTCGGCTGCGAGCGGAAGCTGTAGCGCTGGCAGTCCTTGCCGGTCACGTCGTCGGAGCCCGAGGGACCGGCCATGTAGAGCACCTTCTCGCGCTGCGCCAGCTTGCCGAGCGCCACCGTGACCGCGCTGCTGTAGCAGCCCGTCATGAGGATCGCCTTGTTGTTGCGCAGGAAGCGCGTCTGGCCCTGGATCGCCGACTCGGCCTTGGACTCGTCGTCGACCACGCCGTACTTGATGGTCTTGCCGAGCACGCCCTTGCCCTTGAGCTCAGGGATCTTGCCCGCCAGGCGGCCGCTGTTGAGGTGCTCGAAGGCCAGCTCGAAGCCGAGCTGCTGGTCCTTGCCCTCCGCCGAGTACGCGCCGGTGAGCGGCACGGACACGCCGACGAACACCGAGTCGCCCTCGGTGCCGGCGGGGAAGTTGCCGAGCGCCGGATAGCCCTGCGCGAAGGCGTCGCGCAGCGCGCCGGGCAGCAGCTGCAGGCCGGCGACGGCGCCGGCCGCGATCACGACGCGGCGGCGCGTGGCGTCGAAGGGCGCTTCGGGCGGAATGGGTAGCTCGTGGGTCACGTCGGACTCCTGGTGAATGAGGCCCTTCCCCGGGCCAGGGAACGCTCGCGCTCGCGGTGTCGCCGGGCCGGCCGCCGCGTCGGCGGTCCGGCCGGAGTGTTCGTCAATCGACCACCAGCACCATCTGGAACTCGTCCTTCATGGCGCCGCAGTCCGGGCAGCTCCAGTCCTCGGGCACGTCGGGCCAGGCGGTGCCGGGCTTGATGCCATCGTCGGGCAGGCCGGCGGCCTCGTCGTACTCGAAGCCGCACAGCTCGCAGCGCCAGCGGTTGATGTTCATGCCGTGGTCTCCACGGAGGCCTCGGCGGCCACCATGTCGCGGATGATGTCGCGCGCCTTCAGGAGACCGGTGTCGGAGCGCAGGTGCATCTCGCCTCCGTAGTGCGTGTCGTCCAGGTCCATCATGCGTTGCTGCTCAGTGAGGGCCCACAGGTCCTGCTCGATCACGCCCGGGAACTGATCGGCCACGCGCGCGACGGTCGGCACGCGTGGGTCCGCGGGCCAGCGCTCGCCGGCGCGGCAGCAGGCGAACACGCGCCAGCGGTGGAGCCTCTCGCTGACCGGCGTGATGAAGTGCGTGAGGATGTAGCCGCGCTCGGCGCCGGTCTCCAGCTGCCCGGGCGGCGCGCAGCGCAGGTCGACGCGCACCACCGCCGGCGAGATCATCTTGTGGGTATGCAGCCGGTCGACCAGTTCGTAGCCGAAGAAATCCTGCAGGTAGGGCGGATGGCGGTAGGAATGCGCCAGCCGGCTCGACGCCACCGAGCGGTTGCCCTGGATGGAATCGAAGCTGAACTCGACGGGGATCTCGCTGTTGGCGATGTCGCCGATGTTGCCGTCGTGCAAGGGGTAGAAGTGGCTGATGTCGAGCAGGTTCTCGATCAGCAGCAGGTAGTTGGCGTGGACCTCGGCGTTCTGCACGCGCACGGTCTCCCACTCGGGGTCCACGAGCTCCGGAATGCGCGGCGGCTTCAGCGCGGGGTCGGGCTCGTCGCCCATCCAGATCCACACCAGGCCGTCCTGCTCGACGATCGGATAGGGGCGCAGGCGCGCGCGCTTCGGGATCGTGCGGCCGGGCTGCGACGGGATCTTCACGCAGCTGCCCTGCGCGTCGAAGCACAGGCCGTGGTAGGCACACTCGAGCGTGCCGTCGGGCAGCAGCTTGCCGGCGGCCAGCGGCATGCGCTTGTGGCAGCAGCGGCCGTCGAAGGCGACGACGTTGCCCTCGCCGGTACGCCACAGGACCAGGGGCAGTCCGACGATGGTCTGGCCGACGAGCCGGTCCGGCTCGAACTCGTCGCTCGAGCCGGCGACGTACCAGAGGTTGCGGATCAGCGTCTCTTGCACTTGCACCTCCAAGGTCTGAGCGGCGCCGCGTGGGTGGGAAGCGGTCGCCTGGACTGCTTCTCGCCGGACGCGTTCTATTATTCAGCACGCCGTCTTGCGAGATGAACCAATCCTAGGTAAGGGCTCGAACCCCGTCAACGTGCCCGGACTAGGGACTAACGCGAGGGCCCACCGCACGGAGGCCCAGGATTTCCCGGACGTGATGAGGGCCGCGAGCGGATCCGCGTCGGGGCGGCCGCGTCTTCCTGGCTTGACAGCCCCGGCGGCCGGCGCCTACCCTCTCCGACACGTCGTATCGCATTCCGGGACACCTATGGACACCACCTTCGTCAAGGGCCTGCAGGTGATGGAGGCGCTGGCGCGCAATCCGCAGCTGTGTGGCGTCAGCGACCTCGCGCGCCATCTCGGCATGACGAAGAGCAACGTGCACCGCCTGCTGCAGACGCTGGTGGCCTGCGGCTACGTGCGCAACATGGAGCAGAGCGGCAAGTACGAGCTGACGCTGAAGGTGTGGGAGCTCGGCGCC
>DATLIE010000162.1:0-4595 GCA_035539635.1 Burkholderiaceae bacterium
GGCGATCGTGGCATGGCCGTAGGCGTCGAGCGCGTTGCGGGCCTGGCGCGCCTGGCGTGCGCTCGCCATGTGGGCACTCATGCGCGCCAGCACCTCGGGCGGGCGGATCGGCTTCGTCACGTAGTCCACGCCGCCGGCATCAAACGCGGCGAGCACATGCTCGGTATCGGTCAGGCCGGTCATGAAGACGATCGGGATGTGCGCGGTGTCGGGCCCTGCCTTCAGGCGCCGCGCGACCTCGAAGCCGTCCAGTCCCGGCATCACCGCGTCGAGCAGCACGATGTCGGGGTCGACCTGCGCCGCGCGAGCGAGCGCGCTCGCGCCGTCGGTGGCCACCAGCACGGTGTAGCCGGCGGCGTCGAGCGCGTCGTGCAAGACGGCCAGGTTGTCCGGCAGGTCGTCGACGATCAGCACCAGGCCGGCGCCGCGCTGTTCAGCGGGGAGCGCGGAAAGAGGATTCATTGGCGAGGGCATCGCGGATGCTTTCGTTCATGCGGTCGAACTGGAAGGCCTGCGCCAGCGCCCGCATCGGTGCCAGCCACGCCGCGCATTCGGGTTGCTCGCGGGCGATGCGGTCGAGCACCTGCTGCACGCCGCGCGGGTAACCGAGCGCCACCACGTCGTGCAGCGCCTGCAGCCGGTCGCGGCTCGGCGTGTGCTCTGGCCGCGCGGGCGCGGGCGGTTCGGGCGGCGGCTCGGCCACCCACTGCAATGCGAGGCGCGTGCCGAGCCAGTCGAGCAGCTCGTCGAAGCGCACGGGCTTGGTGATGAAGTCCGCCGCCGAGATGCCGACGTCGTTGTCGAGGCCCTTGTCGAAGGCATTGGCCGACACGATCGCCACCGGCGCATCAGACAGGCCCTGGCGCCGCAGCGTGCGGATCGTCTCCCAGCCGTCGATGCCGGGCATGGCCAGGTCCATCAGGATCGCGTCGACGCGCTGCTCTGCGAGCAGGCCGAGTGCGGCATGGCCCGACGCGGCCTGCACGACGTCGAAGCCCACCGCCTCGAGCCGGCGTGCGAGCAGCGTGCGGTCGACCTCCTCGTTCTCGACCACGAGCAGGCGGCGGCGCGCGCCCGCGTAGCCGCCGCGCGCCGGGCGCAGGCCCTGCCGTGCCGGGGCGCCCTGCAGGGCGGGCAGGAACAGGCGGATGCGAAACAGCGTGCCGGTCGCCTGGCCCGAGCCGTCGTCGTGGCGCGAGGAGACCGTCATCTCGCCACCCATCAGGTCGGTCAGCATCTTGGCGATCGTCAGGCCGAGGCCGGTGCCGCCGGCCATGGGCGCGCCGGCGCCGCGCGCGAACGGCTCGAAGATGCGCGCCAGGTCGTCGGGTGCGATGCCCGGGCCGGTGTCCTCGATCTCGAACACCGCCATGTCGCGCACATGCGAGGCGCGAAAGGCGACCTGGCCGCGTTGCGTGAACTTGACCGCGTTGCCGATCACGTTGATCAGGATCTGCGTCACGCGCCGCTCGTCGGCACGCACGGCCAGCGGCGCGCCTCCCACGTCGTGCACGAAGCGCAGTCCCTTGGACACGGCCTGCAGCTCGAACATCTGAACGATCTGCTCGAGTGCTTCACGCAGCCGCAGCGGCTTGGGGTCGAGCGCGAGCTTGCCGGCCTCGATGCGCGCGATGTCGAGCGTGCCCTCGATCAGGCTCAGCAGGTGCTCGCCGCCGCGCCGGATCACGCCCACCGCCTGCTGGCGGTGCACCGGCAGCGTCGGGTCCTCGTGCAGCAGCTGGGCGTAGCCGAGGATGCTGTTCAGCGGCGCGCGCAGCTCGTGGCTGATGGTCGAGATGTAGCGTGTCTTGGCCTGGTTGGCAGAGTCCGCGACGCGCTTGGCGGTCTGCAGCTGCAGGTCCGTGAGGCGGTGCGACTCGATCTCCTGCATCAGCGCCTCGGTCTGGCGGTTCGACTCCTCCTGTGCGACGCGGCGGCTGGTCTGCGCCAGCACCAGCCACCAGCCGATCACCGCGCTGCACAAGAGCAGCGCCCAGTAGGCCTTGAAGAAGGCGCCGCGCAAGGCCGGTGCACTCGCGGCCGCCGCGTCGCCCAACTGCCGCAGCTCGGCCTGGTAGAGCATCGCCAACAGGCCGGCGAGCGCCGGAGCCACCGCGGTCATCAGCAGCAGGTAGCGCCCCAGGCCAGTGTCCAGCGGCGGCCACCAACTCGCGGGCAGCACGCGCTTGGCCAGCGCGCGCAGCTGCACGTCGATGCGCGTGGCCTCGGGCTTGCACAGGTCGTGGCAGCGCGCGTCGAGCGAGCAGCACAGCGAGCAGATCGGGCCGCCGTAGGCTGGGCACTGCGCCATGTCCTCGCCTTCGTAGGCACGCTCGCAGATCACGCAGCGGCGCGCGACGCCGAGGTAGGTGCCCTCACCTTCGGCCTGCCGCGCGAGGTAGTAGCGCCCGCGCGTGGCCCAGGCGATCAAGGGGCTGGCGGTGAACGCCACGGCCATCGCAATCACCGCCGAGAAGGCTTGCGCCATCGGGCCGAAGGCGCCCAGGTGCGCGGCGATCGACAGCAGCGAGGCCAGCCCCATCGCGCCGACGCCGACCGGGTTGACGTCGAACAGGTGCGCGCGCTTGAACTCGATGCCCTTGGGCGACCAGCCGAGCGGCTTGTTGATCACCAGATCGGCCACCACGGCCATGATCCAGCTGATCGCGATGTTCGAGTACAGGCCGAGCACATGGCCGATGGCCTGGAACACCTCCAACTCCATCAGCATCAGCGCGATCAGGGTGTTGAACACCATCCACACCACCCGCCCCGGGTGGCTGTGCGTGACGCGGGCGAAGAAGTTCGACCACGCAAGCGAACCCGCATAGGCGTTGGTGACGTTGATCTTGAGCTGCGAGACGATGACGAACAGCGCCGTCACCGCCACCGCCCAGCCGTAGTTCGGGAACACCAGCTCGTAGGCCGCCAGGTACATCTGGTTCGGGTCCACTGCGCGCTCGGCCGGCACCGCCATCTTCAGCGCCAGCACCGCGAGCAGCATGCCGCCCAACATCTTCAGCACGCCGGGCAGCACCCAGCCGGGGCCGCCGACCAGCACACCGAGCCACCAGCGGCCGCGGTTCGCCCGCGTCTTCTCGGGCATGAAGCGCAGGTAGTCGACCTGCTCGCCCATCTGCGTGATGAGCGCGATGCCCACCGTGAGCGCGGCACCGAACAGCAGCGGATCGAAGGCGGCGCCCTGCCCTGCACTGCCGGCGTACGCGCGCAACTCGGCCACCAGATTCGGGTGCGCCTGGAACACCGCGACGAAGGGCAGCACCAGCAGCGCCAGCCACAGCGGCTGCGTCCACACCTGCAGGCGCCCGATGGCGGTGACGCCGTGCGTGACGAGCGGGATGACCACCAACGCACAAACCAGATAGCCCCACACGGGAGGGATGTCGAACGCGAGTTCGAGCGCATAGGCCATCACCGCGGCCTCGAGCGCGAAGAAGATGAAGGTGAAGCTGGCGTAGATCAGCGAGGTGATCGTCGAGCCGATGTAGCCGAAGCCGGCACCACGCGTCAGCAGGTCCATGTCCAGGCCGTGGCGCGCGGCGTAGATGCTGATCGGCAGGCCGGCGGCGAAGATGATCGCGCCGGTGGCCAGCACGGCCCAGAACGCGTTGACGAAGCCGAACTGCAACAGCAGCGTGGCGCCGATGGCCTCCAGCACCAGGAACGAGGCTGCGCCGCCAAGCGCCGTCTGCGCCACGCGCCACGCGCTCCACTTGCGGAAGCCCCGCGGCGTGAAGCGCAGCGCGTAGTCCTCCATCGTCTCGCGCGCGACCCAGGCGTTGTAGTCGCGCCGCACCTTGATGACGCGCTGTTGCGGCACGACGGGCGGCGCCGCGGGCGGTGCGGGGGCGGCGTCGGCGAGGGCCATGGCCCAAGCTGATTGCACAATGCAGGCCATCCGGGATTGCCCCCGATGGCACCGAACCTGCAAAGAAGCGCCCATGGACCTGACCCCGCGCGAGAAGGACAAGCTGCTGCTGTTCACCGCCGCCCTGCTGGCCGAGCGGCGCCGCGCGCGCGGTCTGAAACTCAACCATCCCGAGGCGGTGGCGCTGATCAGTGCGGCGATCCTCGAAGGTGCGCGCGACGGCAGGACCGTCGCCCAGCTGATGAGCGCGGGCAAGAGCGTGCTCGCCCGCACCGACGTGATGGAGGGCGTGCCGGAGATGATTCCGGAGATCCAGGTCGAGGCCACCTTCCCGGACGGCACCAAGCTGGTGACCGTGCACCAACCCATTGCATGAATCACATGAAGGGGACTTCAGTGCGCACCATCCTGGCGAGTTTCGTGCTCGCAACCGTCTCGGCCGCCACCTGGGCCCACGACGGGCACGGCGCTTCCGGCACGCACCTGCACGCCACCGACGTGTTCGGCCTGCTGGCCCTGGCGCTGGCGGGCGCCTGGTGGCTGAACCGGCGCGGCAGCCGCAAATGATCCCGGGCGAGCTGCTGGTCGACGGCGCCGACATCGTGCTCAACGCGGGCCGGCGCACCGTCACCCTCGTCGTCGAGAACGGTGGCGACCGGCCGATCCAGGTCGGCTCGCACTACCACTTCGCCGAGACCAACCCGGC
>DATLIE010000163.1:0-14932 GCA_035539635.1 Burkholderiaceae bacterium
GTGATGCGGCCGTCGCCCTTCACGTCGGCGTAGTCGCGCACGCGGCGCAGCAGGCGGTTCGCGATGCGGGGCGTGCCGCGCGAGCGGCGGGCGATCTCGAACGCACCCTCGGTGTCGGTGGCCACGTTGAGCAGGCCCGACGAACGCGCGACGATGCGTGCGAGTTCGTCCGACGTGTAGAACTCGAGCCGCGCCACGATCCCGAAGCGGTCGCGCAGCGGATTGGTCAGCATGCCCGCGCGGGTGGTGGCGCCCACCAGCGTGAAGGGCTGCAGGTCGAGCTTGATCGAACGCGCGGCCGGGCCTTCGCCGATCATGATGTCGATCTGGTAGTCCTCGAGCGCGGGATAGAGGATCTCCTCGACCACCGGCGACAGGCGGTGGATCTCATCGATGAAGAGCACGTCGTGCGCTTCGAGGTTGGTCAGGATGGCCGCCAGGTCCTTCGGCTTCTCGAGCACCGGGCCGGAGGTCTGGCGCAGGTTCACGCCCAGCTCGGCCGCGACGATGTGCGCCAGCGTCGTCTTGCCCAGGCCGGGCGGGCCGAACAGCAGCACATGGTCGAGCGCCTCGGCCC
The DNA here is from genome assembly GCA_035539635.1 of Burkholderiaceae bacterium. Classification (GTDB taxonomy): domain Bacteria; phylum Pseudomonadota; class Gammaproteobacteria; order Burkholderiales; family Burkholderiaceae_C; genus CADEEN01. Next base: position 578 of record DATLIE010000163.1, read on the forward strand.
GCTTCTTCGCCGCGCCGATGAAGATCTCCAGCTGCTCGCGCGCCTTGACCTGGCCAACGTACTCCTGCAGCGCCTTGGGCCGCAGCGCGCGCTCGATCGCCTCCTCGTTGGGCGAGGCCGGTGCGGCGCTCACGACGCGGCGCGTCGCCGGTGGCGCGCCGAGGTCGTCGGTCTGGATGCTCATCGGGGCATTATCGGCCGGCTATGCTTCGGGCCATGAAGACGATCCGAACTGCATTCGTGGCGCTGGCGCTGTGCGCTGGCGCCGCCGCATCCCTCGCCCAGGTCAAGGTCGAGGGGGCCTGGGCCCGCCCGACCGTGGCGGGCCAGCAAGGGGGTGGCGGCTACCTGTCGATCACCAGCCCCACGGCCGACCGCATCGTCGGCGGCAGCACACCGGTGGCGCAGCGCTTCGAACTGCACACGATGTCGATGAAGGGCGACGTGATGGAGATGCGCCAGATCGACGCGATCGATCTGCCCGCGGGCCAGAAGGTCGAACTCAAGCCGGGTGGCCTGCACGTGATGTTCATGGGCCTGAAGGAGCCGCTCAAGCTCGGCAGCAAGGTGCCGGTGACGCTCAAGCTCGAGAAGGGCGGCGAGGTGAAGGTCGAGTTCGAGGTGGCGTCGAAGCCGGCGGCCCACGCGCACAAGCACTGAGCTACTTCGACAGCGCCTTCAGCGCGAGCTTGATGCCGTCGGCCACGCCGACGTCCGGCGGCAGCGCTTTCAGCGCGGCAGTGGCCTCGCGTTCGTTGTAGCCCAGCGCAACCAGTGCCTGCACGATGTCCGACTGCGCGTCGCTGGCCCCACCGGCGGGCGAGGCCAGGTCGGGCGCGAGCTTGCCCTTGAGCTCCAGCAACAGGCGCTCGGCGGTCTTCTTGCCGATGCCGGGCACCTTGGTCAGGCGGACGGCCTGTTGCTGCGCGACCGCCTGCGCGAGTTCGGCGACCGACAGGCCCGACAGCACCGACAGTGCCGTGCGCGGACCGATGCCGGAGATCTTGATGAGCTCGCGGAAGGTCGCGCGCTCGGCCGCGGTGAGGAAACCGTAGAGCAGCTGCGCATCCTCGCGCACCACCAGGTGCGTCAACAGGGTCAGCTTCTCGCCCAGCCCAGGCAGGTTGTAGAAGGTGCTCATCGGCACGTCGACTTCGTAGCCGACGCCGTTGGCATCGATGAGCAGTTGCGGCGGGTTCTTCTCCGCCAGCGTTCCAGTAAGGCGGCCGATCATGGGCCGCATTATTGACGGCCCCCAGCTCGCTACGCTTGCGTCCCCCGAGGGGAGCGCTGGCCGCTAGGGAGCGGCCCGGCGCTGGCCAGCGGCCTCAGCGCCGGAACAGCCCCAGCCGCTGGGCTTCGAGCGCCGCCTCGGCACGCGAACTCACATTGAGCTTGCGGTAGATCTGCTTCACGTAGTCCGCGATCGTGTGGCGCGACAGGCCCAGCTGCACGCCGATCTCGGGCAGCGTGAAGCCCTTGGCCACGCGCAGCAGTACCTCGCTCTCGCGCTCGGTCAGCGACACGTGCGGCAGCGCGTTGGCCTGCGGCTTGGCCTGGTCGGCGAAGTAGGCGATGACACGGCGCGCGATCGACGGCGACAGCGGCGGCTCGCCCTGGCTCATGCGCTGCAGCTGCTCGATGATCAGCTCGCGCGCCTGCTCCTTCAGGATGTAGCCGAAGGCACCGGCCTGCAGCGCCGGGAACAGATGGTCGTCGTCGTCGTGGATCGTGACCACGACCGACTGGCAGTCGGACTGCGTCTCGCGCAGCTTCTCGACCACGTCCACGCCCGAGCCGTCGGGCAGGCCGAGGTCGACCAGCGCGAGGTCGAAGCGGATCGCCGACACCAGTTCGAGTGCGTCGTGCACGCGCGCAGCCTCGGAGATCTGGCCGTCGGGGAACACGCGCAGCACCAGGTCCTTCATCCAGGCGCGGATTTCGGGCAGGTCTTCGAGCAGCAGGATCGTCTTCATGGCACAGCCTCGCGGGTTCGTCGGAGCGATTGCGCGTTGTACTCCAGCCTCAGGCCGGCAGGATGTGCTTTTCCAGCGGAATCGTGAGGCGAATCACGGTTCCATAGCCGGGGCCGGACTCGACAAGGCACTGGCCCTGCAACTGCTTGGCGCGGTGCTTCATGCTCGACATGCCATGGCCGCGGTCCAGGCGCCCGTCGAGTTCGAGCGGGATGCCCTTGCCGTTGTCCTGGATCTTGAGCTGGAAGTCGCCGCTCGAGATGGTGCAGCGGATCGAGCAGCGCGAGGCACCGCTGTGCTTGATGATGTTGTTGACCGCCTCGCGCAGGATGCGCGTGGTCTGCACATAGGCGCGCGCCGACAGGGTCTGGGGAAGGTCCTCGTCGGCGGGGGCCTGCCAGTCGCCTTCGACGCCGGTCTGCGACAGCCGGCCCACCACCTCGGCGCGCCAGTCACCCAGGGCGTCGAGCAGCTTGACCGGCTTGCCGGTGAGGCCGCGCACCGACAGGCGCATCTCCTCGAGTGCCTCGCGCGCCAGCGTCGAGATGCGCTCGCTTTCGCTGGTGTGCACGATGGTCAGCAGCTTGGCGCCGAGGTCGTCGTGCAGGTCGGCGGCGATGCGCTTGCGCTCCTGCTGGGTGACCTGCTCGACGCGCGCCTCGGCCATCTGCGCGTAGCCGCGCTCCATCACGGCGGTGGCCTCGCGCACGCGCGTCTCGAGCGAGGCGCGCAGCTCCTCGGCGGTCTGCAGCGCGCGGCCGTACTGGTGCACCAGCCACACGCCCAGGCACAGGAAGCCGAGCGGCATCGCGATGTTCGGCAGCACGCGCCATGCGGTGGGGAGCAGGTGCTGCTGCGCGGCGAGCTCGATGCCGACCATGACGCCGAGCGCGCCCATCACGCCGAGCATCGGCCAGAAGTCGCGCCGCCGTTCGCGCCAGGTGGTGCGCAGGTAGAAGGCCAGCGCCCCCAGCACCTGGACCGCCAGCAGCACGTACCAGGAGCTGGCGATCATGTTGATGCGCAGCGGACCGGCCAGCAGCAGGCTCGCCGGCACGATCGCGCACTGGACGGCCAGTGCCACCTCGATCGGGCGCGAACGCCGGCGCGCATAGTGCAGCAGGAACTGCACCGCGGTGAACGCCACCACCGGCACCGCGGCCACCAGCAGCAGCTCGCTGTCGTAGTGGGGCAGCCCGCTGCCGTGCCACCACAGCCGGGCGGTGATCAGCGACCAGCCGACCGACAGCGCGCCGAAGTAGGCGAGGTGGCTCTCGCGCCGGTGCCACCAGCCCATCACGAACACAACGACACCCATCAGCAGCAAGGTCGCCGAGGCCACTTGCGGCAACGTCGCCTTGAGCAGCGTCAGGCGGGCGTGTTGCGCGTGCATCTGGTCGTACGGGCCGATCAGCGGCGCGGACAACCCGGCGGCGCGCTGGCGCGACGCCACCTGGTCGAGCGGGTAGCCGGCCAGGCGCAGGTCGAGCGTGTTGCCGCGCTCCTCGAGCAGTGCGGCGGGCAGAGACACCAGCAGCGGGCGCTCGCAGTCGACACGGTCGGTGCCACGCCCGGCCGCGTGCAGGCGCTGGCCGTTGAGCTGCACCTCGACGTGGCCGCAGGCGCGCTCGATCAGCAGGCCGACCAGTTCGTTGCGCCCGCGCGCGCCGAGCGCGTCGAAGCGTAGGCGATACCAGGCCGGCATGCGCGCGCGTGGGCGCGACCGCTCCCAGTCGTCCGGGAGCGGCACGACGCGCCACGCGGCGTCGGTCGGGAAACGGCCGTCGCCGGTGTCGTCCGCCAGCAGGGCGTCGGCGAAGCGCTGGCTCGCGAAGCCCTGGGCCCGACCTTCGGCTGCCGCGCCGACCAGCAGGCACAGCGCGGCGATCCAGGCGGCAAGGCGGAGCATGCGATCGATTGTGCAGGATGGTGCACGCGCGGCGCGGCGGCGACAATCGCGCCTTCGTTGCATCCTGCGCACGCGCTGCGAGCCCGTCTTGATCCTGCGTCTTTCCTTCACGCCCGTGGACAACCAGCGCCTCGCCCATCTGTGCGGCGCGCTGGACTCGCACCTGCGCACCATCGAGTCCGCGCTCGGCGTCACGATCACGCGCCGTCACGAAGCCTTCCGGGTCGATGGCGCCAAGGCCGCGGCCGACAGCGCGAAGGCGGTACTGGAGGCCCTGTATGCGCGGGCCGCCCGGCCGATCGGCGAGCAGGCGCTGCAACTCGCGCTGGCCGACGCAAGGGCGCCGCGTTCGGCCGCACCTGCGGCGCGCGGCCCGGACGACCCGATCGTGCTGCACACGCGGCGCGCCGACCTCGAGGGCCGCACGCCGAACCAGCGCCAGTACCTGCACCACATCCTCGACCACGACATCGCCTTCGGCATCGGCCCGGCCGGCACCGGCAAGACCTTTCTCGCGGTGGCCTGCGCGGTCGACGCGCTCGAGCGCAGCGCGGTGCAGCGCATCATCCTCACGCGGCCGGCCGTGGAGGCAGGCGAGCGCCTGGGCTTCCTGCCCGGCGACCTGGCGCAGAAGGTCGACCCCTACCTGCGTCCGCTCTACGACGCGCTGTACGACCTGATGGGGTTCGACCGCGTGACCAAGGCCTTCGAGAAGGGCCTGCTCGAGATCGCGCCGCTGGCCTTCATGCGCGGGCGCACGCTGAACCACGCCTTCGTGATCCTCGACGAAGCGCAGAACACCACCCCCGAGCAGATGAAGATGTTCCTGACGCGCATCGGCTTCGGCAGCAAGTGCGTCGTCACCGGCGACACCAGCCAGATCGACCTGCCCAAGGGCATGACCAGCGGCCTGGTCGAGGCCGAACAGGTGCTCAAGCGCGTCAAGGGCATCGCGATGACGCGCTTCACCGCGGCCGACGTGGTGCGCCACCCACTGGTGGCGCGCATCGTCGAGGCCTACGAGCGGGCGCAGAAGGACGCCGATGGCGCCTGAGCTGCGGCTGTCGCTGCAGCAGCCGGATGGCCGGCACCGGCAGGTGCTGGCGCGCCACCGCGTGCAACGCTGGTTGCGCACCGCGCTGGCGGCACCCGCCGAGATCACCGTGCGCATCGTCGACGAGGCCGAGGGCCGCACGCTGAACCACGGCTACCGCCAGCGCGACTACGCGACCAACGTGCTGACCTTCGACTACCAGCGCGAACCGCTCGTCGTGGCCGACCTGGTGCTGTGCGCACCGGTGGTGGCACGCGAGGCGCGCGAGCAGCGCAAGACGCTCGAAGCCCACTACGCGCACCTGCTGGTCCACGGCGCGTTGCACGCCCAGGGCTGGGACCACGAGCGCGCCGCCGACGCGCGCCGCATGGAGGCCCACGAGACCCGCCTGCTGCGCTCGCTCGGCTACGCCGACCCCTACCGCGCGGCGCCGGCTCAGCCGCGCGTGCTCAGGTAGCGCTTGCGCCAGAAGAAGGCGCCGAGTCCGAGGCCGAGCAGCGACATCAGTCCGAGCGTGACCCACACGCCGGTCGCGGTGTGGATCAACGGCAGGCTGTCGAAGTTCATGCCGAAGAAGCCGGTGATCAGGTTCAGCGGCATGAAGATCGCCGTCAGCACGGTCAGCGTGCGCATGATGTCGTTGGTGCGGTGGCCGAGTGCCGAGAAGTGCATCTGCACCGCGTTCTCGGCCGATTGCTCTAGGCGCCGCACGTGGGTGAGCACGCGCTCGATGTGTTCGAGCACGTCGCGCGAACGCACGCGCAGCAACTCGTGATCGCGCCGGCCGGCGTTGTCGCCAGCCTCGGGCCATTCGTCCAGCGAGTCGATCCACTCCTGCACCGCGGCGCGCTGGTCCTCGCAGGTGTCCTCGAGCTGGTGCAGGGTGTTGCGCGCGTCCAGCAACAGCGGCCAGTCGTGGAAGCGGCTGGCCGGGTTGAGCAGTTCGCGCTGCAGGAAGGCGAGCTGGCGCGTCAGCAGGCGCCGCAGGTCGAGGTAGTTGTCGACCATGTGGTTGACCATGCGCAGCATGAGGTCGGCTGGGCTCGACGGCAGCCGCGCCACGCCGCGCACCTCGGCACTGGCCGCGAGGCCGCCCAGGCGCTGCGCGAACCAGTCGCGCACGGCGCAGTCGGCCGGGTGCACCGTGATCAGCACGCGGTCGTAGAGCGCGAAGCCGACCGGGCTGGTGTCGATGGCCGACAGCGCCTGGCGCGCGGTGGCCAGGGTGCCGCGCTCGTCGTCGAGGAAGAGCTTCTCGCTGCCCGCTCCGGCAGCCAGGCGCCGGAACACCATCAGGTCGTACCACGACGTGTAGTCGAAATGGCTCGGCAGTTGGTTGTTCAGCAGGTCCGACACGTGCAGGTCGACCAGCGCACCGCATTCCCAGCGCTGCAGCCGCTCCTGCAGCTCGGCCGTGCGCACCTCGAACTCGCGGCGCGCGCTGCCGATCCACAGGAAGCCGGTCGCCGGCAGCGCCTCGGGCAGGCTGTCCAGTTCGGTGAAGCGGTCGGCGCCGACGTGGAAGATGCGCATCGTCGGCGCCTGCGGCGTCAGGCCCTGAGCAGCCGCGCTGCGTCGAGCGCGAAGTAGGTCAGCACGCCGTCGGCCCCGGCACGGCGGAACGCGAGCAGCGACTCCATCATCACCGCGTCGTGGTCGAGCCAGCCGTTGGCGGCGGCGGCCTTGAGCATGCTGTACTCGCCGCTGACCTGGTAGGCGAAGGTCGGCATGCGGAAGGTGTCCTTCACGCGTCGAACGATGTCCAGGTACGGCATGCCGGGCTTGACCATCACCATGTCGGCGCCCTCGGCGATGTCGAGTTGCACCTCGCGCAGCGCTTCGTCGCTGTTGGCCGGGTCCATCTGGTAGACCTTCTTGTCGCTCTTGCCGAGGTTCTTCGCCGAGCCTACCGCGTCGCGGAAGGGGCCGTAGAAGGCGCTCGCGTACTTGGCGCTGTAGGCCATGATGCGGGTGTGGATGCGGCCGACGCCTTCGAGGCCGTCGCGGATCGCGCCGATGCGGCCGTCCATCATGTCGCTGGGCGCGACGATGTCCACACCGGCCTCGGCCTGGACCAGTGCTTGCCTGACCAGCACCTCGACCGTCTCGTCGTTGAGGATGTAGCCGCTGTCGTCGAGCAGGCCGTCCTGCCCGTGTGACGTGAACGGGTCGAGCGCCACGTCGGTCAGCAGCGCCAGCTCGGGAAAGCGCGCCTTCAGTTCGCGCACGGCGCGCGGCACCAGGCCTTCGGTGTTGAACGCCTCGCGGCCGTCGGGAGTCTTCAGCGACGCGTCGATGACCGGGAACAGCGCCATCACCGGCACACCGAGCGCGAGGCAGGCTTCGGCTTGCGCGAACAGGCGGTCGACCGACAGGCGCTGCACGCCGGGCATCGAGGCCACGTCCTGCGCCTGGTTCTGGCCGTCGAGCACGAACACCGGGTAGATGAAGTCCGACGGCGCCAGGCTCGTTTCGCGCACCAGCGAACGGATGGCGGCGTCGCGGCGCAGGCGCCGCGGACGGCTGGCGGGGTACGGGGGCAGAGGCGTCGTCATCGCGAAAGGGGCGGTCCTGCTCAACGTGTATCAGGACCGTTACACAAGTCACGAACTCTGATACATTGCTCGGCGAATGATAGCCGCGAGGCCGTCATTCCCTGCTTTACCTCCCTGAGCAGGTGCCTTAGCGTGATGACAGCGATAAGGCATTGCAGCCCCAGCCCGCAAGGCTGGGGCCTTTTTTTTGAGCGGCTTTCGATAATCGAGTCCATGAGCACTGGGTACCTCTGGATCAAGGCGCTGCACATCGTGTTCGTCGCGAGCTGGTTCGCGGGGCTGTTCTACCTGCCGCGGCTGATGGTCAACCTGGCGCAGGTGCCCGAGCACAGCCAGGCCGAGCGCGAGCGGTTGCTGCTGATGGGACAGCGCCTGTACCGCTTTGCGTCGCTGCTGATGCTGCCGGCGCTGGGCCTGGGCCTGTGGATGTGGCTCGGCTACGGCGTGGGCGGGGGCTGGCTGCACGCGAAGCTGGTGGTCGTGGTGGCCGCGATCGGCTACCACCATGCCTGCCGCTCGCTGCTGCGCGCTTTCGAGCAGCGCCGCAACCGGCGCAGCGAGCGCTGGTATCGCGTCTTCAACGAGGTGTCGGTGCTGTTGTTCGCGGCGGCCGTCGTGCTGGTCGTCGTGAAGCCGTTCTGACATGACGAGACCCCCACGCGCACTGCGTTCGCTGCCCCCGCAGTGGGCGCCAGTGCGCTTGGGGCCGACCGGCGCGCACTGATGGCCCACCGCAGCACCGCGCTGCCGCTGGCGGGCTTCGCCGCGGCACTGGTGCTGTACGCCAGCCTGTACCCCTTTGAGGGCTGGCGCTGGCCGCCGGGGGTGGACGGGCTGGGCGTGCTCGTGCTGCCTTGGCCGCATTGGGGCGGCCGCTTCGACGACTGGGCCAACGGGCTGGGCTACATGCCGCTGGGCGCGCTGATCTATGGCGCCGTGGTGCGCGGCGGCGGGGGCATGGCGCGCGCCTTTGCGCTCGCACTCGCGCTGCCGGCGCTGCTGTCCTACGGCGTCGAACTCGGACAGCAGTTCATGCCCGGACGTGTTCCCTCGGCGAAGGACTTCAGCCTCAACGTGGTCGGCGCCCTGGGAGGCTCGCTGGTCGCGGCCGCGCTGCAGTCCACGGGTCTGGTCGACCGCTGGCAGGCGCTGCGTGAGCGCTGGTTCGCCGGCGACAGCGCGCTGGCCCTGCTGCTGCTTCTGCTGTGGCCGGTGGCGTTGCTGTTCCCGGCGCCGGTGCCGCTGGGGCTCGGCCATGTCTGGGGTGAGTTGCGCGCGGGCGTCGAGGCTGCCGTGGCGGGCACCCCGTGGGAGGCCAGTGCGGCGGCCTGGCTGGCGGACGGTGGCCGTCCGGTGTTGCCCTTGTCGCGCCTTCAGGAGGGGCTGATCGTCGCGCTCGGCCTGCTCGCGCCCTGCCTGGTGGCGTATGCGACGACCTACGCCGGCTGGCACCGGCTGTGGCTGCTGCTGGGCGCGCTGGGGCTCAGCCTGGGCGTCACGACCTTGTCGACCGCACTGAACTTCGGACCGGTGCACGCGTTGGCCTGGTGGTCACCGACGATGCTGCCGGCACTCACGGTCGGCACGCTCTTCGCCCTGGCGGCGCTCGGTCTGGGTCGGCGCCTGGCCAGCGCGCTCGGCTTCACCGCGCTCGCGCTGCTGGTCACGCTGGTGGCACAGGCACCGTCGGACCCGTACTACGCCGCCAGCCTGCAGGGCTGGGAACAGGGGCGCTTCATCCGCTTCCACGGCATCGCGCAATGGGTCGGCTGGTTGTGGCCCTTCGCCGCGATGGCGTGGCTGCTCGCACGAATGGCCCGCCGCGCGGACGACTGAGGGTCGACTCCTACAATCGGTCCATGACCGAGAGCTACTACAAGAGGCACATCTTCTTCTGCCTCAACAAGCGCGAGAACGGCGAAGCGTGCTGCGCCGATCACGACGCTCAAGGCGGCTTCGACCGCTGCAAATCGCGTGTGAAGACGGCTGGCCTGATGGGCCGCGGCGGCGTGCGCGTGAACAAGGCCGGCTGCCTGGACCGCTGCGCCGGCGGGCCGGTGGCCGTGGTCTACCCCGAGGCGGTCTGGTACACGTACGTGGATCAGCACGACATCGACGAGATCGTCGAGTCGCACCTGGTCAACGGCCAGGTGGTCGAGCGCCTGCTGCTGGCACCCGACGTCGGCCGGTGAACCCGCGCACCGAACGACGCACCTTGCCCGGCCCGGCCGGCGACCTGGTGTGCGCGATCGACGCGCCCGAAGGCGAGGCCCACGGCCTCGCGCTGATCTGCCATCCGCACCCGCAGCATGGCGGCACGCTCGACAACAAGGTGGTGGCGACGCTGGCGCGGGCCTTCGTCCAGCGCGGCTGGCGCAGCGTGCGCTTCAACTTCCGCGGCGTCGGCGGCTCGGGCGGCGCATGGGACGAGGGACGCGGCGAGATCGATGACGCGCTAGCCGTGGTGGCCGCACTGCGCGGCGAGGGCGAGCCGCTGGCGCTGGCCGGCTTTTCGTTCGGGGCCTACGTGGCATCGCATGTCGCGGCGCGGGCGAGGCCGGAGCAGCTGGTGCTGATCGGGCCGGCGACACAGAACTTCACTGTCGCGCCCGTGCCTGCAGGTACGCTCGTGATCCAAGGCGAGGCCGACGAAGTCGTGCCGCTGGCCAGCACGCTCGACTGGGCGCGCCCGCAGGCGCAGCCGGTCGTGGTGGTGCCCGGCGGCGGCCACTACTTCCATGGCCAGTTGCCGCTGCTCAAAGGCCTGGTGCTGCGACACCTCGGCCAGAACGATCCCCTGACCTTCCCCTGATGAACAACCTGCTCGCTCTCGTGGTGGCCGCGGCCGCCACCCTGCTGTCCTTTCCCAACGCGTCGCACGCCCAGGCGTTGCAGCCGCCTGAGCTGGCCGCGCGCCAGTTCGTGCTGCTCGACCTGACCACCGGGCAGACCCTGGCCGAGCGCGACGCCGACGCGGCCACCGACCCGGCCTCGCTGACCAAGCTGATGACCGCCTACGTGGTGTTCGGCGCGCTGCGCGACAAGAAGCTCGCGCTCGAGCAGCAGGTCAGCGTCAGCAAGCGGGCGTGGGAAGAGCGCAAGGGCGACCCGTCGCTGATGTTCATCGACACGACGATGAAGCCCACGGTCGACGAGTTGCTGCACGGCATGATTGTCGTGTCGGGCAACGATGCGTCGGTGGCGCTGGCCGAGGCCGTGGCCGGCAGCGTCGAGGCCTTCGTCGGCATGATGAACCGCCAGGCCCAGGCCTGGGGTCTGAAGAACTCCGCGTTCAGGAACGTGACGGGGATGACCGAGGCCGGCCACCGCGCGAGCGCGCGCGACATCGCGGTCATCGCGTCGCATGTCGTGCGCGACTTCCCGCAGCAGTACGCGCGCTACTACGCGCTCAAGGAGTACACGTACAACAAGATCCGGCAGGACAACCGCAACCTGCTGCTGCGCCGCGACGCCACCGTCGATGGCATGAAGACCGGCTTCACCGACGCTGCGGGCTACTGCCTGGTGGCCAGCGCCGCGCGCGAGTACCCGAACCTGGGTGCGGGCCAGAAGCGGCGGCTGCTGTCGGTGGTGCTCGGAACCGCGTCGCGCGAGGCGCGCGCCAGCGAGAGCCAGAAGCTGCTGAACTGGGGCTTCACCGCCTTCGACCCGGTGCGCCTGTTCGAAGCCGGCAAACCGATCGTGACGCCCGAGGTCTGGAAGGGCACGGCACGCGAAGCGAAGCTCGGCGCCGAAGGGCCGGTGGTGATCGCGGTGCCGCGCGGGGAGGGCGACAAGCTCAAGACCCAGGTCGTGCGCACGGATCCGCTGGTGGCGCCGCTGGCCAAGGGCCAGCGCGTCGGCACGCTGAAGGTCACCACGGCCGCCGGGGCACCGGTGGCCGAGGTGCCGCTTGTGGTGCAGGAGGCGGTCGAGCAGGCGGGCATCTTCGGCCGCGCCTGGGACTCGCTGCGCCTGTGGATCAAGTGAGCCGCAGTGACACAATGGCCTGAACCGGAGCGCGCGCGATGAGCATGGACCGTCTCTGCTACCTCAACGGCAGCTACAAGCCGATTGCACAGGCGCAGGTGTCGGTGCTCGACCGCGGCTTCATCTTCGGTGACGGCATCTACGAGGTGGTACCGGTCTACGCGCGCAAGCTGTTTCGGTTCGACGAACACCTGGCGCGGCTGGAGCGCTCGCTTGCCAAGGTGCGGATCCCGAACCCGCACTCGCGCGAGCAGTGGATCGAGCGCTGCCGCAAGCTGGTGGCGGCGCTGCACGAAGGCGAGCGCGTTGAGGACCAGGTGATCTACCTGCAGGTCACGCGCGGCGCGACCATGTGATGCCCGAGGGCCTCACACCGACGGTCTTCATGATGTGCAACCCGATGAAGGCGCCGACCGCCGAGCAGCGCCACCACGGTGTGGCCTGCACGACGGCGCGCGACTTCCGCTGGGAACGCGGCGACATCAAGAGCGTGTCGCTGCTCGGCAACGTGCTGGCACGCCAGATGTCGGCCGACCACGGGGCGCTGGAAACCATCATGTTTCGCGACGGCCCGCACGGTGGGCCATGGCTGACCGAGGCGTCGGGCAGCAATGTCTGGATCGTCAAGGACGGCGCGCTGCTCGGGCCACCGAAGAGCGAGCATGTGCTCGAGGGCATCCGCGTCGAGTTGCTGCACGAGCTGTGCGAGGAAGAAGGCATCGCCTACAACCTGAAGCCGATCAGCGAGGCCGAGGTGGGCGCCGCCGACGAGGTGCTGCTGACCTCGGCCACGAAGGAAGTGCTGCCGGTGACCAAGATCGACGGGGAGCCGGTCGGGCACGGGGCGCTGCGCGGCAAGCCAGGCCCGGTGTACTCGCGGCTGTACGAGGCGTACCAGCGGGCCAAAGCCTTGCAATCGATCTGAGCGGCCCGACTTGGGGAGCCATGGAATTGGCCCACATCCCTCCTGAGCAGAGCCTGATCGAGTACCCGAGCGCCTTCCCGATCAAGGTGATGGGCGCCCATGTCGCGGGCTTCACCGAAGCCGTCGTCGCGGTGGCGCGCCAGTTCGACCCGGGCTTCGATGCCGCGACGGTCGAGTCGCGGCCGAGCAAGGGCGGCAACTACCTGGGCCTGACGATCACGATCACGGCGACCAGCCGCGAACAACTCGACGAGCTGTACCGCACGCTGTCGACGCACCCGATGGTCAAGGTGGTGCTGTAGGCGGCTCAGCTCGCGGGCTTGCTGAGCTTGGCGTCGAGTTCGCGGGCCTTGAGGTCGGCGCCGGGTTCGCCGTTGCGTGCCGCGGCGGCGTACCAGTAGCGCGCCTCCGCGAGGTCGCGCTCGACACCGTCGCCGCTTTCAACCATCGAGGCGTAGAGGTACATGGCGCCGACATCGCCGCCCTGCGCGGCGACGCGGTACCAGCGCGCGGCCAGCGCCAAATCCTTCGGCGCGCCGCGGCCCAGGTAATGCGCGGTGGCCAGCGCCACCTGCGCGTCGACGCTGCCGGCCTCGGCGGCGCGGCGTTGCCACTGCACGGCCTGCGCCAGGTCCGTCGCCAGGCCCGCTTGTCCCTGCTCGTGAAGCTCGGCCAGGCCGACCATCGCAGTCACGAAGCCGGCCTCGGCGGCGCGGGTCATGTGGCGCAGCGCTTCGCGGTCATTCGCGCGTGGCAGTTCGCGCCGCAGGTGCATCACGGCCAGGTTGTAGTCGGCCGCGGCCACGCCCTGGGCCGCCAGCTGGGTGAAGGCCGTGCGCGCACGCGGCAGATCGCCGCGCTGGTAGGCCGCCACGGCGGCTGGCAGCGAATCGGCCGCCAGCGCGGGTGGCCAGGGCAGCGACAGCAAGGCGGCAAGCAGCAGCGGTTTCAGCATGGACGGCATGAGGGTGACGATACGCTCCCCGTCAGTCGTGCGGGCGCTGCCGGCCTTTCACCCCCGTGCGAGACTGGTCGCCGATGCTGATCCGCCACCTCGGCCGCTGCGACTGGCAGGCCACCGCCGACGCAATGCGCGCCTTCACCGAGGCGCGCGGCGAGCGCACGCCCGACGAACTCTGGCTGGCCGAGCACGAGCCGGTGTTCACCCAAGGCGTGGCCGGCCGTGCCGAGCACGTGCACGGCGCCGGCGCGATCCAGGTGCGGGCGAGCAACCGCGGCGGCCAGGTGACGTACCACGGGCCGGGCCAGGTGGTGGCCTATCCGCTGCTGGACCTGCGGCGGCAGCACATCTACGTCAAGGAGTACGTGTTCCGGATCGAGGCGGCGGTGCTCAAGGTGCTCGAGAGCTACGGTGTCACCGGGCACCGGGTGGCCGGTGCGCCGGGGCTGTACGTGCGCCTGGACGACCCGTTCGGCCATGCTGCACTGGCCGGGCCGGCCGATCCGCGCGAGCCGTTCCGGGGGCTCGGCAAGATCGCCGCGCTGGGCATCAAGGTCAGCCGCCACTGCACCTACCACGGGGTGGCGCTGAACGTGGCGATGGACCTGGAACCCTTCACGCGCATCGACCCTTGCGGCTACGCCGGGCTGGCGACGGTGGATCTGGCTAGACTGGGCGTGCCCGCCACCTGGCGCGAAGCGGCCGACCGGCTCGCGCAGCGCCTGGTGGGGCAGTTCACGCCATGACAGACGCCACCTACGACCCGACGGCCAAGCAGAAGGCACAGGCCAAGACCGCGCGCATCCCGATCAAGGTGGTGCCGGCGGAGACGCTGAAGAAGCCGGACTGGATCCGCGTCAAGGCGGCGACGCCGAACTCGCGCTTCTACGAGATCAAGCAGATCCTGCGCGAGCACAAGCTGCATTCAGTGTGCGAGGAAGCCTCGTGCCCGAACATCGGCGAGTGCTTCGGCAAGGGCACGGCC
>DATLIE010000164.1:0-7795 GCA_035539635.1 Burkholderiaceae bacterium
CGCCGACGCGGTGCGTGCAGCGTGGGGCGCGCGCACGCGCGGCGTGCTGCTGGCCTCGCCGTCCAACCCCACCGGCACCTCGATCGAGCGTGCCGAGATGCGCCGCATCGTCGAGGCCGTGCGCGAACGCGGCGGCTTCACGCTGGTCGACGAGATCTACCTCGGCCTGAGCTACGACGAGGCCTATGGCCACAGCGCGCTGGAGCATGGGGTGGGGCACGGCGACGACGTGATCGCGATCAACAGCTTCTCCAAGTACTTCGGCATGACTGGTTGGCGCCTGGGCTGGCTGGTGCTGCCCGAGGCGCTGGTTCCCGCCGTCGAGAAGCTGGCGCAGAACCTGTACATCTGCGCCTCGTCGCTGGCCCAGCAGGCGGCGCTGGCCTGCTTCGAGCCGGCCTCGCTGGCCGAATGCGAGCGTCGCCGCGAGGCCTTTCGCGCCCGCCGCGACTTCGTGGTGCCGGCGCTCGAACGCCTTGGCCTTTCGGTACCGGTGATGCCCGACGGCGCCTTCTATGCCTACGCCGACGTCAGCGCGCACGCGGCCAGCAGTTGGGACTTCTGCTTCGACCTGATGCGCCGTGCCCAGGTGGCGCTGACCCCGGGCCGGGACTTCGGGCCGCAGGCCGGCGAGCGATTCCTGCGCCTGTCCTTCGCCCGCTCGATGGCGGAGTTGCAGGAAGCGATGGACCGGCTCGATCGGGTGCTGGCCGGGTGACAAAGCGTTAAGGCCGCGACCCTTGACACGCTTTGCGACGGCTTCAGCGCCGCTGCGGGGCACGCGTGCGGATCGGGCCGTTGAAGCCCGGTAAGCTGCGCAGGCCTGTCAGACCATGAGTTCCCAGCAGTCCGCCCCGTCCTGGCCCGACCGCGCCGCGCGCGCGGCCGAGGACGACGCCTTCGCCGCCACGGTCGTCGAAGACATGTTCGACGGCGACGAGCCGGAGAGCGTGCCGGGGTCGACGACGGTCGACGAACGCCGCCTGATGACCATGCCCACGATCGGGCATGTCGGGCGCTACGCGCTCAAGCACCAGCTCGGCACCGGCGGCCTGGGCGCGGTGTACGCGGCGATCGACCCGCTGCTGTCGCGACCGATCGCGGTGAAGATGCTGCGCGTGAGCGAGCTCGGTGCCACGCAGCGCCACTCGCTCGAACAGCAGCTGCTGGCCGAGGCGCGCGCCGCGGGCGGCCTGAACCATCCGAACATCGTCACGGTGTACGACGCCGGCCTCGCGCAGGAGGGCGTCTACATCGCGATGGAGCGCCTGCAGGGGCGCGACCTGCGCCAGCTGCTGGCCGACGGCTGGCGGCCCGACGCGGTGCAGGCCGCGCGCATCGCCAAGCGCCTGGCCGATGCACTCGCCTACGCCCATGGCCACGGCGTCGTGCACTGCGACGTCAAGCCGGCCAACATCTTCATGACCGGGCGCACGCAGCCCAAGGTGCTGGACTTCGGCATCGCGCGCGTGACGGCCGGCCGCTTCGACGCCGCCGCGGCGCCGGTGGACATCAGCGCCGAGACCTCCACCGTGCCGCCGCCCGAGCTGGGCTCGCCGTACTACGTGTCGCCCGAGCACCTGCGCGGCGAACTCCTCGATGCGCGCGCCGACGTCTACGGCGTGGGCGTCGTGCTCTACGAGCTGCTGACGGGGCGGCGCGCCTTCGACGGCGACGGGCTCGACGCGATCCGCCACGCGGTGCTCGAAGCGCCGGTCGCCCCGGCGCACACCGTCGACCCGAGGATCGATGCCGCGCTGTCGGGCATCGTCGCGCGCGCGATGGCGCGCACCCCGGGCGACCGCTACCGCTCGGCACGCCAGCTCTCGCGCGCGCTGCGCACCTGGATCAGCGAGGAAACCAACGGCCTCGGACACCGGGTCTCGCGCCGCTCGCGCGCGGGCTACGTGTGGGCGGCCGGTGCCACGGTGGCGCTCGTGCTCAGCGTCGCCGCCTGGCTGATGATGCCGCGCGAGGAGGACCCGCCGGCGGCGCGCGAGGTCTCCGCTGCGGCGCCAGTGGCGGCGGCCCCGCCCGCGCCCGCGCCCGTCCCGGTGCCGACTCTTCCAAAGGCCACGGCCGAGCCGGCGCCGATCGTGGTCGCGCCGCCGCCGACCGCGCCCCGGCCGGCTCTCGCCACCACGCCGGTCGCACAGGCCGCGCGCGTCCGCGAGCGCGGGCCGCGCGAGGCCACGCCGCCACCCGCGCCAGCCCAGATGGCGGCCGCTCCGGCGCTGGGCACGGTGCAGATCGCGGTCAGCCCCTGGGGCCATGTCGAGGTCGACGGCAAGCCGGCCGGAACCACGCCGCCGCTGTCCAGGCTGACCCTTCCGGTGGGCACGCACCAGATCATCGTGCGCAACGACGACTTCCCGGCCTACAGCACCAGGATCACGGTGACCGAGGACAGGGCCGTGACGCTGCGCCACCGGTTCGGCTCGTGAGCCGGGTGCGCCTGCGCGCGCTGCTGGCGGCCACGGCGCTGCTGTGCGCTGCCTGCGTCGGCACCGGACCGGGCCTCACCGACGTGCTGCAGCGGCCTGCCGAGCGGGCCCTGTTGACGGGCCTGCGCGCCTACGAGGACGGTCAGTACGCCGAGGCCGAGCGCGAGCTGAAGAAGGCGCTCGACCTCGGCCTCGCGAGCCCCAAGGACCGTGCCACTGCCCACAAGCACTTGGCCTTCGTCTACTGCACGAGCAACCGCGTGTCTGCCTGCGACCAGGCCTTTCGCGCCGCGCTGGCGGCCGACCCGGGGTTCGCGCTCAGCAGGGCCGAGGCGGGGCATCCGCAGTGGGGGCCGGTGTACCGGCGCGCCACGGCCGGGCGCTGAAGCGGGTCGTCGACGCGTGCGGGATAGATAATCCGCGCAGCATGACCGCTGCGTTTGCGCACGAGGTGCGCGTCTACTGGGAAGACACCGATGCCGGCGGCATCGTGTTCTTCGCCAACTACCTGAAGTTCTTCGAGCGCGCCCGCACCGAGTGGCTGCGTGCGGCGGGCCTTGGCCAGCAGCACTTGCGTGACCACTTCGGCGTGCTGTTCGTGGTCGCCGACACGCAGGTCAAGTTCCTCGCGCCGGCGCGGCTGGACGACACGCTGCGCATCACGGTGCAGGCCTGCACGCCGCGTGGAGCGACGCTGGCGCTGGCGCAGACGGCGTGGCGCGAGCGCGCGTGCCTGGTCGACAGCCGGGTCACCCTGGCCTGCGTCGACGCGGGAACCTTGCGCCCGCGCCGTATTCCCAAACCTGTCCTCGACACCCTTCCGACATGACCCAGGATCTTTCGATCGTCTCGCTCGTGCTGCATGCGAGCTTCGTCGTGCAGCTCGTGATGGCGGGGCTGCTGATCACCTCGCTGATCAGCTGGACCGTGATCTTCGGCAAGCTGATCGGCCTGAAGCAGGTGCGCGTTCGCAACGACGACTTCGAGCGCGACTTCTGGTCGGGCCGACAGTTGAACGACCTGTACCAGGCCGCGAGCGGCAAGCCCGCCACGCAGCGCAGCGCACCGATGGAACGCATCTTCGCCTCGGGCATGCGCGAGTTCCTGAAGCTGCGCGAGAAGAAGCTCGACGCCGCGGCCCAGCTCGACGGTGCGCGGCGCGCCATGCGTGCCAGCTTCCAGCGCGAGCTCGACGTGATCGAGAGCCACCTGAGCTTCCTCGGCTCGGTCGGCTCGGTCAGCCCTTACGTCGGCCTGTTCGGCACCGTGTGGGGGATCATGCACGCCTTCGTCGGCCTGTCGAACCTGCAGCAGGTGACGCTGGCGACCGTGGCGCCCGGCATCGCCGAGGCGCTGGTGGCCACGGCGATCGGTCTGTTCGCGGCGATCCCCGCCGTGATCGCCTACAACCGCTTCGCGCGCGACATCGACCGCATCGCGATCCAGCTGGAGACCTTCATCGAGGAGTTCTCCAACATCCTGCAGCGCAACGTCACGCCGCATTGAGGAACTGACATGGCCCAGGTGATGGCAAGAGGCGGGCCGGGACGCCGGCGCGGCATGAACGAAATCAACATGGTGCCGTTCATCGACGTCATGCTGGTGCTGCTGATCATCTTCATGGTCAGCGCGCCGCTGATCACCACCGGCGTGATCGACCTGCCGAAGGTGGGCCAGAGCAAGGCGCGCCCGCAGAAGCCGGTGGAACTGATCGTGGGCCTCGATCAACGCGTCAAGCTCAAGGCCGACGGCCAGACCGATCCGGTGCCGGTGACGTTGCCGCAGCTCGTGGCACGCGTCAAGGCAGCGCAGCGCGGCGACCCGCAGGTGCCGGTCGTGATCTCGGCCGAACGCAAGGTGCCCTATGAGGCGGTGGTCGACGTGATGAACGAACTGCAGAAGGCGGGCGTGCAGCGCGTCGGCCTGTCGGTCAAGCAGGGCGGATGAGCAAGGCCGATCGCCTCGACCCGCTGCGCCCCCGCCGCCCCGGCGGCATGGGGCGCGGGGCCATGTTCGCGATCGGCGTGCACGTGGTGCTGCTGATCGCGATCGCCTTCGGGGTCAGCTGGCGTTCGAGCGAGCCGACGGGCACCACCGCCGAGCTGTGGGCCGCCGTGCCCGAGACTGCCGCGCCGGCACCGGTGACGCCGCCGCCTCCGCCGCCCCAGCCCGAACCCAAGCCGGAGCCGAAGGCCGAGCCGCCGCCCAAGCCCGAGGTCAACGAGGCCGAGATCGCGCTCGAGAAGGCCAAGGTCGAGAAGGCGCGGCGCGAACGCGAGGAGCAGAAGGAGCGCGAGGCTAGGGAGAAGGAAAAGGAGAAGGCCGAGGCGCTGAAGAAGCAGCGTGAGCTGGCCGAGAAGCAGGAGCGCGAGAAGGCCGAGAAGCAGGCGCGGGCGGAGAAGGCCGCGGCCGAGCGCGAGGCCAAGCAGCGCGAGGAGAACCTCAAGCGCATCCAGGGCCTGGCCGGTGCCACCGGCGCGCCGCAGTCGACCGGCACTGCGCTGCGCGATGCCGGCCCGTCGGCCAGCTACGCCGGTCGCATCGTCGCGCGGGTCAGGCCGAACATCGTGCTGACCGAGTCGGTGCCGGCGACCCTGCGGGCCGAGGTCGAGGTGCGTGCGGCGCCGGACGGCACCATCGTTAGCCGTCGCCTCATCAAGTCCAGCGGCAACAGCGCGTGGGACGAGGCTGTGCTGCGCGCGCTCGACCGCACCGGGGAACTGCCCAAGGACACCGACGGACGGGTGCCGTCGGCGATCACGATCGGCTTTACGCCGGTTTGATCCTGGGCATCCTGCCCAGCAGGTAGAACTCGTCGTTCGGCCGCAGCGACAGCAGGTTGGCCATGCGGTTGGACAGGCCGAACAGGGCCGTGATCGCACCGATGTCCCAGATGTCCTCGTCCGTGAAACCGTGCGCGCGCAGCGCGTCGAAGTCGGCTTCGACGATGGCGCCGCTGTCCTTGCAGACCTTGAGCGCGAAGGCCAGCATGGCGCGCTGGCGCTCGCCGATGTCGGCCTTCAGGTAGTTCGTCGCCACCTGGTCGGCGAGCAGCGGCTGCTTCGAGTACACGCGCAGCAGCGCGCCGTGTGCCACCACGCAGTACAGGCAATCGTTGGCCGCCGAGGTGGCGACGATGACCATCTCGCGCTCGGCCTTGCTCAGCGTGCCGGTCTCCTTCAGCAGCAGCGCGTCGTGCCACGCGAAGAAGGCGCGTGCCTCTTCGGGCCGGTGCGCGAAGGCCAGGAAGACATTGGGCACGAAGCCGGCCTTGGCCTGCACCTCGAGGATGCGTGCGCGCAGGTCATCGGGCAGGCCGGCGATGTCGGGCACGGGCCAGCGGGAGATCGGGGGCGTGTTCATGGCCTCAGGTGCGGAACTGCATCGCGTGCAGGCGAGCGTACAGGCCGCCGGCGGACAGCAGCGCGGCGTGCGTGCCCTGTTCGACGATGCGGCCGCGGTCCATCGCGACGACGCGGTCGGCATGCTCGATCGTCGACAGCCGGTGCGCGATCACGAGCGTGGTGCGGCCCTCCATCAGGCGCTCGAGTGCGTCCTGCACCGCGCGCTCGCTCTCGCTGTCCAGCGCCGAGGTCGCCTCGTCGAGGATCAGCACCGGCGCATCCTTGTAGATCGCGCGGGCGATGGCCAGGCGTTGGCGCTGCCCCCCCGACAGCTCGCTGCCGTTGTGGCCGATCGGGGTGTCCAGGCCTTGCGGCAGCGTCAGCACGAAGTCGAGCAGGTGAGCGCTGGTCAGCGCCGCCCGCACGCGGTCCTTGTCCAGGGCGTCGCCGAGCGCCACGTTGGCCGCCACAGTGTCGTTGAACAGCACCACATCCTGGCTCACGAGGGCGAACTGCCGGCGCAGCGCGTCCAGCTGCCACCCGGTCAGCGGCACCCCGTCCAGGCGCACCTCGCCCGCGCTGGGTTCGAAGAAGCGCGGCAGCAGGTTCACGAGCGAGCTCTTGCCGGCGCCCGAGGGGCCGACCAGGGCCACGGTCTCGCCGGCGCCGATGGCGAGGTCCACGCCGTCGAGGGCCGGCGCGGCGTCCTCGCCGCGGTAGGCCAGCGACACGCCGCGCAGCTCGATCACGCCACGGCCGCGGCCCTCGGGCGGTGCGTAAGCGCCGCCGCGTTCCTCGGGCGTGTTCTCGATCAGTTCGATGCCGCGTTCGAGCGCGCGCACGCCGCGCAGCATCGGCGCCGCAGCGTCGGACAGGTGCTTGAGCGGTGCCACCAGCATCAGCATCGCGGTGATGAAGGCCGCGAAGCCGCCCACCGTGACCTGGCCGCCGCTGCCGCCTTGCCAGAGCGCCATCACGACCACGGCCGACAGCGCCAGCGCCGCGATCAGCTGCGTGATCGGCGAGCTGACCGCGCCCGCCGCGGCGGTCTTGACCATCAGCTGGCGCAGCCGGTTGCTCTGCGCGCCGAAGCGCGCGCGCTGCGTGGGCGCCGCGCCGTGCAGGCGCACGATGCGCCAGGCCAGGGTGTTCTCCTCGACCACGTAAGCCAGCTCGTCGGTGGCGCTCTGCCAGGCCCGCGTCAGCCGGTCCAGGCGCCGCGACACCGCGCGCATCACGAAGGCCACCGCCGGCGCCAGCAGCACGATGAACAGGGTCAGCTTCCAGTTCAGCCACAGCAGGTAGCCGAACAGGAAGACGCTGGTCAGCGAGTCGCGCACCACCATCATCAGCGCGTTGGCCAGTTGCTGTGCACCGGTCTGGACCTCGTAGACCAGGGTGTTGGTCAGGCTGCTGGCGCTGCGCTCGGTGAACAGCGCCGGCGCGGCGTCGAGCAGGCGCGCGAACATGCCCTCGCGCAGCGTCAGCACGCCGCGGTTGGCGGCCCAGGCCAGCGCATAGGCCGACAGGAAGTGGGCGATGCCGCGCACCACGTACAGGCCGACGATGAACACAGGCACCGCCCAGAGCGGGAAGCTGCGTTGCGCGCCGAATCCCTCGTCGAGCAGCTTCTTCAGCAGCGAGGGCAGCAGCGGTTCGGTCGCCGCGGCCACGATGGCGGCGGCGAACGCCACCACGAAGCCGCTGCGGCTGGCGCGGAAGTAGGGCGCGATGCGCGCGAGGCGTTGCAGCAGCGGGGTGCTCATGGTGACAAGCGGACGCATTATCAGCGGGGTCCTACAAGGGCCTTCCCGGAGGACCTGCCTACAATCCCCGCGCAACAATGACTTCGACGACCCGCTCACCCATGCGGCGCCGCCAATGGTGCGTGGCCATGGCCGGCACGGCCGCCTCGCTCACCCTGCCGCGTGCCTGGGCCCAGTTCCGGGTCGAGATCAGCGGCGTCGGTGCGACCCAGATCCCGGTCGCGGTGGCGCGCTTTCGCGA
>DATLIE010000165.1:0-13173 GCA_035539635.1 Burkholderiaceae bacterium
CTCGCGCGCTACGTCGACAACTACCTCAAGCACATGGCGCTCGAGGACAGCACCATCCTGCCCGCCGCCCGCACGCACCTGCAGCCCGAGGACTGGGCCGAACTCGACAAGGCCTTCGAAGCCAACCGCGATCCGTTCACCGGCCACACCGCGAGCGAAGAGTACGCGCCGCTGTTCCGCAAGATCGTCGACAGCGCGCCAGCGCCGATCGGGCTCGGCGCGGCCTAGCGGCGCCGCAGTGCCAGACCCTGCATCAGGGTGGCGGCTCCACGCGCGCGTTGGCTGCACGCTCGCACAGGTCCTTGAGCAGGCCGAGGGCCTTCGGGAAGGTGCCGAGCATGAACTGTTCGTACGCGGGCACGGTTTCCAGGCTCACCGTCAGCGTGGTCGCACCCGCCTCGTCGGCCAGGGTGTAGTTCTCGTAGGCCGGCGCCCACGCCTTGACCTTGTCGCTCGTGGTGTCCTCGATACCCTGGCTCACCTCGCCGAGATGCCGGATCGACAAATGCTCGCAGGGCCTGTTCTCGGCGATCACCGCGGTCATGCCGTCACCACCGCCTGGCCCGAGGAACTGGATCTTCGACCCCTCGTCCCAGGAGCCGACGAAGTGCGAGCCCTCGCCGAACGCCGAGGTCCAGGCCTTGTAGCCCTCGACGCCGAGCATCGTGTCCCACACGATGTGGCGGGGGGCCTGGATCGAGATGTGGAAGGTGAGCGTCTTCTTCATGACAGAAGCCCTGGTCGGGGTGCGGCGCGGCCCGCCGCGGGCGAGCGGCGATGGTACTGCCGCGCGCCGGTGCCGCCCCTAGCGCGTGGTCTCGATCCAGTGCCGGGCCTCGTCGAGCGTGCTGAAGATCCGGTACGGTGCCGAGGTCAGGCCGTGCGAGATGAAGTCCTGGATCGCGGCCACGATGTCCGGCCGCGTCGCCACCGCGGCGATCACGATGCGCGGGTTGGTCACCAGCGGCGCCACGTGCATCGCGGCGATCTCGAGCGTCGCCTCGCTCGTGACCTGGTAGGCGTCGACGCTCAGATAGTCCGTGATCGCGTAGCGCAGATCGTCGTAGCGTGCGTCACCGCAGATGGCATCGAACGACGCACGCCTTTCGCGAATGGTGACGTCGCCGTAGTACTGGCGATAGACGCCCCTCGACTCCCAGGTCAGGCGGTAAGGCATGTGTCGCCGAGCACCGTCTTCGTCGCCGCCACCGCGGCGCGCGCCCAGGCCTCGTAGCCCATCGCCGGTGCGCGCTTGTCGTTCGGCACCTCGATGTTGACCGGCACGTCGGCCGGCAGCTGCGCGAACAAACCGCGCAGGTCGATGTCGCCCTCGCCCGGCAACAGGCGCTCGCAACGCGCGTCGTGGATCAGGCCTTCACGTGTGCTCGGGCCAGGCAGCGTGCCGTCGCAGATCTGGCCGTAGTGGATCCACTCGCGCGGCAGCGCGGCCACGTCGGCCAGCG
The DNA here is from genome assembly GCA_035539635.1 of Burkholderiaceae bacterium. Lineage (GTDB taxonomy): Bacteria > Pseudomonadota > Gammaproteobacteria > Burkholderiales > Burkholderiaceae_C > CADEEN01. Next base: position 1,464 of record DATLIE010000165.1, read on the forward strand.
TGCCCGACGAGCGGCCGAAGTGCAGCGCGTCGACCAGCACGCCAACGTTGGGGCGCTGCACGGCGGCGACCACGCGATGGGCCGCCGCCACGTCGGGCACCGCGGACCAGGGCATCGGCTCGATGTCGCAGGCGAGGCCGAAGGGCGCGGCGGCGTCGCACAGCGCGGCGTAGGACGCGGCCAGGCGCGCGGGGTCGGGGTCGTCGCCGATCACGTTGACGACCTGCGCACCCAACTGCTGGCCGACGTCGAACACGCCCAGGTAGTCGTCGGCCCGAAGCGCGGGCCCGATGCGGATGAGTTCGAGGTCGAACACCACGATGCCCAGGTCGCGCATGCAGGCCAGCGTTTCGCGCAGCTGCTCGGGCTGCCGCATCAGCGGGTAGTGCAGCGCGCCCTGCACGGTGGGCAGCAGGCGCAGGCCCACGCCCCACACGCCGGCATGCGCCGCCAGCCGCAGCAGCTGCGGCGGCGCGTAGTGCATCGCCGTCAGCGGCGCGAAGGTGTAGCGACGCCCGGTCATGAATGCGCTCACGCGCCCTCGAGCACGCGCCGCGACGCGTCGACGGCCGCGCGTGCCCAGGCGTCGTAACCCATGACCGGCGCGCGCGTGTCGCTCGGAATCTCGATGCTCACCGGCAGGTCCGCCGGCAGCGCGGCGAACAGGCCGCGCAGGTCCATGCCGCCCTCGCCGGGCAGCGCTCGTTCGCAACGTGCGTCGTGGATCAGGCCTTCGCGCGTGGTGGGGCCCGGCACCTTGCCGTCGCAGATCTGCGCGTAGTTCAGGCGCGAGCGCGGCAGGCGCTTGACGTCGTCGAGCGTGCTGGCCGAGCGGAAGAAGTGCAGCGCATCGACCAGCACGCCGCCGTTGGGCCGGTCGGCCCCTTCGACGATGCGCGTCGCGTCAGGCACCGACGCCACCGGGCACCAGGGCATCGGCTCCAGGTCGCAGGTCAGGCCGTACGGCGCCGCCGCGTCGCACAGCGCGGCGAAGTTCGCGGTCATGCGGCCGGCATCGGGTTCGTCGCCGGCCACGAGCACATGCTTCGCACCGACCGCGGCACCGACCTCGAAAAAGGCGCCGTAGGCCGTCGGATCGAAGCTCGCGCCGATGCGGATGATCTCGAGGTCGAGCACCACGACCCCCGTGGTCGCCATGCGCGCGCGCGTTTCGGCCAGCAACGCCGAGCCCATGGCCATCGGATGGTGCGTGCCGCCGGGCGAGGCCGGCAGCAGGCGGATGCCGCAGGCGCCGCAGCCGGTGTCGGCGGCGGCTTGAACCATTTGCGGCGGCGTGTAGGGCAGCACGGTGAGCTGCGCGAGCGAGTAGATGCGGGACATGGGCTCTGGAGGTTCAGGCGGCGCGTGCGTGCGCCGCGGGTTCGGTGGAGGAAGCGGATGCAGGCATCGAGGGCATGGCCAACGGCCGGCCGGCCGCGTGGTGCGCGAGCACATGCCCGAACACGAGCGCGGGCCCGAGCGTGATGCCGCCGCTCGGGTAGTGGCCGCCCATCACGCTGCTCATGTCGTTGCCCGCGGCATACAGGCCCTCGATCGGCACGCCCTGCGCGTCGAGCACGCGCGCGTGCACGTCGACCTCGAGGCCGGCGAAGGTGCCCAGGCTGCCGGGCACGACGCGCACGGCGTAGAACGGGCCGCGCTCGATCGGCGCGACGCAGGGGTTGGGGCCGGCGTGCTCGGGGTCGCCCTGCATGCGGTCGTAAGGGATCTCGCCGCGGTCGAATTCGGGGTCGCGGCCGTCGCGTGCGTGTGCGTTGTAGGTGGCGACGGTGTGCGCGAGGCCCGCGGGGTCGATGCCACAGGCCGCGGCCAGCGCCTCGAGGGTGTCGGCGCGCTTCAGGTAGCCCGAGCGCAGCGCCTGCCCGATCGGCAGCGGGAAGGGCTTGGCATGGCCGAGGCCGAAGCGGCGCTGGAAGCGGTGGTCGCAGATGAGCCAGGCTTCGACCGGGCGCCGCTCGCCACAACGCTCGAACAGCGCGCGCATGAAGCCGTGGTAATTGCCGGCCTCGTCGACGAAGCGGCGGCCGTTGCGGTCGACCGCGATCAGGCCCGGCTTGCCGCGCTCGACCAGGTGCGGGAAGGCCTGTACACCGCCGTCGCGCAAGGGCACCAGCGACACCGGCGCCCAGGCGCCGGCGTCGGCAAGCGCGCGATCCACGCGCGCGCCGACCGACTCGCCCAGGCGCAAGCCGTCGCCGGTGTTGCTGCGCGGCGCGGCCGACCAATGCTCGCGGCCCGTGGGGGCGTGCGGGAACAGGGCGGCCTTGCGTCGCTCGTCGTGCGGAAAGCCGCCGCACGCGAGCACGACGCCGCGCCGCGCACGCACTTCGCGCTCGGTGCCGTCGGGTCCGCGCACGCGCACGCCGCTCACGCGCATGCCGTCGCGCAGAAGGCCGACGACGGCGTGCGACTCGCGCAGCGTCACGCCCGCGTCGAGCGCCGACTTGAACAGCGCTGCGGCGAGCGCGTTGCCGGCCATGCGCACCGTGCCGCGGCCGTGGCGGATGACGTCCCAGCCCTGGCGCAGCACGCGCTTCGTGACGTAGACGAACGAGTCCCAGGCGCGGCCCGCGCGCAGGAAGTGGCGCAGATCGCCGCCGATGCTGATGCCGAGAAAGGACCACAGCGCGCACGGCGGGCGCAGGCGCGCCAGGTGCGCACCGAGCGTGCGACCGTCGAACGGCGCGGCACAGAGCGAGCGGCCGCCCTCGCGCGCTGCGGGTGCACGGCCGTGGAAGTCGGGGACCGCGTTGCCGTCGACGAAGCGCAGCGCGGTGTGGTCGAGGTGGAACTGCACCGCGGCCGGCCCGTGCGCCAGGAAGGCCTCGATGCGCTCGGCCTGGAACTGCGGCCCGCACACGGCCTGCAGGTAGCGACGCGGCTCGTCGATGGGTTCGTCGATGCCGGCGGCGCGCGCCAGCGGGTTGCGCGGGATGAACATCCAGCCGCCGGACCAGGCCGTGGTGCCGCCGAACAGCGGCTCCTTCTCGAGCACGACGACGTCCAGCCCGAGGTGGGCCGCACTGACCGCACTGGACAGTGCGCCGCAGCCGGACCCGACGACGACGAGGTCGCAGGCGGCCGGCAGCTCGGTGGCGGCGTCGGTGGCAACGTCAGTGGCCATGCGCTCGGTGGAACAGCGGCGAGGCCGCGCTGGCGCGCGCCACGTCGGCGGCGGCCCTCATCAGCTCGGGCGCCCACTGGTGCATCTTGTCGTCGGTGAGGCGCACCGACGGGCCCGACATCGCGAGCACGCCGACCGCGCCGTTGCCCGGCGCCATCACGGTGGTGGACATCGCGTTCAGGCCGCGCGCATAGGTCTCGGTGGCGAACGCGATGCCGTCCTTGCGGGCCTGGCGCACGCACTTCATCACCGCGGCGATCGAGGTCGGCGCGTTGGGGCCGTACTCGGCGGGCTTGGCCAGGCCCTGCTTCGTCAGCAACGCGATCGCGTCGTCCTCGGGCAGCGTGGACAGCCACACGTGGCCCGACGCGGTGCAGGACAGCTTGACGTCGATGCCATGGTCCGGGTCGTAGCGCAGGCCGCTGGTGGCACCCTGCGACAACGAGACCCAGGTGATGTGGTCCACATCCACCACGCCCAGGCGCACCAGTTCGCCGCAGGCCTCGGCCAGGCGGTCGAGGATGGGTTGCGTCAGGTCGACGACGCCCGACTGCTTCAGGTAGTTCAGGCCCAGCGACACCAGCTTGGTGCTCAGCATGTAGTGGCCGCGCTCGCGCGACTGGCGCACGTAGCCGTGCGCGGCCAGGTCGCTCAGCAGGCGGTGCGCGGCGCTGCGCGGAATGTCGAGTTCGTCGGCCAGTGTGGCCAGCGGCACGCCGGCCACGTCGGTCGCCAGCCGCTCGAGGATGGCGAGGGTGCGCTCCATCACGCCGGACATCGGGGCTCCCAGGGTTGATCCGGATATTGAAACACACTTCAAAAGTGGAATTCAAGTCCAGAAATGCGGTTAAACTCCCGTCCCGCTTCCTTCCAAACACTCTGGAGACCGCCATGCCCACGACCTTCGCCCGCCGCGCCGCCCTGGCACTGGCGTTCGCCTCCGGCAGCTTTGCCGTGCACGCCCAGGACGTCATCAAGATCGCCGGCGTCTACGAACTCTCGGGTGCGGGCGCCAGCGCCGGCACCTACTTCAAGGATGGCGTCGAGCTGGCCGTGAAGGAGATCAACGCCGCCGGCGGCATCCTCGGCAAGAAGATCGTCAGCACCGTGGCCGACACGCAGACGCAACCCGGCGTGGCCAAGGGCCTGGCCGCCAAGGCGGCCGACGACGGCGCCTTCGCCGTGTTCGGCCCGGTGTTCTCGGGCTCGATCATGGTCAGCATGGCCGAGACGCGCAAAGCCGAGATCCCGAACTGGACCGGCGGCGAGGCCGCGGCGATCACGGCCCAGGGCAACCCCTATGTGTTCCGCACCGCGTTCGGCCAGGCCAGCTCGTTCCCGAAGCTGGCCAAGTACATCCAGAGCAAGGCCAAGACGCTGGCGGTGATCTACCAGAACAACGACTTCGGCAAGGGTGGTCGCGACCAGATCGTCAAGCTGCTGGCCACCGGCCCGACCAAGATCGTCGGCGAGGTGGCGACCGACCAGGGCCAGGTGGACTTCTCGGCCGCGGTGCTGAAGGCCAAGCAGCTCAATGCCGATGCGCTCTTCGTCTACCTGACCGAGGAAGAGTCGGCGCGCGCGATCCGCGAGCTGCGCAAGCAGGGCTATGACAAGCCGATCATCGGCGAGACGGTGCTGATCAGCCAGAAGGTGATCGAGCTGGCGGGCGACGCGGCCAACGGCACCACCGGCCACGTCGGCCTGACGGTCGACGCGCCGAGCCCCGAGATGCTGGCCTTCAAGGGCAAGTTCTACCAAGCCTACAAGTACATCCCGGACCACAACGGCATCAAGGGCTACATGGGCGTGTACACGATGAAGGCCGCGATCGAGAAGGTCGGCAAGCTCGACCGCAAGGCTGTCGCGCAGGCGATGAAGGGCCTGACGATCCTCAAGAGCAAGTACCCGGGCGTGATCATGGACGTGCGCTTCGACGACAAGGGCGACATCGACCGAGAGAGCTTCCTGGTGGAGGTCAAGGGCGGCCGCCAGGTCGTCACGGCCACGCTGCCGCCGCTGCAGCCGATCAAGTGAAGCCACACTGATGTTCGAGGGCTACTCGGGCGCCACGCGCGTCCTGTTCATCGTCGGTGACCCGATCGCCCAGGTGAAGTCACCCCAAGGGGTGACCGAGTCGCTGCGCGAGCGGCGTGCCGACGCGATCGTGGTGCCGGCGCATGTGAAGCCGGCCGACATCGACGCCTTCTTCGCGCTGGCGCAGCGCATGCCCAACGTGGACGGCATCATCGTCACGGTGCCGCACAAGTTCGACGCGGCACGGCTGTGCGAACACGTCACGCCGCGCGCACGCTCGATCGGCGCGGCCAACGTGGTGCGGCGTGCCGCGGACGGCCGCTGGGAAGCCGACATGTGCGACGGCGAGGGTTATGTCGCCGGACTGCGCAAGGCCGGCTGCGAGCCCAGGGGCAAGCGAGCGCTGCTGGTCGGTGCCGGCGGCGCCGGCAGCGCGATCGCGCATGCGCTGGTCGACGCCGGCGTGGCCTCGCTCGCGCTGCACGAGGCCGACGTGGCGCGACGCGACGCGCTGGCGGGCAAGCTGCGTGCGTATGGCTCGCTCGTCCCCACCATCGGCTCGACCGATCCGAGCGGCTACGACTTGGTCATCAACGCCACGCCGATGGGCATGAAGCCCGGCGACCCGCTGCCGGTGCAAGTGGACAAGCTGGCAGCGTCCACCTTTGTCGGTGACGTGGTGACGATGCCGCTGGTGCCGCCATTAATCGAAGCGGCGCGCGCACGCGGCTGCCGCACGATGACCGGCGCCGGCATGTTCGAAGCGGTGCGCGACCGCATCATCGACTTCTATCTCGAGCCAAAGGCCATTGCGTGATCCATGAACTGACCACGCTGGAGATCAAGGTCTTCAGCAACGCCAAGGTCTACGCCGCATTGCAGGAGCGGCTGCCCGCGGCCGGCGGCACCCTGGTCGGGGCCTTCGCTGCCGACATCGGCGACCTGTCGCGCGTGATCCTGCTGCGCGAGTTCGCCGATGCCAATGCGGCGCACGCGGCCAAGCAGAAGCTGCTGCTCGACATCGACCCGCTGGGCTGCTCCGAGTGGCTGGTGTCGCTGAAGAGCGAGAGCTACGCCCTGTTCCCCTTCCTCGACGCGCCGAAGCCGGGCGCGCACGGCAAGTGGTACGAGCTGCGCACGTACTCATTGCGCCACGGCAAGCTGGCCGAAACCATCGACGCGTGGAAGGACGCCCTGCCCGCACGCCACGCGATGAGCCCCTGCCTGGGCGCGTTCACGGCGCTCGACGGCGAGCAGCCTCGCTTCCTGAACATCTGGGCCTACGACAGCGTGGACGCGCGCGCCAAGATCCGCGGCGACGCGGTGGCCCAGGGCGTGTGGCCGCCCAAGGGCGGTCCGGCGAACCTGACGAAGATGCAGAGCAACCTCTGCGTGCCGCTCGCGTTCTCGCCTTTGAAGTGACCCGACGATGAGCAAACTCCAGAGCAGGCTTCCAGTGGCACTGATCGGCGCCGGCGGCATCGGCCGCCCGCATGCCGAACGCATGCTGCGCCACCCCGACGTGTCGCTGGCCGGCATCGCTGACCCGACGCCGGCCGGCAAGGCCTTCGCCGAGTCGATCGGCGCGCCCTGGTTCGCCGACCACCGCGAGTTGCTCGACAAGCTCAAGCCCAGTGGCGCGCTGGTGGCGACGCCGAACGCATCGCACGCGGCGATCGGTCTCGACTGCATCGAGCGCCGCGTCGCCGTGCTGATGGAAAAGCCGGTCACCGACACGCTGGCCGACGGCGAGCGCCTGTGCGCCGGCGCCGAGGCGGCCGGCGTGCCGCTGCTGGTGGGGCATCAACGCCGCCACAGCATCCGCGTGCGCACCGCGAAGGCGTGGATGACCGAAGGCCGCATCGGCCGCCCGGTGGCCGCGCATGCGATGGCCACCTGGCTCAAGCCCGACGACTACTTCGACGTCGCCTGGCGGCGCGAGAGCGGCGGCGGGCCGGTGCTGATCAACCTGATCCACGACATCGACATCCTGCGCCACCTCATCGGCGAGGTGGCCTCGGTGCAGGCGATCACCTCGAACGCGGTGCGCGGCTTCGCGGTCGAGGACACGGCCGCGGTGCTGCTGCGCTTCGCCAACGGCGCGCTCGCCACGCTGATGACTTCCGACGCCACGCCTTCGCCGTGGAACTACGACATGGGCGCCGGCGAGCTGGAGCGCTTTCCGCCGCAGGACGCCGACGCGATCTACCTCTGCGGCACCGAGGGTTCGTTCTCGCTGCCGCGCCTGGAGCTGTGGCGCTACCCGGGCGCGCGCGGCTGGGCCGACCCGCTGTCGGTGGAGCGCATCGCGCCGATGAAGGCCGATCCGTACGACGAGCAGTTCCGCCACTTCCGCGCCGTGGTCGAAGGCCGCGAATCGCCGCTGTGCAGCGGGCGCGACGCGCTGGGCACGCTGCGCACCGCGCTGGCGGTGCACGAGGCCGCGCGCCGCGGCACCCCGGTGTCGGTCTAGGGCCGCTGCGTCGCGCGCGGCGTCGCGGGCGCGGCAGGCCCGGCCGCCTCGCCGCGCCGCCACGGCAGCAGCATGCCGACCTGCCGGCGGTAACGCCGGTACTCGTCGCCGAACAGCGCGATCAGGTCGCGCTCCTCGAACCAGATGCCGATCAGGATGTAGCCGCTGGTCGCGACCGCGAACAGCAGGTGCCCTGCGCTCATCTGCGGCGTGGCCCAGAACGCGAGCAGGAAGCCGAGGTAGATCGGATGCCGCACGCGCTTGTAGACCAGCGGTGTGCGAAACACCGGAGCGGGAAGTGCGCGCCCTGAAAGGCGCGCGACCACCTGCTTGAGCCCGAACAGCTCGAAGTGGTCGATCATGAAGGTGCTCGCGAGCACCAGGCCCCAGCCGGCCCAGTGCACGGCGAGCAGCAGCGTCGCGGCCGCACCCTGCACGCTCCACACCGGCGCCGTGATCGGCCGCCACTGGGCGAACAGCAGGATCAGCGCTGCGCTGGCGAACAGCACATAGGTACTGCGTTCCACCGGCTTGGGCACGAAGCGTGTCCACCAGCGCTTGAACGCCGGGCGTGCCATCACGCTGTGCTGGACCGCGAACACGCCGAGCAGCAGCACGTTGACGACCAGCGCAAGGGCCAGCGAGTCCGCGCCGGCGCCGGGCGGCAGCCCGGTGTCGATCGACTTGGGCACCCACAGGTTGCCGACGAAGCCGATCGCGTAGAGGAAGGTGACGAAGAACACGGCGTAGGCCACGAGGCCGTAGAGCAATGCGAACAGGGCAGCCATGTCAGGCTCCTTTCAGGAAGAGGTTCGATGCGCGAGCACCAGGCCGGCCAGCACCAGCGCGCCCCCCGCGAGCTGGGGCGCAGCGATCGACTCGCCGAGCAGCAGCACCGCCAGCCCGGCGCCGAACAGCGGCAGCAGGTGGACGTAAGGCCCCGCGCGCTCGGGGCCGATCACCCCGACGGCCCAGGACCAGAGCAGGAACGGGATCAGCGACGCGAACACCACGATGTAGGCCAGCAGGCCCACCAGCCGCGGCGTCGGCTCGATCGCTGCATGCGGCGCGGTGAAGGCCACGAGCGCCAGCAGCAGGCCGATCGCCGGCACGCAGCTCGCGGCCAGCGTCACGTCGTTGGGCAGGTCGGCAGGGCGGCGGCGCAGGAGCAGCGAGTAGGCGGCCCAGCAGGCCACCGCGAGCAGCATCCACAGCTCGCCGGGGCCGGCGTGCAGCGCCAGCAGCAGCGAGGCGTCGCCGCGCGTGACGAGCACCGCCGCACCGAGCATCGACAAGCCGGCGCCGGCCCATTGCCGGTGTGACGGCCACGCCGCGCCGGTCAGTGGCGCGGCCACCAGGATGGCGGCGGGCGTCAGCGACAGCATCAGCATGCTGTGGATCGCGCTGGTGTGCGCCAGCGACAGGTACGCGAGCGTGTGGAAGGCTGCGATGCCGGTGGCTCCGAGCCCGAACAGCAGCCGCCATTCGCGCACGATCACGCGGCGGCAGCGCCACGCGCGCGGGCCGACCCAGCACAGCAGCAAGAGCAGCGTCAGCGACCAGCGCAGCAGGGTCAGCGTGGCCGGGTCGATGTCATGGCGCAGGGCGCGGCCGGCGACGAAGTTGCCAGCCCAGCACAGGGCCGAGAACGACAGGGCGAGCGGTGCGAGGGCAGCCCGGTCGACGCCGGGCCGCAGCGGGAGCGTCGATGCGAGCGGACTCATGCCGCCACTGTGGCCCGGCGCTGGGGGGCGCGAATGAGGCCGTTGTCCCGCGCCGGTGCCGCAGCGGGCAGGCGCCCAGAGGCGTTTGTCCCGGCCCGGCGCTCAGCGCGCCGGCAGGCGCTCGCGGGCAAACACGATCGCCTCGGCGCGCGTGTGCACGCCCAGCTTGTCGAAGATGGCCGACATCTGGTTGCGCACCGTCTTCTCGCCCTTGCCAAGCTGCTCGGCGATGCGGCGGTTGTCCAGCCCCTGCGCCACGAGCTGCAGCACCGCCTGTTCCGAGGGCGTGAGGCCGATTCCGTCCAGCCCCGGCACCGCCGCGCCCGGCAGGAAGGCGCGCAACGCGCTCATGAACGGCTGCCACGCCGGCTCGCCTTCGAGCAGCACGTGGTTGCGGCTTTCCAGCACCACGAACTCGGCGCCCGGGATCAGCGCGGCCAGGCGCCGCCCCTCGTCGAGCGGCACGCGGGCGTCGCCGCGCGAGTGCATCACCAGCGTGGGCACGCGCACCTGCGCGGCCAGCGCGCTGACATCGACTTCGTAGAAGCCCTCGAGCGTGCGCGCGGCGTTCTCGGGGCTCGCGGTCAGGCGCTGCAGCTCGCTCCACCACTGGTGCTGCTCGGGCGTGCCGTCGGGGATGAAGAGGTTGGTGAACACCTGGCGGAAGGCCGGGTTGTCGCGGCCCCAGCCGACGCGCGCGAGGTTGATCAGCGTGGCGGCCTCGAGCCGCTGCGCCTCGGTGGCGGCGCGGCGCAGCGCGCCGCGCGCGTACGCGCCGGCCAGCACCAGGTGCGACACGCGCTCGGGGTGGCGCACGGCGTAGGCGATCGCCACCGCCCCGCCCTGCGACATGCCCAGCAGCGGGAAACGCGCGAGGCCGAGGCCGTCGGCCACCGCCTCGAGGTCACCGACCCAGGCCTCGAGCGAGAAGTCGTCGACTTCGGCGTCGGACAGGCCGCAGCCGCGCTGGTCGTAACGGATGTAGGTGTGCTCGCGCGACAGCGCCGCCAGCCAGGGCCGCCACACCGGACTCGTGAGGTCGTGCTCGACGTGGCTGAGCCAGTGCGCGGCGCGCAGCAGCGGCGGGCCGTCGCCGATCGAGGCCACCGCGATGCGGGTGCCGTCGGCAGCGGTCACGAAACGCAGTTGCTGGGCTTCTCGCATGGGCCGGCGCGGGACAGGACCGAGCCTACCCCAGCCGGTCAGCCCGCGGCGCGGCGGCGCAGGCGCGTGCCGTCCGGCAGCGGCACCGCGCGGTGCAGCACGTCCTCGGCCAGCCAGGCAGCCGAGCGGCGCGCGCGTTCGGCCACCACCGGCAGCGGCATCTGCGTGTAGTCGTCGTTGAAGACCTCGAAGCTGTAGTCGCCGCGGTAGCCCATGCGGTCGAGCTCGATCACGAGGCGCCGCAGTTCGTCGCTGTGCACGCCCTCGCCGGGGAAGACGCGGAAGTGGCGCGCGGTCTCGATGCGCTCCTCGACGGTGCGGATCTCCTGCCACATGAAGTCGGCGAGCTGCACGAGGTAGATCTTGTCCGGGTCCACGTCGGCCAGCACCTCGGTCGGCGTGCGCGTGGCGAAGCTGTGGAACGAGTCGACACCGATGCCCAGGTTGGGCGCGTTGGCGCGCTCGACCACGCGCCAGGCGCCGACGATGTCGTTGATGTGGCGGCCCCAGGACAGGCCCTCGAACGCGACCTTGATGCCGTAGGGCAGCGCCATCATCGCCAGCTTGCGCAGGTCGCGCGCGATCGCGGCGTCGTCGGCCACCGCGTGGCGGCTGGTGGACGAACAGGCGAGCAGGATCGGGCTGCCCAGCGCGGCGCACATCTCGATCATCGAGCGCGCGATGTCCACCTTGTAGTCGTGCAGGTGGCCCGTGAGGCCCTCGAAGTCGCGCAGCACCTGGAAGCCGGTGACGCGCAGGCCGCTGGACTTCACCTCCGCCACGGCGGCCTGCCAGCCGTCGCCGTGGCCGACCAGGTCGCGCGCGGCCAGCATCACCTGCGAGAAGCCAGCGTCCTTGATCGCGCGCAGCTTGGCCGCCAACGGCCCGGCGAGCGAGATGGTGTCCATGCCGAAATCGGCGATGTACTCGGCACTGCGCATCGGCATGGCGTCAGGCCTTCTTCGGTTCGTGGTGGACCAGCTCGAACATCACGCCGCCGAGTTGCGGCCGCGTCAGCGCGCCACGCACCTCGGTGTGCAGCGTACTGGTCTCGACGAAGTCGACGCCGCGCGCGCGCAGCGCCTTCACCGCGGCCGGCACGTCGGGCGCGCCGAAGGCCACGCGCTGCAGGCGCTCGCCGGTGTCGTCGACGATCAGCGCCTCGGG
>DATLIE010000166.1:0-11193 GCA_035539635.1 Burkholderiaceae bacterium
GCTCGGTGCCGGGGCGGGCTTCTTCCCGATGTTCAACCGCAACAAGAAGAGCATCCAGATCGACCTGCACAAGCCCGAAGGCGCGGCCGCCGCGCGCAGGCTGTGCGCCACGGCTGACGTGGTGGCCGAGAACTTCAAGCCGGGCACGATGGTCAAGTACGGGCTCGACCACGCGGCCTTGTCGGCGACGAACCCGAAGCTGATCTACGCCAGCCTCAAGGGCTTCCTGCCCGGGCCCTACGACCACCGCACGGCGCTCGACGAGGTGGTGCAGATGATGGGCGGCCTGGCCTACATGACAGGGCGGCCCGGCGATCCGCTGCGCGCGGGCTCGTCAGTCAACGACATCATGGGCGGCATGTTCGGCGCCATCGCGATCCTCGGCGCGCTGATCCAGCGCGGCATCAGCGGCCGCGGCATGGAGGTGCAGGCCGCGCTGTACGAGAACAACATCTTCCTGGTCGGCCAGCACATGCTGCAGTACGCGATCACCGGCCAGCCGGCGGCGCCGATGCCCGCGCGCATCAGTCCGTGGGCGATCTACGACGTGTTCACGGTCAAGGACGGCGAGCAGATCTTCCTGGCGGCGGTGAGCGATGCGCAGTGGCTGACCTTCTGCGACACGCTCGGCTTCGCCGACCTGAAGGCCGATCCCGCGCTGGCGCAGAACAATGACCGCGTACGGGCGCGGCCGACGCTGCTGCCCGAACTGAACCGGCGCCTGCAGGCGTTCAGCGCGGCCGAGCTGTCGCAGCGCATGGAGGCGGCGGCGCTGCCCTTCGCGCCGATCAAGAAGCCCGAGGAGCTGCTCGACGACCCGCACCTCGTGGCCACCGGCGGGCTGGCCGACATCCAGCTCACGGACGGCGCGCGGGCCGGCCAGACGGTCAAGACGACGCTGTTCCCGTTCACGCTGGCCGGCGAGCGCCTGGGCGTCAAGCTCAACCCGCCCCGGCGCGGCGAACACACGCGCGAGGTGCTGCGCGCGGTCGGCCTGGCCGACGGCGAGATCGACGCGCTGATCGAATCCCACTCGGTGGCGTAAGACCACCCCATTGCCCAGGAGACAGACCATGTTATTGACCTACGTCCCTTCCCGTCGCAGTGCGTTGGCCGCGGTGGTGGCAGGCGCCCTGTGCGTTCCGGCGCTCGCGCAGGTGGGCGAGAAGACGGTCAGGTTCATCCTGCCCAACGCCACCGGTTCCGGCGTCGACGCGATCACGCGCGCGGCGCAGCCGGCGCTGGCCAAGGCGCTCGGCCATCCCGTCGTGGTGGACAACCAGCCAGGCGCTGGTGGCATCGTCGGGCTGCAGGCCCTGGCCAAGTCGGCGCCCGACGCTTTCACGTTGTCGGTGGTGTCGAACAACGTGGTCATCTTCCCGAGCGTCTACAAGACGATCCCGTTCGACATGCCGGGCGACTTCACCCCGATCGCGATCGTCGGTGCGACGCCGATCGTGCTGGTGGTCAACCCGAACAAGGTACCTGCCAAGGACCACAAGGAGTTCGCCGCGCTGCTCAAGAGCAAGCCCGACCAGTTCACCTACGGCTCGGGCGGCAACGGCACGATCCTGCACCTGACCGGCGAGCAGTACGCGGAGGAGGTCGGCGCCAAGGTGCGCCACATCCCGTACAAGGGCGTGGGCCCGTTCGTGACCGACCTGATCGGCGGCCAGATCGACTTCGGCACGCTGGCGCTGCCGAGCGTGCAGCAGCACATCAAGAGCGGTGCGTTGCGCGCGATCGGCATGGGCGGTGCACAGCGCTCGGCTGCCGCGCCCGAGATCCCGACCATCGCCGAGCAGGGCTCGCCGAACTACGTGGTCGATGCCTGGTTCGGCATCATCGGCCCCAAGGGCATGGCCGCGGCCGACGTCAAGCGCGTGCACGACGCCATCGTCGCCGCGTTCGCCGACCCGGCGGTCCGGGAAGCGATGACCAAGCAGGGCAACACGATCAACGTCAGCACGTCCGAGTTCGCGCAGCAGTACTTCCGCAGCGAGAAGGAGAAGTACGCCAAGCTGGTGAAGAAGGCGGGCATCGAGCTGCAGTGAGCGGCCGCGCGCCGAGTTGCGGGACAATCGCCGTCTGACCATGAACCCAGCACGCACCCTCTACGACAAGCTCTGGGACGAGCACGCCGTCCACACCGAGGACGACGGTACGACCGTTCTGTACATCGACCGCCACCTGGTGCACGAGGTAACGAGCCCGCAGGCCTTCGAAGGGCTGCGCCTGGCCGGCCGCAAGGTGTGGCGCACCAGCTCAGTGGTTGCCACGGCCGACCACAACACGCCGACCGACCACTGGGAGCGCGGCTACGACGGCATCGCCGACCCGACCTCCAAGCAGCAGGTGATCACGCTGGACGCCAACATCAAGGCCTTCGGCGCCGCGGCGTACTTCCCCTTCCTCGACAAGCGCCAGGGCATCGTGCACGTGATCGGCCCTGAGCAGGGCGCCACGCTGCCGGGCATGACGGTGGTGTGCGGCGACAGCCACACCAGCACGCACGGCGCGTTCGGCGCGCTGGCGCATGGCATCGGCACCAGCGAGGTCGAGCATGTGCTGGCCACACAGACCCTGCTGGCCAAGAAGGCGAAAAACCTGCTGATCAAGGTGGATGGCGCGCTGCCGCGTGGCTGCACCGCCAAGGACGTCGTGCTCGCGATCATCGGCCGCATCGGCACCGCGGGTGGCACCGGCTACACGATCGAGTTCGGCGGCAGCGCGATCCGCGCACTGTCGATGGAAGGGCGCATGACGGTGTGCAACATGGCCATCGAGGCCGGTGCCCGCGCCGGCCTGGTGGCGGTGGACGAGAAGACCATCGAGTACGTGCGCGGCCGGCCGTTTGCGCCGACCGGCCCGGAGTTCGACATGGCCGCGGCGTACTGGCGCACGCTGACCTCCGACGCCGGAGCGCAGTTCGACCGCGTGGTCGAGATCGACGCGACGCGCCTCGTGCCGCAGGTGACCTGGGGCACGAGCCCCGAGATGGTGGTTTCGATCGAGGACCGGGTGCCCGATCCCGAGCGCGAGAAGGATGCGGGCAAGCGTGACGCGATCGAGCGCGCGCTGACCTACATGGGGCTCGAACCGAACAAGCCGATCGCCGACATCCGGCTCGACAAGATCTTCATCGGCTCGTGCACCAACAGCCGCATCGAGGACCTGCGCGAGGCGGCCGCGGTGGTCAAGCGCCTGGGCAGGCGCGTGGCGTCGAACGTCAAGCTGGCGATGGTCGTGCCGGGCTCGGGTCTGGTCAAGGCGCAGGCCGAGCGCGAGGGACTGCACGAGATCTTCAAGGCGGCCGGGTTCGAATGGCGCGAGCCCGGTTGCTCGATGTGCCTGGCGATGAACGCCGACCGGCTGGAACCGGGCGAGCGCTGTGCCTCGACGAGCAATCGCAACTTCGAAGGCCGCCAGGGGGCGGGCGGCCGTACCCACCTGGTGAGCCCGGCGATGGCGGCGGCCGCTGCCATCGAGGGGCATTTCGTCGACGTCCGTCGCATCGCTTGAAGACGAGGAGAGCTTGAGATGAAGAAGGTGCTGGGTATCGTTCTCGCAACGCTGTGGCTGCTGGCCGGCTGCAATACCTTCGAGGGCCTGGGCAAGGACATCTCGAAGGCCGGCGAGAAGATCGAAGAATCGGCCAAGAAGAAGTAGGACCCGTGCAAGCCTTCACCGTCCACAAGGGGCTCGTCGCCCCGATGGATCGCGCCAACGTCGACACCGACGCGATCATCCCCAAGCAGTTCCTGAAGTCGATCAAGCGCTCGGGCTTCGGCCCCAACCTGTTCGACGAGTGGCGCTACCTCGACAAGGGCGAGCCGGGGCAGGACCAGGGCTCGCGCAAGGCCAATCCCGACTTCGTGCTGAACCAGGCGCGCTACCAGGGTGCCTCGGTGCTACTGGCGCGCGAGAACTTCGGCTGCGGCTCGAGCCGCGAGCATGCGCCGTGGGCACTCGACCAGTTCGGCTTTCGCGCGCTGATCGCGCCGAGCTATGCCGACATCTTCTTCAACAACTGCTTCAAGAACGGCCTGCTGCCGATCGCGCTGCCGGCGCCGGTGGTCGACAAGCTGTTCGACGAGGTCGCGGCCTTTGTCGGCTACAGCCTGACCATCGACCTGCCGCGCCAGGTGATCGTCAAGCCCGACGGCAGCGAGATCGGCTTCGACGTGCAGCCCTTCCGCAAGCAGTGCCTGGTCAACGGCTGGGACGACATCGGCCTGACGCTGCGACACGCCGACAAGATCCGCGCCTTCGAGGCCGAGCGCCTGGCGCGCCGGCCCTGGCTCGCGCGCACGCCGCTGTAGCGATGGCCGACCGGCCCTCGTGGCTCGAGCGCGCGGTGTTCCGGCGGGCGTGGTTGACGTTCGTGGTGCTGGTGGTCGCGTTCCTGGTGTTCGGCGCCGGCACGTACAACCTGTTCCTGCTACTCAAGGCCAACCTCGAACTGATCGCCGCGCATGGCTGGCAGGCGCTGGCCGATGGCGCGGCGCAGCAGTTCGTCGAGCTGATGTTCTCGGCCGCATTCAGCATGGCCGCGTATGTGTTGTTCAAGGCCTGCGAGCACCGGCTGGTGCAGCGGCTGTGCTATTCGAAGAAGGTGGACTCATGAAGATTGCAGTGTTGCCGGGTGACGGCATCGGCACCGAGATCGTCGCCGAAGCGGTGAAGGTCCTGAAGGTGCTCGACCTGACGCTCGAGATGGACACGGCCCTGGTGGGCGGTGCCGCCTACGAGGCCGAAGGGCACCCGCTGCCCGAGTCGACGCTCGCGCTCGCGAAGGCGGCGGACGCGGTGCTGTTCGGCGCCGTGGGCGACTGGAAGTACGACAAGCTCGAACGCGCGCTGCGCCCCGAGCAGGCGATCCTCGGTCTGCGCAAGCACCTGGGTCTGTTCGCGAACTTCCGGCCCGCGCTGTGCTACGAGCAGCTCACCCATGCATCGAGCTTGAAGCCCGAGCTGGTGGCGGGTCTGGACATCCTGATCATCCGCGAGCTGACGGGCGACATCTACTTCGGCCAGCCGCGTGGGCGGCGCAAGGCGGTCGACGGCCACTTCCCGGGCGCCGAAGAAGCCTTCGACACGATGCGCTACAGCCGGCCCGAGATCGAGCGCATCGCGCACGTGGCCTTCCAGGCGGCACGCAAGCGCAGCAAGAAGGTGACCAGCGTCGACAAGGCCAACGTGCTCGAGACGTTCCAGTTCTGGAAGGACGTGGTGACCGAGGTGCACGCGCAGTACCCGGACGTCGAGCTGGAGCACATGTATGTCGACAACGCGGCCATGCAGCTCGTCAGGGCGCCGAAGAAGTTCGACGTGGTCGTCACTGGCAACATGTTCGGCGACATCCTGTCGGACGAGGCGGCGATGCTGACCGGCTCGATCGGCATGTTGCCGTCGGCCTCGTTGGATGCGAACAACAAGGGCCTGTACGAACCCAGCCATGGCAGCGCGCCGGACATCGCAGGGCAGGGCGTCGCCAATCCGCTGGCTACAATCCTGTCCGCAGCCATGATGCTCCGCTTCTCACTCCAACAGCCCGCCGCGGCCGACCGCATCGAGACGGCGGTGAAGGCCGTGCTGTCATCGGGCCTGCGCACGGCGGACATCTGGAGCGAAGGCACGACGAAGGTGGGCACGCGCGCCATGGGCGACGCGGTGGTCGCCGCCATCACCGGCAAAACCATCACCAAGAGCTAGCGGCTCTCGGATCGTCTCGCCCCTTCCTCCTGGACCCCGGCGACGCGAGCCGGGAACCACAAGGGGTTCGGGACAAAGGACGACTGAAATGGCACTCGTAGGACTGGTCGGCTGGCGCGGCATGGTGGGCTCCGTGCTCATGGAACGCATGCGCGCCGAAGGCGACTTCGCGCTCATCGAGCCGGTGTTCTTCTCGACTTCCAACGCCGGCGGCAAGGCCCCGGCGATGGCGAAGAACGAGACCCAGTTGCACAGCGCCTTCGACATCGACGCGCTCAAGCGTTGCGACATCGTCATCACCGCGCAGGGCGGCGACTACACGACCGAGGTGTTCCCGAAGCTGCGCGCGGCAGGCTGGAACGGTCACTGGATCGATGCCGCCTCCACGCTGCGCATGAAGGACGACGCGGTCATCATCCTCGACCCGGTCAACCTGCCTGTCATCAAGGACGCGCTCGCCAAGGGCGGCCGTAACTGGATCGGCGGCAACTGCACCGTCAGCTGCATGCTGATGGGCGTGGGCGCGCTGTACAAGGCGGGCCTCGTCGAGTGGATGACCTCGATGACCTACCAGGCCGCGTCGGGTGGTGGCGCGCAGCACATGCGCGAGCTGCTGGCGCAGTTCGGCACGCTCAACCACGAGGTGCGCGACCTGCTCGCCGACCCGATGAGCGCGATCCTCGACATCGACCGTCGCGTGATCGAGAAGCAGCGCACGCTGGAAGACGCCGAGAAGGCCAACTTCGGCGTGCCGCTGGGCGGCTCGCTGATCCCCTGGATCGACAAGGATCTCGGCAACGGCGTCAGCCGCGAGGAGTGGAAGGCCGGCGCCGAAACCAACAAGATCCTCGGCCACGCGAAGCCGGTGCCCGTCGACGGCTTTTGCGTGCGCATCGGTGCGATGCGCTGCCACAGCCAGGCGTTGACCTTCAAGCTGAAGCAGGACGTGCCGCTGGCCGACATCGAGGCCTTGATCGCCGCCGACAACGACTGGGTCAAGGTGGTTCCGAACAATCGCGACGCGACGATGCACGGCCTGACACCGGTCGCGGTGACCGGCACCCTCTCGATACCCGTCGGCCGCCTGCGCAAGCTGGCGATGGGACCCGAGTATCTCGGTGCGTTCACGATCGGCGACCAGCTGCTGTGGGGTGCGGCCGAGCCGCTGCGCCGCATGCTGCGAATCCTCCTCGAGCAGTGAGGAGGACACACTGCGTTGCCGAGTGACAACAAGTTCACGCGCGGCGTCGATTCGTAACCGCGCGCCGAGACTGGTCAGACTTTGCATGAGCTTGTCTGCCTATATGCTTGATGCTATTGTGGTTTCGAGCTGATGCAGCGTTTTGTGAGTGGTTGCGAACCCCCTCGGACGCGGTGCGTGAATGGTCTGGTCTGCGGCGGACATCCGTGAAGTCCGCCGCTTGTCATTGGGAGACGCCTTGAACACCAACCCCAAAACAACCCGTCGCATGCGGCACGCGCTGTCCGCTGTCGCGGCGGCCACCCTTGCGCTCGCCGCGTCGAGCAGCTGGGCGTTGGGCCTCGGGCGCATGGCGGTCCAGTCCGCGCTCGGCGAGAACCTGCGGGCCGAGATCGAGATCACGAGCCTGACGCCGGAAGAGGCCTCGTCGCTGCGCGTGCGCGTCGCTCCGGCGGAGGCCTATCGTGCGTCGGGCATCGACTACAACGCGGTGCTGCAGGCCACCCAGGTCAGCGTTGCGCGCCGTCCGGACGGCCGACCCTATCTGCGCCTGACCAGCGACCGCGTCGTGCAGGAGCCCTTCGTCGACGTGATCCTCGAGATCACCTGGTCGAGCGGGCGCCTGGTGCGCGAATACACGCTGCTGCTCGACCCGCCGGGCAGCACCCGCATGGCCACCGCGCCGGCACCCGCGCCGGTGGCGCCCGCCATCTCCCCGGCGCCGGCCGCCCCGGCACCACGCGCCGCGCCGCCCGTGGCCGCCGCACCGGCACCCGCCCCGCGCGCCGCGGCAGCCGCGCCGGCGCCGAGCACCGCCCCGGCTGCGCCGCGCGCGGCCGCTGGCAACATCGACGAGTACCGCGTGCGCCAGGGTGACACGCTGTCGCGCGTCGCCCAGCGTACGCAGCGTGAAGGCGTGTCGCTCGACCAGATGCTGGTCGCGTTGTTCCGCGCCAACCCGCAGGCCTTCATCGACGAGAACATGAACCTGCTGAAGGCGGGTTCGCAGCTCAAGGTGCCGTCGGCGTCCGAAGCGAAGGAAACCGGAACGGCTGAAGCCAAGCAGGTCATCCAGGCCCAGAGCGCCGACTTCGGCGCGTACCGCCAGCGCCTCGCCAGTGGCGTGCCCGCGGTGCGGGCCACCGAGCCCGCGCGTCAGGCCACCGGCCGCGTCTCGGCGCAGGTGGACGACAAGAAGGCGGCGGCGAGCACCACGCCCGACCGGCTGACCCTGTCGCAAGGCGGCGTCAAGCCTGGGGCGCCGGGCGAAGCCCAGGTCTCGAAGGCCACCGAGCAGAAGGCCCAGACCCAGCGCATGGCCGAGCTGTCGCGCAACGTCGAGGAACTGAAGAAGCTGAAGGACGGCGCGGGCGACGGCAAGACGCCCGCGGCGGCACCTGCCGCAGCGACGGCCAAGCCGCCCGTGCCCGGTCCGACGATCGCCGCCGCGCCGCCCGCACCGGTACCTGCACCACCGGCACCCGCGCCGGCGCCTGCAGTGACCACGCCGCCGGCACCGGCCCCCGTCTCCACCCCGCCGGTGGCGGCCGCCACGCCGCCGTCGGCTCCCGCGGTCGTCGCGTCGGCCCCGGCTCCTGAGCCCGCGCCGGCGCCCGTCGTTGCCGCCGCCAGTGCGCCGCCCGAGCCGGCATCGGCGCCGCGCCCGGCCGTCGCGGCCAAGCCGCCGGCCGTGCCGGCGGAAGAACCAGGCTTCCTGACCGGCCTGCTGGACAACCCCTACATGCTGCCGGGCGCCGGTCTCGTGATCGCGTTGCTCGCGGGCATGGGCTGGTATCGCTGGCGCAGCCGTTCTCGTGCCGAGAGCGGCGAGACCTCGTTCCTCGAAAGCCGCCTGCAACCGGACTCGTTCTTCGGTGCCAGTGGCGGGCAGCGCATCGACACTCGCGACGCCTCCGGCGCCTCGTCGTCGATGAGCTATTCGTTGTCGCAGCTCGACGCCATCGGCGACGTCGATCCGGTGGCCGAGGCCGACGTGTACCTCGCCTATGGCCGCGACCTGCAGGCCGAGGAGATCCTGAAGGAGGCGATGCGCGGCAATCCCGAGCGCCTCGCGATCCGCACCAAGCTGCTCGAGGTCTACGCCAAGCGCCGCGACACCAAGGGCTACGAACTGCTGGCGACCCAGCTCTACGGCCTGACCGGCGGTGATGGCGACGAGTGGCACAAGGCACAGGAACTCGGCCAGTCGATCGACTCCGACAACCCGCTCTACAGGCCGGGGGGCCGCCCGAGCGCGGCCATGGCGGCCGGCGCCGCCGCGACGATCGAGCAGCTCGGCGCGAGCACGATGCCGCAGTCGGTGATGCCGCCCCAGACCTCGGGCTTCTCGGCGCCACCGCCCGCCGCACCCGCGCCCGCCGCAACGGCCCCCGACGGCATCGACCTCGACCTCGACATGGCCTTCGAGTCGGCACCGCCCCTGCCGTCGCTCGACGAGACGCAACCCCTGCAAGGCGACGCCGGTGTGGCACCGGCCAAGCCGTCCGGCGACTTCACCTTGCCCGACGTGCCGCCGCCGAAGGCGGCCACCCCGGCCGGCGGCGCGATGGACTTCGACCTCGGCGGCCTGTCGCTCGACCTCGGCCAGGGGGGAAGTACCCCGGCCAGGACGCCGGCCGAACCGGCGCTCGACTTTGGTTCGGTCACCGGTGCGGCTGCGGACGACGCCGCCCCGATCGACGCCTCCGATCCGATGGCGCGCAAGCTCGAGTTGGCCGAGGAGTTCCGTCAGATCGGCGACACCGAGGGCGCGCGCGACCTGCTGGAAGAGGTGGTCTCCAAGGCCAGTGGTTCGCTCAAGGCGCGCGCACAGAGCTTGCTCGACACCCTTGCCTGACGACGTCTCAGGCGCGCCGCAGCGGATTGCGCTCGGCGTCGCCTACCGCGGTGGCGCGTACCAGGGCTGGCAGAGCCAGCCCGGCGGCCGCACCGTGCAGGACCGGCTCGAGGCCGCGCTGTCGGCCTTTGCCGCGCAACCGGTCACCACGGTCTGCGCCGGCCGCACCGACGCCGGGGTGCACGCACTGAACCAGGTGGTGCACCTGGACGCGCCCGTCGAGCGCGAGCCCTTCTCCTGGGTGCGCGGCAGCAACCGCTATCTGCCCGAGGACGTCGCGGTGCAGTGGTGCCGCCCGGTACCACCGGCCTTTCATGCCCGCTACAGCGCGCGCGGTCGGCGTTACGCGTACGTGCTGCTCGAATCGCCGGTGCGTCCCGCGCTCGAGGCGGGGCAGGTGGGCTGGGTCTTTCGCGCGCTCGACGGCGACGCGATGCGCGCCGCTGCGGCGCACGTGACCGGCGAGCACGACTTCTCCTCCTTCCGCAGCGCCGAGTGCCAGGCCGCCTCGCCGGTCAAGCGCCTGCACCGCGTGGCGATCGAGCGCCGCGGCGCCTACTGGCGTTTCGACTTCGACGGCACGGCCTTCCTGCACCACATGGTGCGCAACCTGATGGGCTGCCTGGTGGCGGTGGGGCAGGGGCTGCACGCGCCGGGCTGGATGGCCGAGGTGCTCGCGGCCCGCAGCCGCGACGCCGCGGCACCGACCTTCTCGCCCGACGGGCTGTACTTCCTCGGGCCGTACTACGATGCCGCCCATGGCCTGCCCGAGACCACGCCCGCCTTCGACTGGTTGCCCTGATCACCAAGGACGCACGCAGTGAACCTGCGCACTCGCGTCAAGATCTGCGGCCTGACGCGCGAGGCCGACGTGACCGCGGCGGTGGAGGCCGGTGCCGATGCGGTCGGCTTCGTGCTCTACCCGAAGAGTCCGCGCCACGTGACGCTGGAACGGGCCGCCGCCCTGGCCGCGGGCCTGCCACCGTTCGTGAGTCCGGTGCTGCTGTTCGTCAACGCGGCGCCGGCCGAGCTCGCGGCGGCCTGCGAGGCGATCCCGGGGCTGCTGCTGCAGTTCCACGGCGACGAGCGGCCGGCCGACTGCGAGGCGGCGCGCCGACCGTATTTGCGGGCGGCGCGGATGGTGCCCGGCTTCAATTTGTTAGACTTCGCGGCCCGTTTCGCGAACGCTCAGGGGCTGCTGCTCGACGCCCATGTCGAGGGCTACGGGGGCGGCGGAAAGGTCTTCGATTGGTCACTCATTCCACGCGGCGTTTCCCTTCCGCTCGTTTTGTCTGGTGGGTTGAATCCTGCAAACGTGGGCGATGGGATTCGGCAGCTGCGGCCATGGGCCGTTGACGTGAGCTCCGGCGTCGAGAGCGGCAGCAAGGGCATCAAGGATGCCGCCGCGATCCGCCGGTTC
>DATLIE010000167.1:0-6356 GCA_035539635.1 Burkholderiaceae bacterium
GACCGCTCGAACCGCAGGACACTCGACGCAGGGTAGTTCGCTGTCTCCATCCACAGTCCCTTCAGCAGCGCCGCGTCGCTGGCTGTAGCGTTCTGCGCTGACAAGAGGAAGGCGCAGGCGAGGATCCGGCGAAAGGGGATCGTGTTCATAGATGGGAGGCAGCCTCTACTCGTGCCATTCTGCCGTGGGCTCCTAGAATCTCCCCATGGCCGCCGCCTCCGAGCCGAAGAAGAAGCCCCGCCGCACCGCCGAGCGCATCCTCGATGTCACGCTCGACCTGTTCAACCGCTTCGGCGAGCCCAACGTCAGCACGACCGTGATCTCGGCCGAGCTGAAGATCAGCCCCGGGAACCTGTACTACCACTACCCGGCCAAGGACGAGCTGATCAACGGCCTGTTCGGGCGCTACGAGAAGGCGCTCGCGGAGATCCTGCTCGCGGCCGACAACGTGCGCAACGTCGAGGACGCGTGGCTCTTCTTCCACATGCTGTTCGAGACGCTGTGGCAGTACCGCTTCCTGTACCGCGACCTGAACGACCTGCTGTCCAAGAACCGGCGTCTGGAGACGCAGTTCCAGCAGATCCTGCGCGCCAAGGGGCGCGCGGTGCAATCGGTGCTGGGCGGACTGTCGCGCGGCGCGGCGATCAAGATCGACGCACGCGAGGCCGAGCCGGTGGCCACCGCGATGGTGGTCGTGCTGACCTACTGGCTCAGCTACGAATACGTGCGCGACCCGCGGCGTGCGCTCGAGCCCGAGACCGCCGGGCCGGCGCTGGCGCGCGGCGCCTACCATGTGCTGAGCCTGCTGATGCCATACATCGACCCGGCCGCGCGCGAGCATCTGCATCAGCTGGTCGCGCCGTACCGACACTGAGCACCACAACGAGGAGACCCCCGACATGGCCAAGTGGACCGCCTTCCCGTACGACGCGCCCGACCTCGATGCCGCCGCGGTGAAGAAGCAGTGGGCACGGCTGCATGCCGGCGACGCCGAGCCGCTGCCCAAGGACGCCAAGGTGCTCGACGCCTGGGTGCTGTTCCACAACGGCGAGTTCCAGAAGGCCTACGACGCGGGGCTGAAGGCCGGGGGTGCGGGCGTCACGGTGGCCAACAAGGCGCAGGCAATCTACGCCAACTACCTCGAGAAGAGCGAGAAGACCAAGCTTGCGATGTTCCAGGAGATCGCCGATCGCGCTGCGGCGCAGCAGGCCGAGGAGCCGAAGAACGCCAACGCGTACTACTGGCAGGCCTATGCGCTCGGCCGCTACAGCCAGGGCATCAGCGTGGCCAAGGCGCTGGCGCAGGGCCTGGGCGCCAAGGTCAAGGGCGCGCTGGAAACGACGATCAAGCTCGCCCCGAAGCATGCCGACGCGCACATCGCGCTCGGCACCTTCCACGCCGAGGTCATCGACAAGGTGGGCTCGCTGCTCGGCCGGACGCAGGGCGCGGACAAGGCGACCGGGGTCAAGATGTTCCAACAGGCGCTCAAGCTCCACCCCGCAAGCGCGATCGCGATGGTGGAGTACGCCAACGGGCTGGTGATGCTCGACGGCGACAAGAAGATGAAGGAGGCCGAGAAGCTCTATGCCGACGCGGCGGCCTGCGAGCCGGCCGACGCGATGGAGACCCTGGACGTCGAGATGGCCAAGGCCGAGCTCGAGGACTGAGAACGCACCCGCGCGATGAGCTTCAGCGACAGCGACTGGACCAGCGATGCCGCGGCGGCCGCGACGGGCCGGCGCGACGGCGCCTGGATCTGGACGCTGGCGCTGGGCATCGTGATCGGCGCCGCCGGCGCGACCCTGGTGTTCCTGATGCTCGACCGCCTGCCGCAGGGCAACGCACCGCAGGCGCTGGCCGTGGCGCCCAAGCCGGCGCCGGCCGTGTCGCCCGCGCCCGCCCGCGCACCCGCCACCGCGAATGACGCGGTGTCCACCGCGGCCGGCCCGTCCGCGCCGCCAGTCCGCCCGGCGGCGCCGCCCCCCCCCGAGCCCGTGCCCGACGTGTCCTCGGTTGCCACCACGGCGCCGCAGCCGAGCGCCGACGAACGGCGCCGCAAGGAGCGCGCCTGGGCCGCCTACTACAGGCGCCCGGCCAGCTGCGAAGGCAACCCGACGACCGACCAGCTGATCGAGTGCGCGAACCACTTCATCCGCAGCAAGCGCGAGTTCGAAGAGCGCTGGAAGGCGGGCACGCTGTAGGTCAGAGCGCCGGCCACGGCGCCATCAGCGCCAGCCACAGCAGCTTCTCGAACTCGGGCCGGAAGCCGGCAACGATGGCCTCCGGGTCGGGGCACATGCGCGCGTCGGTGATCAGGCCGAACTGCACGCCGCCGCCGTAGGACAGGATCGACACGCCCATGCCGATGTCGCCTGACTGCGGCACCCAGAACATCACCTGGTTCACCGTGCGACCGCAGAAGCGGATCGGCTCCTTCGGCCCCGGCACGTTGGTCATCACCGCGGTGGCCTTCTTCGCGAACAGGCCGGTGATCGCCGACTGCACCGGCTTGACCATCATTCCGGACACCGCGAGCACCGCGAACGCGAGCAGCGGCTGGTAGCTCGTCTTCAGCTGGTTCATGCGCGCGTGCACGGCGTACAGGCGCTCGCCCGGGTGCGCGATGCCGATCGGCAGCACCAGCGGCGCGAGGCCGAAGCGGTTGCCGAGCTTCCAGGCCTCGGACAGCGGGCGCAGGTTCACCGGCACCATCGCGCGGATCTCCTGGCCCGTCGGGTCGTCGCCCTTGTCGCGCAGGTAGTCGCCGATGGCGCCGGCCACGCAGGCCAGCAGCACGTCGTTGATCGACACGCCGAAGGCGCGGCCCACCGCCTTCACCTCGTCGAGCGGCATCGGCTCGCTCCAGGCGACGCGCTTGCCCGGTGTGGCCGTGCCTTTCAGTCGCGTCGGCGAGTCGTCGGGCATCAACGCCAGTGCCGCCACGTCGCTGGCCACCTGCAGGCCCAGGCGCGCCACCTCCAGCCCGCCCGCGGGCTCGGCGAGCATCTCCAGGCCCTTGCCCATGCCCTGGCCGGTGAGGCCGATCGCCTTGATGGTCAACTCGGCGAAG
The DNA here is from genome assembly GCA_035539635.1 of Burkholderiaceae bacterium. Lineage (GTDB taxonomy): Bacteria > Pseudomonadota > Gammaproteobacteria > Burkholderiales > Burkholderiaceae_C > CADEEN01. Next base: position 3,071 of record DATLIE010000167.1, read on the forward strand.
GGCTTGATCAGCGTGTCGGCGATCCAGTCGTGTTCGTCGTCGGCCTCGGCGGCCGCACGCGGCTTGCGCTGCGGCGGCGCCTTGCCGCCATCGGCGATCGACAGCATCACCGAGATCAGCGCGATGCCGTCGCCGATGCAGTGGTGCACGCGCGAGACGAGTGCGCTCTGCGTGCCGTCCAGGTCCTCGATCAAGTGGAATTGCCACAGCGGGCGCGACGGGTCGAGCGGCTGGGCGCACAGTTCCGCGACGCGGCGCTTCAGAGCCTCCAGCGGAAGCTCGCCGGGCTTCGGGCGCAGCGTTTCGCGCGCGACATGGTGACCGAGGTCGAAGGCCGTGTCCTCGACCCACTGCGCACCCATCGGGTCCTCGACCACCTTCTGGCGAAAGCGCGGGTAGGCCAGCAGCGAGGCCTGCACGCGCCGGGCGAGTTCGTCCTGCGCCAGCCTCGGCGCCAGCAGCCACACGCCGACGATCATCATCAGGTTGGCGTCGGTGTCCATGCGCAGCCACGCATGGTCGACGCGCGACATGCGCTCGGGCGGTGCGGCGTTGGCGCTCATGCGTGGTCCCCTGCTCGTGCGCGGCCACGTTGCCCGCTAAGATCGATCGCGTCCATGCCATCAAACCCCAAGAGGAGCCATCCATGGCCGACCTGAAAGCCACGTTCGAGAAGGCTGTCGCCGAGAGCAAGAGCCTGCCCGAGAAGCCCGACAACGCGACGCTGCTGCAGATCTACGCCCTGTACAAGCAGGCGACCGTGGGCGACGTCGACGGCAAGCGCCCCGGCTTCACCGACATGGTGGGCCGCGCCAAGTGGGACGCGTGGAACGAGGTCAAGGGCAAGGACGGCAACGCCGCGATGCAGGAGTACGTCGACCTCATCGAGTCGCTGAAGTAGCGCCGCGCGCTACTTCTTTGCCGCTTTCTTGGCGGCCGGCTTGCTGTGCTTGGCCAGCAGCGCGTCGAGGTTCTTCTGGATCTCGCCCTCGATGGTCTTGCTGAACGCACCGAGCAGGAAGCCAAGCTTGGCGTCGAGATCGAAGTGGTCGGCCGCCACGATCAGGCGGCCACTGACGCCCGTGCGCGTGAACTGCACCGTGTCGCTGTACTCGCCTTCGACCACGGTGCACGCCATGTCGAACTTCTTCTCGACCTCCTCGGCCCATTGCCAGGCGACCTTGCGCGCCTTGGCCAGGCCAAGCGAGTGGTCGCGGTGGATCTTGATGTCGGGCATGAGTGAAACTCCTCAGGGTGCGTTGAGTGTCGCGTGGCGCTCGGCCTTGGGCAAGGCGGCCAGGCGCGCGACCGTGGCGTAGAAGCGGCCGAAGTCGCGGCCCTCGCGCTCGAACAGGCGCTCGAAGCCGGGTACGAGTTCGTTGTACGCCGCCAGCACGCCGAAGCTGGCGTTGTTGGCGCGCTCGAACCAGCCGTCGTAGCCGGCAAAGCCGGCGAGCGGGCTGCTCGGGTCGGCCTTGAGCGCGGCGTAGTCGGCGCGCAGCGCAGCCATCAGCGCGGCTTTGTCGCGCCGCCGCTGGTCATCGTCCGCCGGGCTGGCGTACAGCGCCTCGAGCCGCGCGCGGTAGCGGCCGGTGAGCGCGCGAAACGCGTTGCGCCGTGCGTCGAGCTGCGCGTACTGGCGCAGCGCCTCCTCGCTGGCATGGCGCGCGAGCCAGCGCTGCACGCCGATGCGCTCGACCGCGGTGGCGAAGGACTCGTTGAACACCGTGTCGTCCTTGGCGAACACCACCTGGTGCGCGAGCTCGTGGAACACCAGGCGCGCCAACTCGCCTTCGGGCCAACCGATGAAGGTGTTGAGCAGCGGGTCGCCGCCCAGCCAGTCGAGCTTGCCGAGCGTCGAGTACGCCGGCACGCCATAGACGCTGACCTCCAGGCCGCGCGCACGCAGCCGCTCGGACTCGGACTCGGCCGCTGCGCGCTCGTAGTAGCCGCGGTAGCCGACGCAACCGACGACCGCGAAGCACCAGGTTTCGAGCTTGAGCGACAGCTCGGGCGCGGCCACCACGTTCCACACCGCGGCCGGACGCCCGAGGTCGCTGTAGCGGCGGTAGCTGCGGTTGTCGGGCAGGCCAAGGTCCGACACCGCGAAGTCACGGATGCGCGCGGCCAGCGCGAGCCGTTCGCGCAGCGCGGCCGGCGCGGCCGGGTCGGCGGCCAGTTCGCCGATCGGCCGCGCGCGCGCCACGAGGTCGAGGTGCCCACCGACCGACTGCGCGTAGTAGCCGATCGTCGAACAGCCCACCGTCAGGCAGGCCGCGCCGAGCAGCGCCGCCACACCCACGATGCCGATGCCTGCCACGCGCACCCAGCGCTTCACGCGACCACTTCGACCTGGACCAGGCAATCGTAGAAGGTCGGCGCGCGCCCGATGTCGGTCAGCGCCTGACTCGTGACCTCGTTGACGTTGGTGCCGGCGGGGCCGAACTTGCGCCACCACACGCCCAGGCCGTTGACCACGCCGGGTCGCGCGCGTTCGCTCACCTCGACCTTGCAGCGGTACTCGCCGCGGTCGTTGAACACGCGCACCATCGCGCCGCTGTCGATGCCGCGTGCGCGCGCGTCGTCGGCATGGATCTCGAGCAGCGGCTCGCCTTCCACCGTGCGCAGGCTCTTGACGTTGACGAAGGTGGAATTCAGGAAGTGGCGTGCCGGCGGCGAGATCATCTGCAGCGGGTAACGCACGGCGAGCGCCGGCGTGCTCTCGGCGCACTCGTAGTTCGGCACGTGTTCGGGCACGCCCAGGCCGCAGACGTCCACGCGTGCACGCCCGTCCGAAGTCGGGAAGCCGCCGTTCGCGAACGGCGCCTCGGGCAGCGGCAGCGCCGCCCAGCCGCGCTCGCGCAGGGCTTCAAACGGAGTGCCGATCGCGTCCCAGTCGAAGGCTTGGCGCGCGAGCTCCTCGTCGTCGTCCGCGAAGCAGGAGTCGGTGAAGCCCATGCGCGCCGCGAGCTCGCGGAAGATCTGCGTGTTGGGCTTCGATTCGCCCAACGGCGCGATCGCCGGCTCGTTGAACATCACGTCCGTGTGGCCGTAGGTGCCGTGCACGTCCAGGTGTTCGAGCTGGGTCGTGGCCGGCAGCACGTAGTCGGCATGGTCGGCGGTGTCGGTGAGGAAGTGCTCGAGGACGACGGTGAAGAGATCCTCGCGCGCAAACCCGGCAGCCACCTTCTTCGACTCGGGCGCCACCGCGACCGGGTTGCTGTTGTAGACGACCAGCGCCTCGATCTTCGGGCCGAAGGACGGAGAGGCGTCGCGCAGCAGGTCG